>CANQUG010000050.1 GCA_947626985.1 uncultured Lachnospiraceae bacterium | reverse complement strand
GTCAATGACAGTATAAGGGACAATCCAGAGACAGGCAAGTGTATCTATTTCTGGTCATATGACTTTAGCATGAACACTTATCTTCCGGCTCCTGTCTCCCCTCCTCACCGCTGAATCCTCTCACAACAGAAATGCGGCATGATTAAAATCATGCCGCATTCCGAAAACAATCTGCATTTATTTTATTGTACGCCGCCTTCCGGCGGCCTTTTTTACTTACCAGACTTTTCTGAAACTACTTCGTCTCTGCCTTACTTATGCAAGACCAACCAGTTCCTTAGCCTTCTGAGCGCAGGAAGCTGCGTCCTCGGTGTAAGCGTCCGCGCCGATCTCGTCTGCAAATGCCTGAGTGATGGGAGCTCCGCCTACCATAACCTTGATATTGGAACGGAAGGGAGACTCGTTCAGAAGAGCAACCGTATCCTTCAGAGCCGGCATGGTGGTGGTAAGAAGCGCTGAGCAGCCGATGATCTTGGTATCGGGATTGGCTTCATAAACTTCCACGAATTTTTCCTTGGGAACGTCCACGCCCAGGTCGATCACTTCGAATCCGGCGGACTCAAGCATCATAGCCACCAGGTTCTTGCCGATGTCATGAAGGTCGCCTGCTACGGTTCCGATGATCACTTTGCCCGCTGCTCCTGCGGCGCCGGTAGCAAGGTGGGGTTTCAAAACCTCAACGCCTTTCTTCATGGCTCTAGCCGCAACCAGCATCTCGGGAACGAAGATCTCGCCGTCTTTAAATTTGGCGCCTACTTCGTCCATGGCGCTGATCATGCCCTCGTTCAGAAGCTGAGTGGGGTCGCAGCCCTCGTCCAGAGCTTCCTGAACCGCTGCCGCGATCAGTTTTGCTTTTCCTTTTACTACGAGACTATAAACATCCTGAATACCTGCCATTGTCATTTACCTCCGCATATTTTTTATTTTTGTTTGGGCCGTTCACAAAAAATTTTCCGCAGTGTGAACGGTCATTGTATCTTCACCGCAGGGCTGCCGTTCCCCGGGAAGGGATTCCGACCTCCCGCGGCTTTTCACTTTTAGGATAGTTCCCTATTTTTTCGGGCCGAAAAGACCTTCCCTGTAAGCGCTGATGTACTCCATGCAGTAGTCGTCCAGACCAAGAAGAGCCTCTGTCGCATAGATCACGCCCATCATATCTCTGTTGGTGGGATCCAGGATCGCGCTGTCCAGACCTGCGTTCATGGCGAGCACGGTGAAGCCCAGGTTTATCATCTTTCTTACAGGAAGATTGAAGGAGATATTGCTTACAGCCGCAGTGATATGAATGCTGGGATATTTCTCACGGATCGTGCTGATCACTTCCACGTTCATGGCGATTCCGTCCTCAGAGGTGCACAGCATTTCCACAAGGGGATCAATATGTAAACGGCTGGGGCTGATGTTGTATTCCTTCGCTTTGGCCATGATGTAATCGAATACCTTCAGTCTGTCCGCCGCGGTCTTGGGAATTCCGCTGTCGTCCGAGAGAAGACAGATCACCTGCCACTTCGTATCCGCGATCAGCGGGAAAATGGTGTCCACCTTATTTCCCTCTCCGGAAACGGAATTGATCAGTCCGGGTCTCTTACAGTAAGGAAATACCTGAGCCAGCACATTGGCGCTGGGGCTGTCCACAGCGATGGGAAGATCGCTCACTTCCTGAATGCAGTCGATCATCCATTTCAGAGTTTCCACTTCCTCTGCCTCGGGCACGGATGCGCAGCAGTCGATAAAGGTAGCGCCCGCTTCATCCTGCATTCTGGCTCTGTTCTTGATAAACTCGCTGTCCCTGCTGGCAATGGCCTGCGCAACGGCGGGGATCGAACCGTTTATCTTTTCGCCGATGATAATCATAAAGGTTCCTCCGTTTCATTCGTTTTCTTAAAATCGTCTGACGACGTTTCTCTTTACCTGATAGTTTACCATACTCCTCCATGATTCTCCATATTCAAAATCATTGAATTCAAAGGACCCTTTCCTACATTTTGTATGAAAATTATGTTTTGCACTATTGAATCTTTCTCTTTTCTCCTGTATACTAAAAAAAACTTTCGATAAAAATCCAAAGAAAGGACACCCGACGCCATGAACCTCAGCGCTCTTCTCATCACCTATCATCTCCGCAAAAAATACAACGTCAGATCCTCCGACTGGCTTTCCAGCGAGCCCCACCTGAAATATGCCGTCTGCCACGCCCCCTCCCGCCCCATGGACAAGGATATGATCTATATCGTGGACACTCCCGAATATACCATGCCCATCCGGAATCTCTCCCGCATTCTGGTGATCTTCACCGGGCACGACTTCGGAGAGATTCACAGAGAATACGCCAATGTATGCGTTCTCCCGCCCTCCGTATCCGCTCTGGAGGTTCTGGGATTTCTTCTGGAGATCTTCCATATGTACGCCAGCTGGAATCAGTCCCTCATGGAATCCCGGCTGAATAATTCCTCCATACAGGAGCTTCTGGACCTGACCGACCCCATTATCCCCAACCCCATGCTGGTCATCCGGACGGATTTCACCATCATCGCGTCCAAAAAAACGTCCTACGGGGAGCTGAAAAACTCCGTGCTGGGTGCCAGCGAGAATACCCTGGAGCTGATCAATTCCCTGAAGGGCGACCTGCTCTACGGGGAAACCTTTTTCCGCACGGGATATTACTTTTATCCCGGAAACGAGATTGCCTCCCCCCAGCTCTGCGTCAATATCACCAAATCGGGAAAAACCGCCTACCGCCTTATGATGGGAATGGGGGAAGTCCCCCTGGACGACACCTTCGGCTTTATTCTCCAGTACCTGGCCAGAATCGTTTCCCACGGCCTCTCGGAAAACGATACCCAGGACCGGAACGCCGTCCATTCTCTCCGCCAGGTCTTTCACACGCTTCTCACCGACCCAAAAGCGGACTATGTGGAGATCAGCCGGCTGGTCTCCGCCGCCGGATGGCTCTCCTCCCATTATTATCAGTGCATCCTCATCCAGATCAGCATCCTGGATATCCGGAACCTCACCCTGAATTCCATCTGCAATTATGTAGAAAATATCATTCCCTCCTCCTGCGCGGTGGAATACCGGGGAAACGCAGTGGTCTATATCGACCTGGACCTCTGCCCTCTCACGGAGGACGAGATCAATCAGAAAATGGCGGGGTTTATCCGGGACAGTCTCCTGAACGCCAGCTACAGCAGAAAGCTTCTGGGGCATTTTAATTTTCACCGGCAGTATGTCCAGGCGTCCCTCACCCTGGAGCTGGGCAAACGGAAAAATCCCTCCCGGTGGATCCACCATTTCAACGACATCGCCATGCCCTATCTCATGGAGCAGGCCACAAAAAAGCTTCCCGCGTACATGATCTGCCACGAGAAGCTTCTCACTTTGAAAAATCTGTCCGAAACCGGCCACTCCAGTTTATACGATACCTTCCGTTGTTACCTGGAACACCATCTGAATATCACCAAAACAGCGGAGGCGCTGTTTATCCACCGGAGCACCCTCCTGTACCGGCTGGAAAAAATCCGGGGAATTTTAAAGACGGACCTGGACAATCCTCAGGAAATGCTGTACCTGCTGCTGTCCTTCCACCTCATGGATCTGGAAGAATAAACATCCGCTGGAATGTATTCCATCACAGTATAATACGGACTGAATATCTGTCGGTCTCCGGGAACGGAACAGACCCTGAACGACCCGCTCACTCCGGGAACTCCATCTCCTCCACATAAACATCCTGAAATTCCGCCAGATGCGCCAGCTCCACGAACTCCGTCTCCCGGGCCAGCTCGCTGCTTCTTATGTACTCCCCGCTGTTGAGCGCGGCAATCTGGGCGCCTGTCCCCGCCGCATTTCCCACGGGCACGATGCGGTCTGAGAGCTCCCGGGGAAGCAGTCCGATCCTGCAGGCGCTCACCGGATTCAGATAATTGCCGAAAGCGCCTGCCAGCAGGAGCTCTCCCACATCCTCCATGGCTACGCCCTGATGATCCAGAAGGATACGGATCCCTGCCGCGATGGCGGCCTTCGCCAGCTGCAGCTCCCGGATATCCTTCTGGCAGATATATACGTTGGGCGTAAAATAATACGTTTGCTCCATTCTGCCGCTGTCGTCCACCAGACCGGCGTCCAGCAGGCATGCGGCCGCATCCAGAAGGCCGGAGCCGCAGATCCCCACAGGAGCCTCGTCCCCGATCACATGATACCGTATCTGTCCGTCCTCCAGGTACACATGATCGATGGCGCCCTGGCTTCCCCTCATGCCGCAGGTGATCTTCGCCCCCTCGAAGGCGGGCCCGGCCGCCGTGGAGCAGGCCACCATTCCATCCTTGTTTCCCAGTACGATCTCTCCATTGGTGCCGATATCCACCATGAGAGTCATTTTTTCCTTTTTCTCCAGGCCGGAGGCGAGAATGCAGCCCACCGTGTCCGCCCCCACAAAACCGCCGATATTGGGCAGCCAGTACACCATGGCCCGGGGATGCACCATCATGCGCAGATCCAGTGCCCTCACTGCCACTGCGTCCTTCACCTTCGGGGTATAGGGCGCCAGCACCAGTGAATCCACCGGAATCTCCAGGAACAGATGATGCATACAGGAATTTCCCACCATCACGATGCGGACAATATCCTCCGCGTTCCGCCCGCACTCCGCTGCCATCTCCTTCAGCATCACGTAAATCGCCATACGCACGCAGCCGCTGAGAATATCCATCCCGTTTTCCATGGCATAATTGCTGCGCATCACCACGTCCGCTCCGTACTGTCTCTGGGGATTCAGCATACTTTTTACCGCCAGACGCTGTCCGTCCAGACCGTCCATAAGATAGCCCACAATGGAGGTGGATCCCAGATCCACTCCCGCCACAAGGGGCCGCTCCACATCCGGAGGCAGCTCCTCCAGATCAAGACTCACATGTCTTTCACAGCCGTCGATGAGAATCTGGACCTTATCCTCCTCCACAAAATCCGTGTCCACCGTCATGTCACGGTCAATTCTGGTCTGGCAGGCCAGCACCTTTCTTCCATCTGCGGTTACCCGGCATTTTCCGCATTTCCCTGTCCCTCCGCAGGGCGCGTCAGGCACCAGACCTGCGGCGATCTCCGCCTCAAGAAGGGTCATCCCCTCCTCCGCCTCATAGACGATCTGCTCCTTTTCGAAATCAACGCGATACCGTTCCATATCCTTAACCTCTCTGTAAGTGATTCACCGGAGAAACAGAAGCCTCCCTCCGGCAAACCTTATCATTTGCGGCTCACTGTCCGAGAGTCACGCAGATCCCGAATTCCTCCCTCAGTCCGGCTTCCAGTTCCCGGATATCCCCATAACTCTTTTTCAGTATATTTCCCTTTTCTCTCACTGTCAACTCCATATCGGACAAAGCCCTGCTGCCCCCGGGAGTACACAGATTCACCACCCTGCTTCTGGTAAAGAGCACCTTCCCGCATCTGGCGCAGTAAAAATTCAGAAGCTGAAAATCCGGATCCCTCACGGGAACGGGAGCAAATCTCATGATCTGTTTCCACTCTCCGCCGTGCAGTCCCCGGATCAGCCAGTCTCCATCCTCCAGCAGAAGAACGGAGAACTCCTCTCCATCCACGGTCTGTTCCCCCTCCTTCAGCATCAGAAGGCCCTTGGGTCCGGGGCCGCCGAATCCCACATCACAAAGATACTGCTCTCCTTCCCGATCCGCCACAATCACCATATGGGAAACCGGAGGAAGCTCATCTCTGTTCCACATGATCCTTGCCGCCGCTTTAAAGGTATGGATTCCCAGACTTCTCAGCAGTCCGTCAAAAAGCATGTTCAGCTCAAAGCAGTAGCCTCCCCGCCTCTCCTCCACGATTTTATGATACAGAGTCTCCTCGTCCAGCTCCGGCACCTTTCCGAAATCCACCACGTCCAGATTTTCAAAGGGCACATGCTCCAGATGAGCTCTCACCAGCCGTCCCAGCATCTCCGGACTTCCGTCCAGAGGCCCGCTAAAGCCGATCCTCTGTAAATATCTGTCTCTCTGCGTTTCATCCATCTTTTTTCTCCCTGTATGTCAAAATGAAAACCGGGGGCCGCCGGATCATCGCATGACAGCGCACTACACGGAAGAATCGTCTCTGTCGTCTTCCATATATGGCGTCCCGTCAGCAGTTACCGACAGCCCCCTTAAATTCGGCAGCTGTATCAGATACCGTAAACTTCCTTGTTATATCTGGCGATCTCATCGTCGATGATGGGATCCACATGGGGGAAGAGGCATCCCGGTGCGCCGTAAGTGATGCAGGGGATAAAATGTCCGCCGGGAGCATAAGCCTCGCAGGCACGTCTTACCTCTTTCCGGATCTCCTCCTCGGTGGAATCCGCCCGGTCCACGATGGAAGCGTCCACGCCGCCCATAAGGGTCATTCTGCCCTTCAGCTGAGCCTGAAGTTTGGGAATATCGTTCTCCGGAAGAACACCCTGCCAGATATCGATTCCCAGATCCACCATATCCTCCACGATGGGCTCCATAAAGGAGTCCGCATGGTGCATGATGATCACGCCCTTTTCCTTCATATATCCGTAGGTCTTCTCATACTGCGGCTTGATGAATTCCCGCCAGGTGTCCGGGCTGACAAACAGGGAATGCTTGGAGCCCCAGTCGTCGTGGGACAGCATGATATCCGGCTTCAGATAATCCACAATGAGCTTCATATACTGGAAACGGTACTCGCCGATGGCATTGCACAGATCCATCATATCCTCCGGCTCCAGAAGGAAGTTCATCAGCATGTCCTCAAATCCCATCAGGAAATGAAGGCGCTCAAACACGCCTGTGGGCATGAAGGCCATAACCAGATTTCCCTTTTCCCGAATCTCCTCCGCCTGCTTGATGAAGGGCTCCCACTGGGCGGGATCGGAGCAGTTGGCGGCAAGATCCGGCATTACCAGCTGGTCCTTCCACTCGGTGATGTCGCTGATCACCTTATTGTCGGCAGTCACGTGGGGCATGGCAGCCACCTGGCCTGCCGGCCAGAGAATGACGGTCCCAAAGCGGTCCTTCAGAGGGTCCATACCCGGATGACGGTTGCCGCGGATGTACATGGAAGCCGGGTTGGGCGGGAAAAATGCGGTTCCCTCGAACTGTCTGAGCAGTCTGTCCGGTTTTCCGTCTGCTTTCAGCGTTTCCAAAAAGTTTTCTTTTGCTGTTAACATGTTTCTGTCCTCCTTGTTTCTGTGTTTCTGTATGATAAAGCTTTTTTTAAACTTTTTCTTTATAAACTTTTTTCAGGTCTTTTCTTTTATATTTTCTTTTCGGTTTTCCGTCAAAGCTTAAAAAAGTTTGAGAATATCGTGGTACATAACCACCACCATCAGTCCCAGAAGGAGCATCAGCCCCGCGAAATGGACCATTCCCTCCATCTCCCGGTTCACCGGCTTTCTGCGGATGGCTTCCACGATCAGGAACACCAGCCTGCCGCCGTCCAGCGCCGGGAAGGGAAGCAGGTTCATCACACCCAGGTTGGCCGAGAGAAGCACGGCCATGTTCAGCATGTTCATCCAGAGCATGAGCGTTCCCTCGCTTTTGCTCTGTTCGTAGGTATCCCCGATAGCGTCCACCACGCCCACCGGACCACTGAGATCATCCATGCCAAGTCCGCCGCTGAAAAGCTCGCCGATGCTGAGAACTGTGGTGCGGATCATATATTTGATTTCCAGCGCGGCATATTTAAAAATCTGAAATTTCCCGGCCTTCACCACGCCGTTTACATTGGCCGAAAAACCGATGTCCGGCTCCCGGTATTCCCCGGGAACAAGGGAAGTACTGTACTCCAGGCCGTCCCTCATGTAGGTGATCTCCACCTCCTCCCCCGTGAGAGGATGCTCGGTAATATAGGCGTTATACTCCTCATCGTTGGTGATGGCCACTCCGTTGATGGAGGTGATCACGTCCCCCGGCTTCACGCCGGCCTCCTCCAGGGGCATCCCCGGAATCAGGGAATTCACCTCCATGGAATCCGGACTCCTGTTAAAGCCCAGAAGATATCTGGCGTCCACGTCGGGAGTGTAGGTAATCTCCAGCTCCTCGCCGTCCCGGAGCACCTTCATGGACACCGGCTGACCCTCCTGAAGCTCATGGAGATAGGTGTATACATACAGATCCTTGCCCAGGTCGATCTTATAGCCCTGGTATTCCGTGATCAGGTCGTTTACCTTCAGACCCGCGGCCTCCGCCGCCGAGCCCTCCTCCACATACAGGACCAGAGCCGGATTATAGCCCACCGAGCCCACGATGATCACAGAGAGAACGAACGCCAGAAGAAAATTAAACAGAGGACCGGCCGCCACCACGGAAATCCTGCCCCACACCGGAGCGGCATTGAAGCTTCCCGGCAGGCTTTCCTCCGCCGTATCCTCCCCCAGCATGATGCAGGAGCCTCCCAGAGGCAGCGCCTTCAGCGAATATCTGGTGCCTCCCCGGACAGCGCTCAGCAGCCTGGGGCCCATTCCCAGAGAAAATTCCGTCACCACGATGCCGTTTTTCTTCGCCAGAAGAAAATGCCCCAGCTCATGTATCAGAATAATTGCGCTGAAAATCAGTATTGCGATTATAATTCTCAAACTACCACCTGCTTTCGATCCATTGACAGGTCTCCTGCTCCACGGACAGGATTTCCTCCAGATCCGGATGCTCCTTTACCGTATGTCTGCTCATAGACTGCCCGATAATATCATAAATATCCAGGAAACCGATCTCCCTCCCCAGGAACTTTTTCACCGCCAGCTCATTGGCCGCATTGAAGACCGTGGGCATGGTTCCACCTTTTCGCGCGGCTTCCATGGCCATGGGAAGCCCCAGGAAGGTCTCCATATCCGGCTCCAGGAAGGTGATCTGCCCCAGCTTCGCAAAATCCAGACGGGCGCCTCCCAGAGGCCGTCTCTCCGGATAGTACAGTGCGTACTGAATGGGAAGACGCATATCCGGCGTGCCCAGCTGAGCCATGATCCCGCCGTCCACGAATTCCACCATGGAGTGAATAACGCTCTGAGGCTGAACCACCACCTGGATCTTCTCCAGAGGCATGTCAAAAAGCCACCTGGCTTCCATCACCTCCAGCCCTTTATTCACCAGAGTGGCGGAATCCACGGTGATCTTCCGTCCCATCACCCAGTTGGGATGCTTCAGCGTATCCTCCAGAGTCACATGCTTCAGCTCCTCCCTGGTGCGTCCCCGGAAGGGGCCGCCGGAAGCCGTGATAAGAAGCTTATGTATCTGGGACGGATTTTCCCCGTTCAGCGACTGGAAAATCGCGCTGTGCTCGCTGTCCACAGGAAGGATTTTCACCCCGTGCTCCTTCGCCATGGGCATAATGAGATGCCCGGCGGTCACCAGGGTTTCCTTGTTGGCCAGAGCAATGTCCTTGCCCGCGCGGATGGCTTCCATAGTGGGGCGGATCCCCAGCATTCCCACAATGGCGGTCACCAGGATCTCCATCTCCTCCAGGCGTGCCAGCTCCAGAAGTCCCTCCATGCCGGAGACAACCCTGGTATCCGTATCCTTCACTCTGATGGCCAGATCCCGGGCGGCTTCCTCCTCCCACACAGCCGCGAGAACAGGATGAAACTCCCGTATCTGGTCCTCCAGCATCTTTATATTTCTGCCGGCGCTGACGCCCAGCACCTGAATATCCCCGTTGGAACGCACCACGTCAAGGGTCTGCGTTCCTATGGAGCCTGTGGAACCCAATATTCCGATTTTCTTCATAATAATCTCCTGTTTTTTCCAAGTTTCACAAAAAGTGCCGCCGGCACAGGATCTTCCCGTCCGTTCCGATTAGAGAAGCTTCAGGCATTTCCGGACAGATCCACTATGATCTTCACCAGATAATAGATCACAGGCGCCGTGATGATCACACTGTCAAACCGGTCCAGAATCCCTCCATGGCCCGGAATCAGTTTTCCGTAGTCCTTGATCTCCTGATTTCTCTTAATGGCGGAGGCCGCCAGATCCCCTGCCATGGAGATCAGAGCTCCCACGGCGCAGACCACGGCGTAGAGCACCGCGTCTCCCCCTGCCGTGCGGGTCAGCGCTCCGTAAACTGCGCCCAGCAGCGCGGCCCCGGCCACGCCTCCCACAGCGCCCTCCACGGATTTCTTCGGACTCAGCACCGGAGTCATCTTATGCTTTCCAAAAAGCTTGCCCACGCAGTAAGCGCAGGTGTCGCAGCCCCAGGAGCAGAGAAAGACCAGCCATACCAGATACCTGCCCCCCGCCTCCTGCTCTCTGATGAGATAGATAAAGGACAGCATCACCGCCACGTACACCACCGCAAAAAAGGCGGTCATCACCTGGCCGGCACGATACCGGGGATAGGTAAACACATAGACAAACAGCATCAGAATCAGACCGCAGATCAACGCAAACAACCCGTACTCCTGAAAATTCACCAGCGCTGCCGCATAATACATCACTACAGACAGATATCCGGTCAGCTCCAGCAGATCAAAAGGTTTCTCCATCATCTTCATGGCCCGGTACAGCTCATTCACCCCGATGACCGAGATACACGCCAGAGTGAAAAGAAGAACATATCCCCCGCACATAATGGTCAGCAGCGCCGCCGCCACCAGCAGGATCCCGCTTATGAGACGCGTCCGAAACATGTTTATTCCTCCTTCACTCCCCCGTATCTCCGGTCCCTGTTATTGTAAGTTTCGATCGCCCTGATCAGCTCGGCTCTATTAAAGTCCGGCCAGGCCACCTCCGTAAAATAGAACTCCGTGTAGGCCAGCTGCCACAGAAGAAAATTCGAAAGACGAAGCTCGCCGCTGGTGCGGATCATCAGGTCCGGATCCGGCGCCCCGGCGGTATCCAGATAATCGGCAAAAAGTCTCTCGTCCAGCTCCTCCGGCGTGCGGATTCCCTCCTTCACATCCTGCCCAAAACGGCGCATGCCCCGGACAATCTCATCCCTGCTGCCATAATTCAGGGCAATATAAAAATGAAGCTCATCGTAATCTTTGGAAAACTCCTCCAGCTCCACGATCCTCCTCTGAATATCCTCATCAAAAGCGCGGATATCTCCGATGATCTTTACTTTCATTTTGTTTTTCTCGGAGATTTTTATACACTTTTTCAGGTAATTCCGGAAAAGGCGCATCAATCCTTCGATCTCCTCCCTGGACCGCTTCCAGTTCTCTGTGGAAAACGCATACACCGTAAGGTATTTGACCCCCAGCTCCTTCATGTCGTCACAGATCGTCTCCAGATTCGCGCAGCCTTTCACATGCCCGTAGCTTCTGGGCATCCCTCTGGCCTTCGCCCAGCGTCCGTTTCCGTCAAGTATAATGGCTATATGATTGGGTACCTTCATAAACGCTCTTCCCTTCTCTTTTCTGTCAGCCCGCCGTCTGCCGTTTTTCTTTTGTGAACACAAAGGCTGCTGCAAAATACCGGCAAACCACAACGTCTGTGAAAGATTCGGACAATCGTCACAGCGTCATGAAGGAAAGTGTTATTTTGCGACAGCCTCTTCACAGAAAGAGAGCCTCCCCACGGCTCTCTTTCACAATTTCATCTGCAGATTCCCGCCCGTCCCCCGCAGGTTCTACGGAGAAGGGGAAATCATTTCCCGTCCGCCACAGTTCATCCGGATTTATACGGTCATGATCTCTTTGGATTTCTTTTCCACGGTGGCGTCGATATCCTTTACAAATTTATCCGTAAGCTTCTGAACCTCGTCGCTGAGATCCTTCACCTCATCCTCGGACACATCCTGCTTGGTCAGCTTCTTGAACGCCTCATTGGCGTCGCGGCGGATATTGCGCACCGCCACCTTGGCAGCCTCCCCTTTTTTCTTTACATCCTTCACCAGGCTCTTACGGCGCTCCTCCGTCAGCTCCGGAAGAATCAGACGGATGATCTTGCCGTCGTTGCTGGGATTCAGGCCCAGGTCAGACACAAGAATGGCCTTCTCGATCACCTTGATCAGTCTGGACTCCCAGGGCTGGATCTGAATGATGCGGGCTTCCGGCACCGTAATGTTCGCCACCTGCTGCAGAGGGGTGGGGCTCCCGTAATAATCTACGACGATCTTATCAAGAATATGCGGATTTGCACGTCCGGCACGGACAGTGGCAAGCTCGGCGTCCAGTCCCCCCAGGGTCTTTTTCATTTTGTCCTCGTATTTCTGCACTCTTTCATCCATAATTTTAGTCTCCCTCTCCTTTTTATTTCTACACGGTCACTTTTGTACCGGAGAATTCTCCGTGAACGGTCTTCACAATGCTGTTTTCCTCCCCCAGGGCAAAGACCAGCATGGGCATTTTATTCTCCATGCACATGATGGAGGCGGTCAGGTCCATGGCCGCCAGCTTCTTCGCCACCACCTCGTCAATGGTGATCTCGTCGTATTTCACCGCGTCCGGATAAACCTTGGGATCCTTATCGTAAATGCCGTCCACCGCCTTGGCCAGAAGGATGGCGTCCGCTCCGATCTCCACCGCTCTCAGCACGGTGGCAGTGTCTGTGGAGAAATAAGGATGTCCCGTACCTCCGGCAAAAAACACCACTTTTCCGGCACGGAAGGCCTCCTCGGATCCGTCTCTGGAATACAATGTGGTAAACCCTCCGCAGAGGAAGGGAGTAAAGATCTCCGTTTTCAGTCCCACATATCTGCAGATATCCGACACATAAATGCAGTTCATGATCGTGGCAAGCATCCCGATCTGGTCCGCCTTATTCCGGTCTATGGTCTCGCTGGTGCGTCCCCTCCAGAAATTCCCGCCGCCGATCACGATACCCACTTCTATGCCTTCCGCCGCGATCTGCTGAATCTGACGGGCCACGCCCAGAACCGTCGCCTCGTCAAATCCCGTTTTCTGATCCCCCGAAAGGGCTTCTCCGCTCAGTTTCAATAATACACGCTTCATGCCTTCTGTCCCCCCATAGCCTCCGCCATGTCCTTTCTGTCATTTTTACCAGACGCCGGCCACCACTTCATTGCCGTCGCTGTCCACTGTGGTGGACACTGTAAATGTATCATAATAATGATATCCCGTCTCACCGGTCTCCGGCTCATCCTGATAGTCGTAGCCGTTAGGCTCTCCCAGAGCGCCCACCAGCTCCTCCAGGGGCCTGCCGATGTAATTCTCCGCCTCCGCCGCGGGATCCTCCGACTGATTGGGCAGATCCTCATACGGATTGGAAGGAGTGGGAGTAGGCTCCGAGGCGTCGTTCGGATTCTCCTCCGGAGTGGGAGTGGGCTCCGCTCCGCTGTCCTCGTCCTCATCACTCTCATCGTCGTAATAGCCCAGACGTTTCTTCACCTCGTCCAGTGTGGAAACCTCCCTGGCGCTGCCCACAGAATTCATATATCTGGCATAGGGAATCACCGAGCCTTCCTCGTCATCCACACAGAAGCTGAGGGAACTCACATTATCCAGCGGGATCATGCGGTAGTAATATTCCGAACGGCTCTCATCCACATAGGAGATCCGCAGGTCATACAGTCCCTCCTCATCCCCCGAGCCCTTCTTAAAATAGTAAACGGCCTTCTCCCCGTTCTTCAGAGTAAATTTCCCCTGAATCAGCTCAGCGCCCCATTCCTCGTCCTCGAAGCTGGAATCATGGGGACGCACATAGATTCCGGCGATCTCGGCGCCGGTCTGGTTCACCAGCTCCGTCCTCACCGCTGCAGCGCTTTTCTCACCGATGACATTTGTTTCATCTTCGGAGGAGGATTCCCGCATATTCACCAGGTCTCCCTCGTCCTCGTCAGAAACCGGCGCATCGGAAGCCGGAGTGGGAGTAGCCTCAGCCGCCGGCGGCTCGGATTCCGTCTTTTCTTCCTTTTTACACCCGGAAAACAGTGCTCCTATTGTAAACATACTGACCAGCAGTATCAGATATTTCTTCATGGTACATCCTCCCAAACAGCCCTGAACGCAGAGCATTTCTCCTGTCCTGGTTCCTCTGTTTTTCATTATACAAAGTATGGAAACATTGTCAACCGGACCCAAAAGGATTTCATATAATTTTCAGATTTTCTTCTTTTTCAGCAAAAATTTCATCCTTTACTTTTTTTATTATACAACCTTTTCCCTGAAAAAGAAAGTTTTCTTTTCTCAGGACGGAATGTCCGGAAGGAACCGGATCAGAGATTCCGCACCCGGAATTCTCTCTCGGCCTCCCGGCGCTGGTCCTTTTTCGCAATATCCTGACGCTTGTCGTACAGCTTTTTGCCCCGGGCGACGCCCAGCTCCACCTTCACCAGACTGTCTTTAAAATAGACCTTCAGAGGCACCAGGGTCAGTCCTTTCTCCTTCAGTTTCCCCTCAATTTTATTGATCTCCCCTCTGTGGAGCAGGAGCTTGCGCACCCGCAGGGGATCCCTGTTGAAGATATTTCCCTTTTCGTAAGGACTTATGTGCATGCCGTAAATAAATACCTCCCCCCGCTCCACCCGGACGAAGGATTCCTTTACGCTGCATTTGCCCATGCGCATGGATTTTACCTCCGTGCCCGCCAGGGCAATGCCCGCCTCATAGGTGTCCTCTATAAAATAGTCGTGATAAGCCTTCTTATTGTTCGCGATCAGCTTCACGCCCGCCTTTTTCGCCATCTTCCTCTCCTTTCGCCGGAATCACCCCCGCGCCTCCGTCAGCCGGTCCGTCACAACAAAATCCACTGTTTTCATCAGAGGATCCGCATTCTCCACCCGCACCCGGACTCTGTCCCCCAGGTGATAGGTGTTTCCCGTGCGCTCCCCTGTCAGCTCATAGGTGTTCTCGTCGAACACGTAATAATCGTCCTGCAGGGTACTCACATGGACCAGTCCCTCCACGGTATTGGGCAGTTCCACAAAAAATCCCCAGCCGGTCACTCCGGAGATCATTCCCTCAAATTCCTCTCCCAGATGATAGGACATGTATTCCGCCTTTTTCAGCCTGTCCGACTCCCGCTCCGCCTCGTCGGCTCTCCTCTCGCACACGCTGGACTGCCGCGCCACCTCATCCAGGATTTCCTGATAATGCTCCGTTCTCCCCTCTCTTTTCAGCCTTCCCCGGAGATTGTCCTTGATGATCCTGTGAATCTGGAGATCGGGATACCGGCGGATAGGCGAGGTGAAATGGCAGTAGTACTTCGCCGCCAGTCCGAAATGACCGCTGCACTCCGTGGTGTACCGGGCCTGCTTCATCGTACGGAGAGCAAGCCGGGCGATCAGCGGCTCATTTGGAAGACCGGCGATGCTTTCCAGAAGCTTCTGAACCTCCCCGGGAGAAATCTCCTCCCTGGATTTCTGCAGGCGGATTCCCTGATTATGCACCAGCGCCAGAAGGCTCTCCACCTTCTCGGGATCGGGATTTTCATGGGTACGGTATACAAATGGGAACTCTCCCCGGCAGTATTCCTCCGCCACCGTCTCGTTGGCCAGAAGCATAAAATCCTCGATGATCCTGGTGGCCACGTTGGCTTCGTAAGGCTGAACGTCGACGACCTTTCCTGCAGGATTTAAGATGATCCTGCTCTCCGGGAAGTCAAAATCAATGGAGCCTCTGCTGTGTCTTCCTCTTCTCAAAATCGCCGAGAGGTCCTTCATAAGAAAAAAGGTGGGGACAAAGGGCGCATAGCGCTTCATCAGCTCCGGGGGCTGTTCCTCCAGAATCCTCTTCACGCTGGTATAAGTCATGCGCTCATCCACGCAGATCACCGTCTCCGATATCTGGTGGTCCACCACATTGCCCTCCCCGTCGATCTCCATGAGACAGCTGAGAGCCAGACGGTCCTGCCCCTGATTCAGGGAACAGATTCCGTTGGAGAGCCGCTGGGGAAGCATGGGGATCACCCGGTCCGCCAGATAGACGCTGGTCCCCCGTTTCAGCGCTTCCCGGTCCAGAGCGCTGCCGCCCTGAACATAATTGCTCACATCCGCGATATGAACGCCCAGATAATAATGTCCGTCCTTAAAGGCAAGGGACACCGCGTCGTCCAGATCCTTAGCGTCCTCGCCGTCAATGGTGACGGTGGGGATATCCCGCAGGTCCAGCCGTCCTTCACGGTCCGCGTCCAGAACATGATCCGGCACCCGCCGTGCCTGACGGACGACTTTCTCCGGAAATTCCGAAGGAATCCCGAAGCTCTTTACAATGGCCAGGATATCCGTACCCGGAGTGCGGATATTTCCCAGCTTTTCTACTATTTTTCCTTCCGGCTTTCTGTCTTTTTCGCCGTAGTCCAGAATGGAAACAACCACCTTATCGCCGTGATGAGCATCCATGGAATCCTTCCGGCGGACAAACACGTCTTTGGAAAATTTCGGGTTGTCGCAGACCACAAAGCCGTAGTCCCTGTTGCTGTGATAAGTCCCCACGATTTCCGGCATGCCTCTTTTCAGGATCTCCACCACCGTTCCTTCCCGCCTGCGCCCCTCCTTATGTCCCTCGCGGACAAGAATGCGCACCCGGTCCTGATGCATGGCGGTTCCTGTTTCCTCTTCCGGAATATAGACGTCCTCTTCCCCCTCCAGCTCCACGAACCCGAAGCCTCTGGGATGTCCGACAAACGTGCCCTCCGCAGGATGCTCTCCCGTTTCCTCACGCTTCCGGCGGGATTCTCCGGCCGAGCAGGCCTCCGCCCGACGAAGATCTTCTTCACGGGCTCTTTTTTCCCGTTCTCTGTTTTCCCCGCCCCGGGGATTTTTCTCCGGCAGACTGGAAAATCTCCCTTTGGAGTCCATGGTGATCCGTCCCTCCAGGAGCAGCTCCTGCAGAACCTGATACAGAGATTTCCTCTCCATCCTGCTGAGGCCGAGAAGGGTGATAATCTCCCGCAGTCTCATGGGTCTGTAGGCCGGATCGCGGAAAAGCTCCATGACAAATTTTTTCCGTTTTTCTATAATCTGATTTCTTCTCACTGATTCTCCTCTTTATGATTCGCCGCCGGACACCGTGTTCATCGGCAAAAGGAACCGGCAGGGGGGGGAAATGCAGCCTTCAGGCGGGCGAATCTTCTTATACGCAATAGCAAAAAACACTCTTGCAGTCATACAAGAGTGTTTCTTTTTCTCGGAAAGGATATTCTAAAAATTCATATTCAAAATTGCAGCCAGAACGAAGAACAGCACTCCCATGATCGTGGTAGCTTTTACAAGTCCGCCCTCCATGGAACGTCCCTTATTCTTGCCCCAGTAGCTGTCCGCGGCTCCCGCGATCGTCCCCAGGCCCTGCTGCTTGCCTTCCTGCAGAAGAACCACTGCGGTAAGAGCAATACAATCCAATGCAAATATGATCGTCAGAATAATTCTCAAGATGGCCATTTCCCCTTACACCTCCATACCACTTGCCTGTCATTGCACTGCAAAGTATTTTATCACACGTATTCCGGGATTTCAACTGTTTTTTTCTCAATCTGTGACAGGCGGGCTGACAGAGTCAGCCGCAAACGCCGCTCATTCCCATTTCACTCTGGGGACCATGCAGATTTTCTTCATCCCTTCTTATGAACGCTCAAAGGGATTTTCGTATACGGACAGATTTCCCAGATATTCATGAATCCGCAGAAGCTGATTATATTTGGCGTTCCGGTCGGACCTGCAGGGAGCTCCCGTCTTGATCTGTCCCGCGCCGGCGGCCACAGCCAGATCCGCGATGAAGGAATCCTCCGTCTCGCCGGAGCGGTGGGAAACAATGCACCGGTATCCCGCCCGGCGGGCCATATCCACCGTCTCCAGCGCCTCGGTGAGAGTGCCGATCTGATTTACCTTGATGAGAACGGCGTTGGCCGTCTGGAGCCGGATGCCGCATTTCAGCCGTTTGATATTGGTGACAAAGAGATCGTCCCCCACCAGCTGCAGCCGGCCGCCCAGCTTCTCCGTCATATATTTCCACCCTTCCCAGTCGTCCTCCTGAAGACCGTCCTCAATGGAAACAATGGGAAATTCATCCAGCAGCGTTTCGTAATAAGTTACCATCTCGCGGGCGTCTCTCAGGACGTCGCTGCCCTTCATCCGGCTCTCCCCCGGAAAATAATAGGCTCCCTTCTCCGGATCATAAAGCTCGCTTGCCGCGGCGTCTATGGCGATGCTGATATCCTTTCCCGGCTCGTACCCTGCCCGGCGCACCGCCTCCATAATCAGCAGCAGCACATCCCTGGAATCCTCCAGGTCCGGCGCGAAGCCGCCCTCATCTCCCACTGCCGTGGAAAGATTTTTCTGCCTCAGAAGAATCCTCAGAAACTGATAGGTCTCCGCGCACATACGAAGGGCTTCGGGAAAGTTTGCGGCGCCTGTGGGCATGATCATGAACTCCTGGAGATCCACCGTATTGTCCGCATGTCTGCCTCCGTTGAGAATATTCATCATCGGCACCGGCATGCGGTTGGTATGACAGCCGCCCAGATACTGAAACAGCGGAATCCGAAGAGCCAGAGCGGCCGCTCTGGCTACCGCCATGGACACGCCCAGGGTGGCGTTGGCCCCCACGCTGCTTTTGTTCTCCGTACCGTCGGTTTCGATGAGAACCGCGTCCAGATACGCCTGATTCAGGGCGTTTTCTCCCAGAACCGCGTCGGCCAGCTTCGTATTGACATTGCAGACCGCTTTCTCCACACTCAGTCCCACATAGTTTCCCTTATCTCCGTCCCGAAGCTCCACGGCCTCGAATTTTCCTGTGGATGCCCCTGACGGAACCATAGCTCTTGCTGTATATCCATTGATTCCCACGACGCCCTCTCCCACGGTTACTTCCACTTCCACCGTAGGATTGCCTCTGGAATCCAACACTTGTCTTGCGTGAACTTTTCGAATAGGCAGATAACGCAACATGTTCTTTTCCTCCTGAAACTTGATGAAATTAGTTTAACCGGAGAATACGGATTTTATGCGAAATAAGAGGGCGGCGCCTTTTCGGCGCTGCCCTCCCTTATTTTTCATGGCGTTTCCTGTATTTTTACCACGTTTCCGTCAATCGGCATCCAAACGGTTTACGCAAAACAGCAGTGGATTTCCCGAGACCCGGAAATGCTTCCCGACGCACTCGCAGGAGTACCCGCGCAAAACAACAGCAGTCTTCCCGGGCCGCGTCCGGCTTCGGCTTTATTTCACCCGGCACAGAAATTCCTTCACGGCATCCGTCATTTCTTCCAGATGATAATCAAAGCAATGGGTGTCCCCGGGTATGATCACCAGTTTCGCGTCGGCATAGAGCTCCGCCGCCCTCCGGGCATATTCCAGCGGAACCGCCTCGTCCTTATCCCCCTGCACGATGAGCACCGGCCCCCGGAAGCGTTCAATCTCATCCTCCGCGTGGATCGTCTGAGCCACACGGATATAATTTCCATTTAACCGCCTGCCGTCCGACTCCATCAGATCCGGAACGTGAAGGGGATCAAAGGAAATTCCCAGAAGGGAGCCCTGCCTTGCTCCGTCCGGGATCATCCATGCCGGGGAAAGAGGAATGATCGCCTTCAGATCGTCCGCTCTCATACCGCCCACGAGCATGGTGAGCAGTCCGCCCTGGGAATGGCCGCACAGATACAGATCGCTGACAAAATCCAGGGTTTTGGCATAATCGATCACAGCCAGGGCGTTTGTCACCCATTTGTAAAGAGTGTGGTCCTCAAATCTGCCGTCGCTCTGGCCATGCCCGTACATTTCCGCCCGAAGCGTGGCAAAGCCGATGGAATTCATACTTTCGGCGACAGCAGTGATATGCCGCTCCTCCATATGTCCGGTAAAGCCGTGAATCACAATCACCAGCGGGCACTTTCCGGAATTCTCTCCGGTGCCCTCCGGCATATCCAGCTTTGCGTGAAGCCTGATCCCGTCATTGTTGATGAAAAATTCCTGCATATCTGTTTCCTCCTTGAAAAATATCTGTTTCATTCCTCCGCTGGTTTTCCAGCTGAAGCATGCTGTCCTTCAGAGTCCTGAAAAAATATCTGTTTTATTCCTCCGTCTCATTGAGGACGCGAAAAGCCATATCCGGAAAATCGCTGATGATGGCGTCCTCCCCCTTGGCCGCCAGCTCTCTCACTTTGTCCTCGTCATTGATGGTCCAGTAGTGAACGGCAATGTCGTTGGCGTGGGCATAATTCACCACCCGGGTGGTCCCCAGCTTGATAATATAATTCTCATCGGGAATCAGCAGCGTGACAAACCTGTAATAGCCCGCCGGGCGGTAAATATTAAACAGCGAATCCACATAAAACCTGAAAATTTCCTTCTGACTGGCCGTACGGGGCAGATCCGGATAATGTTCATCTATATACCTGCAGAGGCCGTCGTTAAAGGTGCAGATGACCGTATTCTCCAGCAGATCATTCTCCTCCAGAATCCGGTAAACCTCATCGCAGGCCTGCCGGCCGCGGGCCTCCTTTTCCTTGATCTCCACAATAAAATTAAATTCTCTGTAATCGGAGAGATATTCCACGGCGTCCTCCAGCCGGGCGATCCTCAGATTGTCCGGTATCTCTTCGCCCCGCAGACCCTGATAGGGCGTCTCCCCGGAGTCCGTCACGAATTTCTCTCCCATATTCAGCTGCCGCAGCTCCTCATAGGTATACTGGGACACCCTCACGTTTTTCTTTCCGAAAAATTCCACCGCGTCGCTGGTGCGGTCCAGAGTCGAATCGTGAAGAAGAACCAGCTGGTGATCCTTCGTCAGCTGAACATCAAATTCAAAATAATCCACTACGTAATATTCCCTGCTTGTGATGATATTCTCAAAGGCGCACATGGTATTTTCCGGCGCGATTCCCCCTCCGGAGCGATGTGCCGTCACCATGGGCTTTCCATTGTGAACAATATAGCGATTGCTGCAGTTTTCCACCGAGATGGGCGGATTTCCGGAATAATCATGGGTCACCACCAGGTACAGAACCCCCGACAGCATTCCCAGCATCAGAATAAACCCTCCAAGGATCAGAATTATCTTTTTTTGCAGACTGTTTATCTTCCGTGACATGATTACCCCTCCCGTCCCTCCTGTGCGGCCAAAAGAAACGCCTTCGCTTTCTCCGGCATTTCATTGGACATAACATGCATCCGCCGCACCTTTTTCCCGGCTGTCTATAGGAAAATTATAACAAATATACAATCTGCAAGCAAGAAAATCCAACAATTTTTACAAAAGTAATATTCAGTTCACTTTTTGTTAAAAAAATAGAAACCTGCCGGGGCGCTCCGGCAAAAAACTGCGGGACATGACGCGCCCGGATTTCAGCCGGCGACCGCAAGCAGTACCGGAACGGTAACCACGCAGAGGATGGTAGTCAGAATGATCGCAGCACTGCAGGTCGTCCCGTCAATTCCCTTCTGGGTTCCCAGAATCAGAGGCAGATTTCCCACCGGCATTCCGAACATGACCATACATACGGGAATCAGCGATTCATCATGAAAGATGAGGCGCAAAAGGGGCAGCAGCGCCAGCGGCAGAACCAGCAGCTTGACGCCGGAAAAAATATACAGTCTCAGATCGCTGAAAATTTTTTTCAGATCGGAATGGGCCAGAGAAAAGCCCACCGCTATGAGAGCCATCGGGGAAGTCACATTTCCCAGATAGGTCACCGCCGTCTTAATAAAGTCCGGAACCTGAACATTCAGGAGAATCACCAGTATGGCCGCAATACTGAAAACCGTGCCGGGATTCAGCATTCCCTTCAGGGAAGCGGCGGAAAACTTTCCATCCATCAGGGCAATTCCGTATGTATAAAATACTATGGTGTAAATCAGCATGAACTCCGTTACATAGACCACATACTCCGCTCCCAGGATGCTGCTCACTACCGGGATTCCAATAAAACCCAGATTGGAAAATACGAACATCATCTGGAAGATCTTCTTCTGAACAGGATCCTTTTCAAAAAGGGGGGACAGAAGCATTCCCGCTATGATAAACACCAGAAACATACCGCAGGCAACCAGCGCAACGATTCCCATGGTTTCCAGCGAAATCAGCCCCACCGAATTTACCGCTCCCGAAAAGACCAGCAGCGGATTAAAAATATTCACGATCATTGCAGAGATCTGGCCGTTGGTATGCTCATCCATCATCCCCTTTTTCGCGGCAAAATATCCTGTGCCAATCATGATAAGCAATGCGAGCATTTGAAAAAACACTGTAAAAAAAGACATTTTAAACGTTCCTCCTCATTCTTTTTGGGCCGCTCCCACTCTGTGCGGCGTCCTGGCAAATGTCTTTTCCCATAATATCATGAAGTCGTTTTGTTTTCAATCGGCGGCTGTTTTCATTTTTTTCCCGGTTTTTTATTTTCCTTTGGCTTTTTCATCTTCCCCCGGCTTTTTCATTTTCCTTCGGCTTTTTCATTTCCCTCCGGCTTTTTCATTTCCCTTCCCGTTTTTTCACTCCTTCTCATCCTCATACTCCTTCCTCCCGCCCACCGGGGGGATGGTCTGATCCATGGAGCTGCGAATCTTCTGCATCGTCAATTCATTCGCGATTCTGTTGGCTTCTTTTGTACCGAGCAGGCGCAGCGGCGCTTTCAGACCGATATCCGTAAAGATCCCGCAGGCATACTCGTATCCGTATCCCTGATTTTCACCAACCGCGCTTTTTAAAAAACGGATGCCCTCTATGAACCCGTTCTGGAAGATAAACGCGTAATCGTCGTCCCAAAAAAACATATTGTCGTCTTCGTCTTCCTTCAGGCTCATTTCATGAAATCTGCAGACCGCCCGGCCGATCCTGGCCGCTTTCGTTTTCGGATAATGATATTTCTCCATCAGCTCCGAGACCGTTCCGCGCTCTCTTTCCATATCATAGACCTGAGAATTTCTTTTATAAAAGCGAAGATGGTCCCTGCAGCACATAATCGCCATGTAGAACAAAAGCTCTTCAAACACATCAAAGGTGTAGCTCTCCTCCGGATCTTCCACTTTTTCCAGCATTCTCCTCACTTTTTCCCACACCATTTTTTCACCGGCTCTGTCGTCATCCTCCTCCATGAAGAGATACGACGCCAGTCCCTTAAAAAAATCCAGTTCGGTAAGTTCGCTCACAACATCCTGAAAAAAAGAAAATCCGGATTCACTGCCGCCGTACACAAACCGCAGACCCCTGGCGATCGTGTCGCTGGCAGTCTTCCGGATATATCGGATATCCTCCTTCACATATTCCTCATCCCTGTAACAGGCCAGTCTGTACAAAGTATTCCTCCTTCATTTTCCCCAAAAACGGTTCCTGCGCGATCCTCCCGCGCCGGGGAGGATCACTTCCGGTCAGTTCCGCAAACATCATACCATATAACAGAAAGCCCTGTCACTTCCATATTGCACCAATAAAAAAAAATCCGGAATTCCGGATGACCTGTATCAGCTGTTCTGTTTACTATCCTCAATTCCAGCAGGATTCTATATGCTTACCCGCTTGCCTCCCGCTCTATACCAACTATTCTGTTTACAAACCCTGTATCCGAATGATATAATGAAGCCCGGTTCAGGGAGCTCCTCCTGCGGGGGCCCACGGTTCCTTTTATCCTTTCCTGCGGCTTTCGGCACCCGAAGTACAGGAAAGAGCCATTCACTGTCATACGGAGGTATTGTATATGAATGCAATCAGATGGGATTATCATGTGCACAGCGACGTTTCTCCGGATGCGAAGTTTCCGATGGAAAAAATGTGCGAAGCTGCTATTGCCCGCGGTCTGGAAGAAGTGGTATTTACGGACCATTACGAATTTTATTATCATGGCGTGCAGAAAAACTATAATGAAACATATCTGAAAAAATATTTTGAGACGGTCAGAAGATGTCAGAAACAGTTTGAAGGAAAACTTACTGTGAAAGCCGGAATGGAATTCGGACAGCTTCATCTGTATCCGAAAATGACCTCTGAAATCGTAAACAGTCATCCATATGACTTCGTACTGGGTTCTTTTCACAAAATGGAAAATGTGGATCTGAGTGAAATGATCCTCACAGAGCACAATGCGGAGTGGATTGGCGACGCATATTATCATCACATGCTGGAACTCTCCGAAATCGGAGAATTCGACTGTCTGGGGCATCTGGATTATTTCAAAAAGCACTGCGCCAGGGCCGGCCTCCCGGATCTTTACGAAAAATACCGTCCCTTCATCCGGAAGATTCTGGAAAACGTGATCAAAAGAGGAAAGGGAATCGAAGTGAATACCGCCTGCATGGGAGGCCTTCTGGAGGAAACTATGCCGGGGCTGGAAACTCTGGTTCTGTACAAAGAGCTGGGAGGACATATCCTCACCGTGGGTTCCGATTCTCACAAACCGGAGCGGCTGGGTTACAGATTTGACGCGGTATACAGTCTCCTCCGGCAGGCGGGATTTTCCGCTGTAGCTGTATTCGCAAACAGGAAGGCTTCCTACAGACGAATCTGAAGCAGGATTCCTGATATTCCCGGAAAAGCGTTCCGTCAAAAAGGCTTCCCAGTGTTGGAAGATATTCCAGCATGGGAAGCCTTAATAGTGTCGGCAAGTAAACGTTTGCTGTCATTCTTTTCAGTATCAGAAAAGATACCGGTTTTCATTATCACAGAGACCTGCGCATCTGCACAAATTTCCGGCTGTACCCGGAAATCCATCACCCGATTTCCTTCGCATGATATATACAGAAGCCGTACCCTACTCCAAATACGGCCTCATGAGACAGCCTTCTGCTCTCAACTGCCGAACCCTCCAGCGCTCCTCCCATGATCGTAAAGGAACGATGACCGCATTCCATACTGTCGTCCAGAAACTCCTCCGGAAATTCCTTAAG
>CANQUG010000049.1 GCA_947626985.1 uncultured Lachnospiraceae bacterium | reverse complement strand
TGTGAGCGAAAGCAGAGACGAACATATATTCCCTAAAACAAATTGAAAAAATGTCCTTGACAAGGGGTACAATTTAGAATCCAGGGAGATCATTCATCAGGCATTGGTAAAAGAAGGGGGGAGCATGAATATGTGCAGTGCGCTGGAAGAATTAAAGAGAGAAGGAATCCTGGAGGGAATAGAAAAAGGCAAGCAGGAAGGAATTCAGGAGGGAATCCGGGCAGGGATAGAAAAAGGTAAGATCGAGGGAATTGTGAAAACCTATAAAGAATTTGGGGCCTCTCAGGACGCAGCAGTCCAAAAGCTGAAATCAGAATGCGGCCTGACTGAAGAGCGTGCATGGGCCAGTGTGAAAGAATATTGGCTTTCATAATCCCCCGCGTCACAGATTTAGAAAAATCAGGATTTGCAGGAGGGAAGCAGCTTTTGCATAATAGGGCAAAAACGACGCAGCGCCGCCCATCAGGATACCGGCCAGCATAGTACTTATGCTCTCCGGGTATTCGCGGACTTATTCGGGTCCGGACAAATGTCCCTTTCGCGGCCGCTTGTCCGTCTTCCGATGGGTTAGATTATGTTACAGGTATTACGCGGGAAAAGAGGACTGTCGTCTATTCCCTCCATGAAAGAGGTTGAAGAATATTTTAAACGGCAGAAAAGCTGAGAAAAGAGAAGCTTCCCATTGAAATTGCATGGCAGAACCTGCTTTCAGTGGGAAGTTTCTATAATATAGCGGTTTGTATGTTAATAGTTTTTCACTTTTATATCGGGTTTTATCCCGGATCGGAAGCTATGGCGGCCTTTGAGGAAGAACTGAAAGAACATCAGACAGATAAGGGCACGATCCGAATTCCATATGGCCGGGTGGATCCCGGATTAATCGAGAAAATTGCCCGATGGTGCCTGGAGACGGGGAATCACGCATAAGAGAGAAAGGACAGACAATGGGAAATGAATGCGGTGATTCCCTTTCCATGTGGTATGTTCAGCGGGCGCAGATAAATTCTTTTTGGTATCCGCCGGCAAAACGCAGGTACGCATATGCTGCGGATACGGAGATTTACCATTCGGCCTTCAGAGTCCGGCGCTGCATGTGGGAAGGATAATGATCGGCGGCGAATCGGTGCTGTGCGCCGTTTCTGAAATACGGAGGCAGTGGAAGGAGTTATTTATACTTCTTCTTAACATTGGTCCTTCCCACCAGGTAATCGATGCTGGTCTGATAGTAATCCGCAAGCCGGATCAGCATTTCTATGGGAATTCCCCGGGAACCCGTTTCGTAGTGGGAATAGGAACGCTGACTGATGTGAAGAATTTCGCTGATTTGTTTCTGGGACAGATCGGAATCGACCCGCAGATCCTGGATGCGCTGAAACTTCATAATAGTACTCCTTTACTTCTTAATAATATCTTTATCCTTTCTGTTTGCGGCTCCTCCACGCGTTATCCGCCGGGCAGGCCATGAGCGGCTAACTCTTAATTGAAAAGTATAGAACATACCGATTGCACAATTAAAAAATGGAGCAAAATGGACTAATCACAACCCGAATTAGAAAAATGTGTTAAAATAACGATGACATATCTACAATTCTATTCTTAATCCTTTATTTCCCGATTATTCCTGAACAGAACAGCAAGGACGGACGGAAGCAGGGGAGTTCTCTGTCCGGACAGAAAAGGAGGATTATGTTTGCAAGCGTATTATCAGCCGCCATTGCAGGAATGGAGGTGCTGCCGGTGTCTGTGGAGGCGGATGTAAGCGACGGTCTGCCCTCTTTTACCATGGTGGGACTGCCTTCCACCCAGGTGCGGGAGGCCCAGGACAGGGTGAGAACTGCCCTGAGAAATAACGGGATCGGACTTCCGCCCAAAAGAATCACGGTAAATCTTGCGCCTTCGGATCTGAAAAAGGAAGGCCCCGGGTTCGATCTGCCGGTGGCAGCCGCGGTGCTGGCCGCGTCGGGCATTTTGTCCCCGGAGAGTTTAAAGGGGGTACTTCTGGCAGGTGAGGTAAGTCTGAGCGGGGAAATTCATGCCATAAACGGGATTCTGCCCATGGTGATCAGGGCGCGGGAGCTGGGGTGCCGCTACTGCATGATTCCCCGGGGAAACCTGCGGGAGGCCAGACTGATTCAGGGGATTTCCGTGATCGGCGCAGGAAATCTGGAGGAAATGATCACCTTTCTCAGGGAGCCAGGCGCCTTCCGGTGTTCCGACGGGGAGGAAGAGGAAGAGATTCAGACGCCGGAGACGGCGGATTTTCTGGAAATTCACGGGCAGGAGACCGTGCGCAGGGCCGTGGAGATCGCTGTCAGCGGTTTTCATAATCTGCTCCTGGCGGGGCCTCCGGGGACGGGAAAGACCATGATCGCCAGGAGAATCCCCACCATTATGCCCGAGCTGACCTTTGAGGAGGGGCTGGAGCTTACAAAAATATACAGTATTGCGGGACTTCTTTCAAGGGAAAGTCCTTTTATCCGCCGCCGGCCCTTCCGCAGTCCTCATCATTCCTGCTCCCCTCAGGCTCTGGCGGGAGGAGGACGGAATCCCAGACCGGGGGAGATCACCCTGGCTCACAGAGGGGTTCTGTTTCTGGATGAAATGCCGGAGTTCTCCGGGAGAAGTCTGGAGATCCTTCGTCAGCCCCTGGAGGATAAGGTGATCCATATTTCCAGAGTATACGGGAATTATGTTTTTCCGGCAAACTTTATTCTCTGCGCCGCCATGAATCCCTGTCCCTGCGGCTATTACCCCGATATGAACCGGTGCAGGTGCACTGCCGGAGAGGTGAACCGTTATCTGGGCAAAATCAGTCAGCCCCTTCTGGATCGGATAGATTTGTGCGCGGATGTGCCTCCGGTAAGCTTCTCCCAGCTTCGGGGCGGCTGCACAGGGGAAAGCTCGGAGAAAATGAGAGGCAGAGTGGAGGCGGCGAGGGAGATTCAGAAGCAGAGATATGAGAAGGAATCGATTTGCTTTAACGGGGAGCTGAGCGGGCAGCAGGTGGAAACCTACTGCAGAACGGATCAGGAGGGGGAAGAGCTTCTGAAGATGGCTTTCGGAAAGATGCGGTTCAGCGCCAGAGCTTTTCACCGGATTCTGAAGGTTTCCAGAACCATAGCGGATATGGAAGGATCTGAGATCATCCGCAGCCGCCACGTGGGGGAAGCTTTGTCCTACAGAGCTTTTGAGAAGAACTACTGGAGCTGACGCGGGACAGATTAGGGAGATAATAGGGTCGTTCCAGCTGAGTGCAGTCCTCATGGAGCACAGGTCAAAATCGCAGGTGTGGGAAACCACGCCGGTGGGCCGGGAGAAGGGCTTCGTGCGAAAAGCAGGTCAAAATTGCGTGCGCAGGAAACCGCGCCAGTAGCCCGGGCAAAGCGGCTTCGTATGTATGAAACGCGGGCCAAAATCGCGGCGCAGGAAACCACGTCAGTGGACCAGGAGAAGGGCTTCGTACGAAACGCAGGCCAAAATCGCAGACGCGGGAAACCGCGCCGGGATTTCCGGAGAGGGACTGCGGAAACGAAATTTGGAAAACAAGTCATAAAACGAGGAAGCCGGAGGTATTTTATTATGGAAGCAACACGGATCGGAAAGAAGAGCACGGAGAGAAAAACAGAAGAAAATGGAAAAGAGAATAATAATAAAGGAAACAATGAAAAAGAAAACTGTGATAAATGGAACTATGCCAAAGAGAACCATGCCAAACGTAATTTTGAAATACGCTGCCTTACTCCCGATGATCCGGAATATCCCGGGAGGCTGCTCAGCATTCCCCACATGCCGGAGAAGCTTTATGTGAGAGGAAATCTGCCCAGGGAGGACCGGCCTTCCATCGCCATCGTGGGCGCCAGAATGTGCAGCCCCTATGGCAGAGAGCAGGCCCTGCGGTACGCCAGGGTTTTGAGCGGGGCGGGAGTGCAGGTGATCAGCGGACTGGCCTACGGCATCGATTCCTGGGGTCACAGAGGAGCGCTGAAGGGCTCCGCGCCCACTTTCGCGGTTCTGGGAAACGGGGTGGATATCTGTTACCCTGCCGAGAATCGTCCTCTCTATGGAGAAATTCTGGCCGGAGGGGGAGGAGTGATCAGCGAGTATCCCCCGGGAACCCGGCCGAGAAATTACTTCTTTCCTCTGAGGAACCGGATCATCAGCGGACTTTCCGACGTGGTCCTGATCGTGGAGGCGAAGGCGAAGAGCGGGTCGCTGATCACTGCCGGTTATGGGCTGGAGCAGGGGAAGCCAGTGTATGGAATCCCCGGTCCCGCGGACGCGTCCTTAAGTCTGGGCTGCCATCAGCTCATCTACGACGGAGCGGGAATCGCCTATTCGCCGGAGATCCTTCTGGAGGAATGGAAAATTTCCGGAAAAATGCAGGGGGACGGCGAAAAGAAAAACGGGGAAAAAAATGAGATAACGCTTGCATCGGATTTGAATATGGTGTATAGTTGTCTCGATTTACGACCAAGAAACGCGGAGTTTTTTGTTCGGGAAACCGGTCTGCCCCCGGAAAGAGTGAGCAATATTCTGGTGGAGCTTCAGCTGATGGGGCTTGCCAGAGAGGCGGGCAGACATTATTATATGAAGGTTCACTGACGGAGGAGGATTCCGGCTGTCCCGGGCTGTTCCTTCCGTCAGAATTATGAAGTAGGAGAGGTAACATGGCGAAGTATCTGGTGATCGTGGAGTCGCCTGCAAAGGTTAAGACCATAAAAAAATTTCTGGGGAGCAGTTACGATGTGGAGGCTTCCAACGGACACGTGCGTGATTTCCCCAAGAGTCAGTTCGGAATCGATGTGGAGCACGACTTTGAACCCAAATATATAACCATCCGCGGCAAGGGAGAGCTTCTTGCCAGGCTGCGCAAGGCCGCGAAAAAAGCGGATAAGATCTATCTTGCTACGGACCCTGACCGGGAGGGGGAAGCCATTTCCTGGCACCTGATGCAGGCTTTGAAGGAGGACCCCGAAAAGATGCACAGGATCACCTTTAACGAGATTACGAAGACGGCGGTGAAGGCCTCCATCAGGCAGGCCAGAGATCTGAATCTGGATCTGGTGAACGCCCAGCAGGCCAGAAGAATGCTGGACCGCATGGTGGGCTACAGCATCAGTCCTCTTCTCTGGGCCAAGGTGAAGCGCGGTCTGAGCGCCGGCAGGGTGCAGTCGGTGGCGCTTCGGATCATATGCGACCGGGAGGAGGAGATCAATTCCTTTATTCCCGAGGAATACTGGAGCCTGGACGGAGAGTTTCTCGCCGAGGGGGAAAAGAAGCCTCTGGAAGCGAAATTTTACGGGACGGATAAAAAGCTTCCCATTCATAATAAAGAAGAAATGGATCAGATTCTGGCTGCCCTTGCCGATAAGGAGTATGTGGTGACCGAGGTGAAAAAGGGAGAAAGGATGAAAAACGCCCCTCTTCCCTTTACCACCAGCACACTGCAGCAGGAAGCGTCCAAGACACTGAATTTTTCCACCCAGAAGACCATGCGCCTGGCTCAGCAGCTTTACGAGGGCGTGGATATTAAAGGCAACGGGACCGTAGGCGTGATTTCTTATCTGAGGACGGATTCCACGAGAATCTCCGAGGAGGCGGATCAGGCAGCCAGAGAGTATATTGCCTCCCACTATGGAAAAGAGTATGTTTCCAATGCGGAAAAAACTGTAAAGAAAAGTCAGAAGATTCAGGACGCTCATGAAGCGATCCGTCCTACGGATATCAGCAGGACCCCCGCGGCCCTCAGGGACTCTCTCTCCAGGGATCAGTTCCGGCTGTATCAGCTGATCTGGAAGCGGTTTGCCGCCAGCCGGATGTCTCCCGCCAGATATGAAACCACCTCTGTCAAAATCGGCGCCGGTGAGTATACCTTCACGGTGGCCGCCTCCAGAGTGGCTTTCGAGGGATTCATGTCTGTCTACACGGAGGAAGAGGATACGAAAAAGAGTAATGTGCTCAGCCAGAGCCTGGAAACCGGAATGAAGCTGAAGCTGAAAGAGCTTCATCCGGAGCAGCACTTTACCCAGCCGCCGGCCCACTATACGGAGGCTTCCCTGGTGAAGACGCTGGAGGAACTGGGAATCGGAAGACCCAGCACCTATGCCCCCACCATCACCACCATCATCAGCCGCCGGTATGTGTCCAAAGAGCAGAAAAACCTCTATGTGACGGAGCTGGGGGAAGTGGTGAACAATATTATGAAGCAGGCCTTTCCCAGCATTGTGGACGTGAACTTTACGGCTATGATGGAAGGGCTCCTGGACTGTGTGGAGGAGGGCACCGTACAGTGGAAGACCGTGGTGAGGAATTTTTATCCGGATCTGAAAAAGGATGTGGATGAAGCGGCCAAGGAACTGGAGAAGGTGGATATTCAGGATGAGGTCACCGACGTTGTCTGCGATCAGTGCGGCCGTCACATGGTGATCAAATACGGTCCCCACGGAAGGTTTCTGGCCTGTCCGGGATTTCCGGAGTGCCGGAATACGAAGCCCTACTACGAGAAGATCGGCGTGGCCTGTCCCAAATGCGGGGGCGAGGTGGTTCTGAAGAAGACCCAGAAGGGCCGGAAATATTATGGCTGCGAAAATCATCCCGAGTGTGACTTCATGTCCTGGCAGAAGCCCTCGGAGAAGAAGTGTCCCGTCTGCGGAAGCTATATGGTGGAGAAGGGAAACAAGCTGGTGTGCAGCCAGACGTCCTGCGGATACGTGGAGCAGAAGGAGAAGGACGGAAAACGGGAGCAGGCGGCGGAATAATCAGAGGATTGATCAGAAAGCGGGAAGTTGAGGGAATTGCCGTTCCCTTTTCCCGCTTTTCATATTTTTCTAAATCGGATGAAAAGCATCTGGATTTGAAAAAAAGTAAATAAATAATGAAAATAAATAAAAAATATAAAAATCTCTTGTAATTCGCGAATAAAACGTGTACTATTAAAATCAGCAGATTTATAATCATGCAATGAATAAAGCGAAAGGAGGATAAAATGAGCGTTCAACTGTTAGACAAAACAAGAAAGATCAACAAGTTATTGCACAACAGCAGTTCAAGTAAAGTCGTGTTTAATGACATCTGTCAGGTACTGATGGAAACCCTGAGTTCTAACATTCTTGTACTTAGTAAAAAAGGAAAAGTTCTTGGCGTCAGCCTGTGCTCCGGCGTGGATGAGATTACGGAACTGATCGAGGACAAGGTCGGCGGATATGTGGATGTACTGTTAAATGAACGATTTCTTGGGGTTTTGTCTACCAAGGAAAACGTGAACCTTCAGACACTGGGATTTGAGCATGTGACCGGAAACTGCCAGGGAATTGTAAATCCGATCGATATCGCCGGGGAGCGCCTCGGGACGGTGTTTATGTACCGGAACGACAAGCCCTACGACATCGAGGACATTATTGTCAGCGAATACGGCACTACTGTCGTCGGATTGGAAATGATGCGCGCCGTGCATGAGGAAAACGCGGAGGAGGACAGGAAGCAGCAGGTTGTAAAATCCGCCTTCAATACTCTTTCATTTTCCGAACTGGAAGCCATTATCCACATCTTCGAGGAACTGGACGGAGAAGAGGGGATTCTGGTGGCCAGCAAGATTGCGGACCGCGTCGGCATAACCAGATCAGTCATTGTCAATGCGCTGCGGAAATTTGAAAGCGCAGGAGTGATTGAATCCCGGTCATCAGGTATGAAGGGGACGTACATCAAGGTTTTAAATGAAGTGATCTTTAATGAACTGGAAGACATTAAAGCTCAGCGCAGTAAGAAAATGTAGCTGGAAACCAGAGTGTTAGAAAATGTGGTGTTTTGTGATCAGTTTCAGGTTTTGTTTTAAAGATTCATTTTCCGATGGAATTGCTGTGTACGGGGAGTAAATTCAGATTTTTTTGTATTACCATGCTTTGATGAAAATGCTTCAGGTTTTGTGGTGCTTCAGTTTTACCATGCTTTGATTTTGGAAATGCTTTGTTTTACAAGTGCTTTACTTTGAATTGCCTTATTAGAAATGCTGTATTAGTAATACCGTATGAAAGATATTGAAATATGAGCTGTCTCCTGCCGGAACGGGTGGGAGGCAGCTTTTGCGTGGAGCGGGTATTCTGCGGATGGAAATTTTTTCAGGAAATTCGTAAAATGAGAAAATGAGAGAAAAAACAAGTATAAAAAAGAATAAAAAAGAATATCCTTTAATAAATGCCTCTTAAAAGAGTTGCACAAAAGACGGGAATTCAATAATATAAGGACAGTGATTAGCACTCGAGGTTAATGAGTGCTAGCAAAACACTCGAAGAGATATGAAAAATAAAGGAGGTCAATAGATCATGAATTTAGTACCATTAGGTGACAGAGTTGTATTGAAACAGATGGAAGCAGAAGAGACCACCAAGTCCGGAATCGTTCTTCCGGGACAGGCACAGGAGAAACCCCAGCAGGCGGAGGTTCTTGCGGTAGGACCCGGAACCACTGCCGACGGCAAGGAAGTCAAGATGGAGGTTGCTGTGGGAGATAAGGTGATCTACTCCAAGTATTCCGGAACCGAAGTCAAGATGGACGGTGTGGAGTATATCATTGTGAAGCAGAGCGACATTCTTGCAATCGTAAAATAACAGGATCCGGCTGAGAGATCCTATCATAAAAAAACAGGAGGACTGATTGTCATGGCAAAGGAAATTAAATTCGGCGCAGAAGCCAGAGCCGCACTGGAAAGCGGTGTAAACCAGTTAGCGAATACAGTAAGAGTAACCCTTGGACCGAAAGGAAGAAACGTAGTTCTGGATAAAGCCTACGGTTCCCCCCTCATTACCAACGACGGCGTGACCATCGCCAAAGAGATCGATCTGCAGGACGCATTTGAGAACATGGGCGCACAGCTCATCAAGGAAGTTGCTTCCAAGACCAACGATGTGGCCGGCGACGGAACCACTACCGCTACCGTTCTTGCACAGGCTATGGTAAACGAGGGCATGAAGAACCTGGCAGCAGGCGCCAACCCCATTATCCTGAGAAGAGGCATGAAAAAAGCCACTGACGCGGCTGTAAAGGCAATCGCCGATATGAGCCAGAAGATCAGCGGCAAGCAGCAGATCGCCAATGTAGCCGCGATTTCCGCCGGTGACGAGACCGTAGGAAATCTGGTTGCGGACGCTATGGAAAAGGTTTCCAACGACGGCGTTATCACAGTAGAAGAGTCCAAGACCATGCATACCGAGCTGGATCTGGTGGAAGGCATGCAGTTTGACCGCGGTTATATTTCCGCTTATATGTCCACCGATATGGAGAAGATGGAAGCGAATCTGGAAGATCCCTACATTCTGATTACGGATAAGAAAATCAGCAACATTCAGGAGATCCTTCCTCTTCTGGAGCAGGTCGTTCAGTCCGGCGCCAAGCTTCTGATTATTGCAGAGGATGTTGAGGGCGAGGCTCTTACCACTCTGATCGTAAATAAACTGAGAGGAACCTTCCAGGTAGTTGCGGTGAAGGCCCCCGGCTACGGCGACAGAAGAAAAGAAATGCTTCAGGATATCGCCATTCTTACCGGCGGTCAGGTAATTTCCGAGGAACTGGGTCTGGATCTGAAGGAGACCACCATGGCTCAGCTCGGCCGTGCGAAATCCGTAAAGGTTGCCAAGGAAAATACCGTAATCGTAGACGGATGCGGCGATAAGGCTGACATTGCCAATCGTGTAGCTCAGATCCGCAGCCAGATCGAGGAGACCAAGTCTGACTTCGACAGAGAGAAGCTGCAGGAGAGACTGGCCAAGCTGGCAGGCGGCGTGGCAGTTATCCGTGTAGGCGCTGCTACCGAGACCGAGATGAAGGAAGCCAAGCTTCGTCTGGAGGATGCTCTGGCAGCTACCAGAGCCGCTGTTGAGGAAGGCATCGTGGCAGGCGGCGGTTCCGCTTATATCCATGCAGCCAAGGAAGTTGCAAAGGCTACCGCAGATCTGGAAGGCGATGAGAAGACCGGCGCCAACATCATTCTGAAGGCTCTGGAGTCTCCGCTGTTCCACATCGCAGCCAACGCAGGTCTGGAAGGCGCAGTGATCATCAATAAGGTAAAAGAGTCCGAGTGCGGCATCGGCTTCGATGTTCTGCAGGAGAGATATGTGGATATGGTGAACGAGGGAATTCTGGATCCGGCCAAGGTTACCAGAAGCGCTCTGCAGAACGCTACCAGCGTTGCCTCCACACTGCTGACCACCGAGTCTGTTGTGGGCATCATCAAAGAGGAGACCCCGGCTATGCCCGCAGGGAACCCCGGAATGGGCATGATGTAATGAGAGAGTTCTGACGGATTTTCTGAAATCGTAAAAATTTATCTCATAATTTTACAAATAACGGAATCAGTGTCGTAGACGCTGATTCCGTTTTGTGCTATACTGAGAAAAATGCACGGAAACTGCGCGGGAGGAGTCCGATACGGAAGCGCTGCCTCTGAAGATCCTCCGGTGTGCCGCCTGTCTGAAGGGAAAGGCGGGCGCAGTGCATTACCTCAGAAACAGAAAAGGAGAAAGAAATGAGCGATTTGTATTACGAGTTACTGGTAAAAAAGGACCGGACTGTGAAGGACAGTCTGACGAAGTACGGGCTGATCGCCCTCACGGTTCTGGTGACGGCGGCGGGAATTCTCATGCATCCCATTTTTCTCATCGGGACCATTGCTCTGGGCGTTGCCTGCTATTTTATCCTTCCCAGGACAGATCTGGAGTTTGAGTACCTCTTTGTCAACGGGGAGATCGATATCGACATGGTCATGTCCAAGTCCAAGAGAAAAAAGGCGAAAACTGTCAATATCACCGAGGCGGACCTGGTGGCTCCGCTGAATTCCCACAGACTGGATTATTATAACGGGAATCAGAAGATGAAGGTTCTGGATTATTCCTCGGGAAATTCCGAGCACAGGCGTTTTGCGGTGATTACCAGAGATAACAATGAGTCCTGTAAAATTATCATTGAACCGGATCAGAGAATGGAACAGATGATCAAAAATTGTGCTCCCGGGAAGGTTTTTTTGGATTGACACTGAAAGTGTTTTTTGTTACACTAGGGAACAAACTCAAACCAACAACATTGTACATCAGGACAAGGGAGGAAATGCAATGGGTACTATCATTGGTGAAGGCATTACATTTGACGACGTGCTGTTAGTTCCGGCGTATTCGAAGGTAATACCGAATCAGGTAGATGTCACAACGTATTTGACGAAGAGGGTAAAACTGAACATTCCCATGATGAGCGCTGGGATGGATACCGTGACGGAGCACCGCATGGCGATTGCCATGGCCAGACAGGGCGGCATCGGTATCATTCATAAAAACATGTCCATTGAGGCTCAGGCCGAGGAAGTGGACAAGGTAAAACGTTCTGAAAATGGAGTTATCACAGATCCTTTTTTCTTATCTGCGGAGCACACGCTGAAGGATGCCAACGACCTGATGGCGAAATACCGTATTTCCGGAGTTCCCATTACCGAGGGAAGGAAGCTTGTGGGTATCATTACCAACCGCGATCTTAAATTTGAGACAGACTTTGATAAAAAAATCAAAGAGTGTATGACTTCCGAGGGACTGATCACAGCTCATGAGGGCATCACCCTGGAGGAAGCCAAGAAAATTCTTGCACAATCCCGCAAAGAAAAATTACCCATTGTAGATGAAGAATATAATTTAAAAGGTCTGATCACCATCAAGGATATTGAGAAGCAGATCAAATATCCTCTGGCGGCCAAGGATTCTCAGGGACGTCTGCTCTGCGGCGCCGCCGTGGGTATCACGTCCAATGTTCTGGCCCGCGTGGAAGCGCTGGTGAAGGCGAATGTGGATGTGATCGTGGTGGATTCCGCTCACGGCCATTCCGAAAATATCCTGAGGACGGTGCGGGAAATCAAGGACGCGTTCCCCGAGCTTCAGGTGATTGCAGGAAATGTGGCTACGGGTGCTGCGACCAAGGCGCTGATCGATGCCGGCGCGGACGCGGTGAAGGTGGGTATCGGTCCCGGCTCCATCTGTACGACCCGTGTGGTGGCGGGAATCGGCGTGCCTCAGATCACTGCCGTGATGGACTGCTACGAGGTTGCCAACCGTTTCGGAATTCCCATTATTGCGGACGGCGGAATCAAATATTCCGGCGATATTACCAAGGCCATCGCTGCCGGAGCCAATGTGTGCATGATGGGCAGCATCTTCGCAGGGTGCGATGAGAGCCCGGGAACCTTCGAACTGTATCAGGGCAGAAAATATAAGGTATACCGCGGCATGGGCTCCATCGCCGCCATGGAAAACGGCAGCAAGGACCGTTACTTCCAGCAGGACGCCAAGAAGCTTGTGCCGGAAGGCGTGGAAGGACGGGTGGCCTATAAGGGACATGTTGAGGATACAGTGTTCCAGCTGATGGGAGGTCTCCGGTCCGGCATGGGCTACTGCGGTGCGGAAAATATTGAGATGCTGAAGACTACGGGAAGATTTATCAAGATCTCCGCCGCGTCGCTGAAGGAGTCTCATCCCCACGACATTCATATTACCAAGGAAGCGCCCAACTACAGTGTGGATGAATAACGGGGCAAGGGGATTGACGGATCGTCAGCGAGCGGAAATCTGTTTTGCCGAAAAATAAAATGATACGAAGGAAACAACCGGAAGAAAAAACAGAAAAAGGAAAAGAAATAAATAGGAAGGAATCAGCAAGACCTGCCCCACAGAGCAGGTCTTGCCCAGTTACGGAGAAACACAGGCAGCGGGTGCGTCAGAGAAATCTGCGGGTAGTTCTGGTCTGTCTGATCGCGGCCATGATTTTGCTCATCATGGGGATCCTTCTTCTCACAGCCGCCCGGAGGAGGGAGGAGAGAAGGAGACAGGAACTGCTTTCCTATGTGGGTGAGGAGCAGAACTACGGACCGGAGGAATGGCAGAAGGAGGGAGCGCCCTATATCGATGTGGAGCTTCTGGATCCCAATGAGTATTCCCGTCCGCAGATCACGTTAAGTGAGGTCAAATACATAGCCATTCACTATACGGCGAATCCGGGGGCCACAGCCATGAACAACAGGGACTATTTTAACAATCTGGCCAATACCCATGAGGCTAAGGTGAGCAGTCATTTTGTGGTCGGGCTGGAGGGGGAAGTGGTGCAGTGCATTCCCACCGCGGAGATCTCCTACGCTACCAATGAGCGGAATGTGGATACGGTGTCCATCGAGTGCTGCCATCCGGATGAGACGGGAGCTTTTCTGGACGCCACCTACGATTCCGTGGTGAAGCTGACGGCGTGGCTGTGTACCAGGTTTTCCCTTACGGAGGAGCAGGTGATCCGTCACTATGACGTGACCGGGAAGGAATGCCCCAAATATTACGTGGATCATCCCGACGCCTGGGAGCAGATGAAGGCGGATATCGCGGCTCAGATCCAGGAGGATTATGTGCTGCAGGAGAATCTGAGATGAGAGAGGAGCCGGGCGTTCATTTCGGCGAATATGCCTGAGCGCGCCTCGGAGATGTATGTCTGACTGTATGTTGGGCAGTCTGACTGTGCAGCTGATAGACCTGCCCGATCGTGCAGCCTTCGGGATGACCGAACTTTTTACTGGCGAACAGAAATGGAGGAATATATAGAATTATGGAAATGAAATGTCTGGAAAAAGAACTGAAAGAAAATTCATATCCCGGCAGGGGGATTATCATCGGCCGTTCCCAGGATGGCACGAAGGCTGTGGCGGCCTATTTTATCATGGGAAGAAGCGAGAACAGCAGAAACCGTATCTTTGTGGAGGACGGGGAGGGAATCCGTACTCAGGCCTTTGATCCGTCCAAACTTACGGATCCCAGTCTGATCATTTATGCGCCTGTACGCGTGCTGGGGAACAAGACCATTGTCACCAACGGGGATCAGACGGATACGATTTATCAGGGGATGGATTGTCAGCTCACCTTTGAGCAGTCTCTCCGAAGCAGAGAGTTCGAGCCGGACGGCCCGAATTATACTCCCCGTATTTCCGGCATTATGCATGTGGAAAACGGCAAATACAGCTACGCCATGTCCATTCTGAAGAGCAATAACGGAAATCCGGAATCCTGCAATCGGTTTACCTTTGCTTATGAGAATGCGCCTGCCGGAGAAGGACATTTTATTCATACCTATCAGTGCGACGGAAATCCTCTTCCCAGCTTTGAGGGCGAGCCGAAGCTGGTGGCCATTCCCGACGATATGGAGGCTTTTGCGGCCATGCTCTGGGCGAGCCTGAATGAAGAAAACAAGGTTTCTCTCTTTGTCAGGTATATTGATATTGCCACAGGGAACTATGAAAGTAAGATCATAAATAAGAATCATTGAGAATATCGGTTTTTTATGGTACATTGACAGGGCCGGTGCGGCCTGGTACTGCAGCAGCGGAATGATCCCGTCAGGAGTTCATGTTCGGTCAGTGCAGAAATATGGCTTTTGACGGGAGAATCATTGTGTATAACGGAGGATTGCTTTATGAAAGAACTGGAATTGAAATACGGCTGTAATCCCAATCAGAAACCATCCCGGATTTATCTGGCGGACGGAGGCGACCTGCCCATTCAGGTGCTGAGCGGCAGACCGGGATACATTAATTTTCTGGACGCCTTCAACGGCTGGCAGCTTGTGCGTGATCTGAAGAAGGCCACAGGGCTGGCGGCGGCTGCCTCCTTCAAGCACGTCTCTCCTGCGGGAGCTTCTGTGGGACTTCCTCTCACCGAGACGCTGGCGAAGATCTACTGGGTGGACGACATGGACTGGAAGAATTTTTCTCCCATTGCCTGTGCTTACGCCAGGGCGAGAGGGGCGGACAGAATGTCCTCCTTCGGAGATTTTATTTCTCTGTCCGATGTGTGCGATAAGGATACGGCCCTTCTTATTAAAAGGGAGGTTTCCGACGGCGTGATCGCTCCCGGGTACACGGAGGAGGCGCTGGAGATTCTGAAGTCTAAAAAGAAGGGAAATTATAATGTGATTGAGATCGATCCAGATTATGTTCCGGCGCCGCTGGAGCACAAGGAAGTGTTCGGTGTGACCTTTGAGCAGGGGCGTCAGGAGCTGGAGATCAACGATGAACTTATTTCCAGAGTTGTGACGAAGAATCAGGAGCTTTCGGAGGAGGCCAGGAGAGACCTGAAGATTTCTCTGATTGTGCTGAAATATACCCAGTCCAATTCGGTGTGCTTCGTGAAGGACGGACAGGCCATCGGCGTGGGCGCCGGGCAGCAGTCCAGGGTTCACTGCACCAGGCTGGCGGGACAGAAGGCGGACAACTGGTTCCTCCGTCAGTGCCCGAAGGTGCTGAATCTGCCCTTTAAGGATTCCATCAGCCGTGCGGAGAGGGATAATGCTATCGACGTGTATATGGGCGAGGAATATATGGATGTTTTGGCTGACGGGGCGTGGGAGAACATTTTTACGGAGAAGCCGGAGGCGTTCACCAGGGAGGAAAAACGCGCCTGGCTGGATCAGATGACGGATGTGACGCTGGGTTCCGATGCGTTTTTCCCGTTCAGCGATAACATTGAACGGGCGCACAAGAGCGGTGTGAGGTATATTGCCCAGCCCGGCGGTTCCGTGCGGGATGATGCGGTGATTGAGACCTGTGATAAATATGGAATGGTGATGGTGTTTACAGGAATTCGCCTGTTTCATCATTGATCCTGTGATTTCGGGAGCTCCCGGGCAGAGATGGTTCTGTCCGGGGGCTTTTTTCAGTTGTGTAATGGTATTTTTTCAGAAAGCAGTCTGCGGTCCGGAAAAGAGATTCTGACGCGGAGCACGGCTTTCGCCGGAAAATCATACATATTTCTTCAAAAATCGTAAAAAATATAGATAAAGTGCCGCGGACAGTTTGGCATGACGATACGGAAATTTTGGAGGATGAGGCTATGTTGGGAAGTTACAGAGTCAGAACGGACCTTGCACTGGAGATGACCGAGCGGTTTGCCGAGGAGCATGTGGAGATACGGGGTGTGGAGATTCAGGAGGATTACAATGAGGAAAAGGATATCCGCACGACAGTGGTGAAGATCAGAACGGAGAACGGGGCCAAAGCTATGGGTCGTCCTCAGGGGAATTACATCACCATTGAGGCTCCCAACCTGTCCCTTCCGGATGAGGATTATCACAGGGAGGTTTCCGAGGAGATTGCCCGTCATCTGCGGCAGCTGCTGGATCTCACCAGGGAGACCTCCGTGCTGGTGGTAGGACTGGGGAATCAGGCGATCACAGCGGATGCTCTGGGCCCCAGGGTGGTGGAAAATATACGCATGACCAGGCATATTATCCGGGAATACGGGCTCCGGGGAATGGGAGAGGAGAAGATGCACCGCACCAGCGGGATCGTTCCGGGCGTGATGGCTCAGACCGGAATGGAGACGTCGGAGATCGTTCAGGGAGTGGTGAGTGAGACCAGTCCTGATGTGGTGATTGCCATAGATGCTCTGGCGGCGCGGAGCGTCAGACGGCTGAACCGCACTATTCAGATTACGGATACAGGGATTCATCCCGGTTCCGGGGTGGGAAATCACAGAAACGGCCTGACGGAGGATAATCTTCAGGTGAAGGTGATCGGCATCGGCGTGCCCACCGTAGTGGATGCGGCCACCATTGTCCATGATTCCATGGCCCATCTTCTGGACGCTCTGGATGAAGCGGAGCAGAAGGAGTTTCTGGAGGAAATGATCTCACCCCATCTTCACAGCATGTTTGTGACGCCCAAGGATGTGGATGAGACGGTGAAATACCTGAGCTTTACCATATCGGAGGGATTGAATCTGGCCTTTTCGGAGGTCTGGCCGGAGCAGGAACCTTCCGCGGGAAGTATAAACGAGGAAGCTTTGTCATAAAATACCTTGAGAGAGGTGATATGGTGACAAATTTCCAGAAGGCAGTCTGCGTGTTTTTGAGTCTGTGCTTTTTTGCGGTTCTGGCCGCTGCGCCGGGGCCGTATTTTCTGTGGGACAATGTGTACAGGCAGCTTCCTCTTTACTGCTTTGTGGAAAAGGAAGCCAGGAGAATCCCCGAGGCGGAGGATCCGGAGACCACCGAAAAAATGATTGAGAGCAATGCCCTGTATCTGGCGGAGGGAAGGCAGGCGGAGCAGATCGGGGAGGAAAATATCAGATATATAGAGGAAGAATCGGAGGAAGTTCAGGATGGAGAGGCTGAAAACGAAAAAGCTGAAAATGGAAAAACTGAAAAGGTTCAGGAAGAAACTCCTGGAACTGTGGAGGAGGACGAAAAAAGCGGACCGCCCGAAGAAGACCGGGAGGAAATGCCTGAAAAAGAAAAGAAAGAATCTGGAGAAGGCCGGAAGGAAGATGGGGAAAAGCGGCAGGAAAATGATACGGAAGGGGAGGAAGGAGCTGGGGAAAAAGACGGTTCAGATAAAATAGGAGAGAATGGACGGGACGACGCCGGGATTTCGGATGAAAACGAAGGAGTGAAGGCGGGAGAGGAAGCAGAAGAGGAGGCAGAAGGGAATCTGGCAGAAAAAGCGGAAGAGAAGGCAGAACGGGATCCGGCAGAGAAAACGGAAGAAAAGACGTCGGAAGGAGATGTCAGAGAGGGAGAAAAAACGACGAAAAAAGAGGCGGGAGAGAAGGCAGAAGAGGACCCTGGGGAAAATGAGAAAGGAACGGCGGAGCAGGATTTTTCCGGGGAAATAGTGGAGAGACCCGGAAAGAATCCGGAGATCGACCTTTCATCGGAGGCTCTTGCGGATTATGACTATCTTCTGAATCAGTTTTATATTGTGGATTCCGGGACGTCGGCCAGTCCTGAGCTTCTCAGCGCTGAAAGATTCCTGGCTGCGGATATGACTTTGCAGAAGGATGCTTCCGTGCCTCAGATCCTGATTTATCACAGCCATTCCCAGGAGGAGTTCGCGGATTCCCGGGAGGGAGAGCCGGAGGATACCATTGTGGGAGTGGGAAACTATCTCACGGAGCTGCTCACGGAAACCTACGGATATCAGGTCATCCATGTGACGGAAACCTTCGATATCATCGATGGGGAGGTGGACAGGAGCCGTGCATACGACTGCGCCAGAGAGTATCTGGATAAGGTTCTGGAGGAAAATCCCACGGTGGAGGTAATCATCGATCTTCACAGGGACGGAGTGCCCGACGACCGTCACCTGGTGACGGAGATCAACGGGAAGCCCACCGCTCAGGTGATGTTTTTTAACGGCATCAGCTATACCAGCAGTAACGGGACAGTGGATTATCTGCCCAATCCGTACATACAGGATAATCTGGCCTTTTCCTTTCAGCTGGAGTATCAGTCCGCTCTGTATTATCCCGATTTTTACCGGGGGATTTATCTGGCGGGCCTTCGGTATAACCTTCATCTCCGGCCCAGAGCCCTTCTTCTGGAAGCGGGGGCTCAGACCAATACGATCCAGGAGGTGAAAAACGCCATGGAGCCCTTTGCGGAAATCCTGGACAGAGTGCTTTCCGGGGCGGAGCAGGAGGGAGGCTGAATTTTTCTCTTCGTCTCCGGAATATCCCCGGTAAGAGTTCCGGAGAGGAAGACACCAGTGCAGAAGAATTATACTAATCCGGTTATATTGGTCCAGTTTGCGTCAAATCCCATAATTGCCATTATATCGGCAGCGGGAATGGTATGGAGCTGATTCTGCAATTTGCTGAAAGCACTGCGCATGGATGAAACAAATTCATTAAAATCTGTTTTGCGTAATAAGAGGGCAAACATGATCGCTATGGCATAGGCATCGTCTGTTCCATATGTATAGGAGCCGTCTTTCGATCGAACGATGCCCAGAACATGGAAATTTTTTATGCTCTTTGTATGAATTCGTTCCCTGAATTTAATGTCGAAGAAACGTTCACCATGAGCACATTTGTTTCGTGCCAAAGTCATCATGTGCATAAATTTGGCCAGTTCCTCCGGCTGGAGACGGAATTGCTTCGCAACAATGGTCTGATCTGATGGCTTCATGTTTTTGTAAAAGTACTCGATTTTACCAAAGGTCAGTACATTTACAAGAACCCAGAGCGGAATATACCCATGCTCAGTCATATAGTGTGTGACGGTCTGGTGGTGCTTGCTCATTTGACGCGCAATTTCCTGCTGAATGTCTCCGATGAGTTTAATGGCGGATGAAATATTACGCTCGGTGGAGATATTGAAATTATCGATTTTTAAGTAGTTGTCATGACCATATCTGGCGGAAAATTCGTGAGAGATGACAGTTTTGAGAGCGTTTTCGATCTTCAGTAAGAATTTGAAGTAGATATTTCTTAATTCCCGGTCAAAATTATGGAGAGCATACACTTCGTCAAAGGTGGTTCCGGTTTTATATACCTCATCCGCAGTTTCAGTTGCCTTTAAAGCGAGAAAAGGTTCTTTGTATCCGTTAATGACATTGTAGTAGTTTTCACACTCCAGTATGCGCATAACGCGGGAACCCTGAGAACCTTTACCAATGATCATACCTCTTGATCGAAGGATACTTAATTGTTGACGGTATGATTTATATGTTTTTTCAGCCATAAAATCTCCGATAATAAAAAGCCCCCGGGCCCGAAGGACACCGGAGGACAAACTGGCAGTCACCTTGTAACAGCAGTGTAATACAATAGTACCAAATGTCAATGAATACATTAGCTTTCAGGTGTGTGTATGGGCTGGCATTGGTCTTTATGCTTATATGAATGCTATTCTATATCAGTGTGCGTTAAAAATCAAGAGAGGATTCGAAAAACGATATCATTATACAAACATTTTTAAAAATAAAGAACAGGTATTTTCTTTTAAAACTATGATATAATATCTGATATTCAGCGGCAATGGTCCGGCAACCCTTGCTTTTTCTGAAGGGACGAATATGTGGACAGAGACGTCAGGAATGTACGTCAGAGCTAAAGGAGAGTGCCTATGAATGATTATGAAAAAGCTGTTGCGCTATGGCAGAAACGGCATATTACCAACGATGCTGAACTTGCGGAGGCTCTTAACGGACATGGTATCGCCTTTGCCTACCACTCCGGCAAAATTGAAAATGATAATGTTACCTATAATGATACCCGTGAAATTTTTGAGCATGACGGTGTGGTGAGTTATACCGGTGATCTGCGTACCCTTTTCGAGATACGCAATGCCAGAGAAGCTAACGAATTCCTGTTTTTCGCATTTAACGAAAAGCGTCCTATAGATGAGAATCTTGTCTGTGAGTTTCAGCGGCTGCTTACACAGAATACTTATGACGCCCGCCGCTGGAAGATGGGCGAACGCCCCGGTACGTATAAGCTTCATGACTATGTGACCGGAAAAAATGAGATTGGCGCTTCTCCGGAGGATGTGCATGAGGAGATGGAAGAACTTTTATCCGAACTTGCTGACGTCCCGGATGAAAAGGTTCTTACTGCTGCTGCTTATTTTCATGCCAGATTTGAGAATATTCATGCTTTTGCAGATGGAAATGGACGGGCCGGCAGGATCATAATGAATTATCTGCTTCTGCTTCACAACCATCCTCTTGTCATTATTCATGAGGAGGATCGTAAAGTCTATTATTATGCCCTGGAATCCTGGGATGAACAGCAGGAACTGGAACCGCTGACAGTGTTTCTTCGGGAACAGACAGTTAAGACCTGGAGAAAGCAGATCGATCGTGCGGAACAGAAAGAAAAAATCGAATAGATGTTTGCTTTTTCTCCTGTTGTATGATAAGATAACCACAGGCTGTAAAAAAACGGCAGAAAACTGAGGGCCGCGCCGGGGAAAGGCCGCCGGCGCAGCCGGAGGAATTGTGGAAGATTCGAGACAGGAGGAGCTTCTGGAATGACAGACCAGAGTAAAATTCGGAATTTCTGTATTATCGCCCATATCGATCATGGAAAATCCACCCTTGCGGACCGCATCATTGAGATGACAGGACTTCTTACGGAGCGTGAGATGCAGGCGCAGGTACTGGACAACATGGATCTGGAGAGGGAGAGAGGAATTACTATCAAGTCCCAGGCGGTCCGCATTGTATATAAGGCGCGCAGCGGTGAAGAGTATATTTTTAACCTTATCGATACTCCGGGACACGTGGACTTTAACTATGAGGTTTCCAGAAGTCTGGCGGCCTGTGACGGCGCTGTTCTGGTGGTGGACGCCGCTCAGGGAATCGAAGCCCAGACCCTTGCCAATGTCTATCTGGCTCTGGATCACGATCTGGAGGTGCTTCCCGTTATTAACAAGATTGACCTGCCCAGCGCAGAGCCGGAGCGGGTCATCAATGAGATAGAGGATGTGATCGGGCTGGAGGCCCAGGACGCGCCCCGGATTTCCGCCAAGATGGGGATCAATATCGAGGAGGTCCTGGAGCAGGTGGTGGAGAAGCTTCCTGCACCCCAGGGGGATCCCGATGCGCCCCTTCGCGCGCTCATCTTTGATTCCGTGTATGATTCCTATAAAGGTGTGATCGTGTTCTGCCGGCTTATGGACGGCAGTGTGAAAAAAGGAACCCCCATCCGCATGATGGCCACCGGTTTTCAGACGGAGGTCGTGGAGGTGGGGTACTTTGGCGCGGGGCAGTTTATTCCCTGTGAGGAGCTTACCGCCGGTATGGTGGGGTATCTGACCGCCAGTATTAAGAACGTCCGGGATACCCGGGTGGGAGATACGGTTACGGACAGCTCCAGACCCTGTGCGGAGCCTCTGCCGGGATATAAGAAGGTGAACCCCATGGTTTACTGCGGCATGTATCCTGCGGACGGCGCCAAATATGAGGACCTGAGGGAGGCTCTGGAGAAGCTTCAGCTGAACGATGCTGCTCTGTTTTATGAGCCGGAGACCTCTGTGGCTCTGGGATTCGGGTTCCGGTGCGGCTTTTTGGGACTCCTTCATCTGGAAGTGATCCAGGAGCGTCTGGAAAGAGAATATAATCTGGATCTGGTGACCACTGCTCCCAGCGTGATCTATAAGGTGCATAAGACCAACGGGGAAGTGATCGATCTGACCAATCCCACGAATCTGCCGGATCCCACGGAGATCGATTATATGGAGGAGCCCATGGTAGATGCGGAGATCATGGTGACTACGGAGTTTATCGGGGCGATTATGGATCTCTGCCAGGAGAGAAGAGGGCAGTACGGCGGGATGGAATATATGGAAGCTACCAGAGCCCGGCTGAAATATACCCTTCCTCTCAATGAGATCATTTATGACTTTTTTGACGCTTTGAAATCCCGCTCCAGAGGATACGCGTCTCTGGATTATGAACTCTGCGGTTATCAGCGCAGCGAGATGGTGAAGCTGGATATTCTGGTGAATAAGGAGGAGGTGGATGCTCTCTCCTTTATTGTGCATGCGGATACTGCCTATGAGCGCGGAAGAAAAATGTGTGAGAAGCTGAAGGAGGAGATTCCCAGGCAGCTCTTTGAAATCCCCATCCAGGCGGCGATCGGCAGCAAGATCATTGCCAGGGAGACGGTGAAAGCCATGCGCAAGGACGTTCTGGCCAAATGCTACGGCGGCGATATCACGCGGAAAAAGAAGCTTCTGGAGAAACAGAAGGAAGGCAAGAAGCGTATGCGCCAGGTGGGAAATGTGGAGATTCCCCAGAAGGCCTTCATGAGCGTTCTGAAGCTGGATGATAAATAAAAGATGTTTCAAAACAGTCAAAAACGGAAAATCTGATGCGCCGGCGGTTTCTGGATGATTAAAAGATACTCCCCAATAGTCAAAAACGGAAAATCTGATGCGCCGGCGGTTTCTGGATGATTAAAAGATACTCCCCAATAGTCAAAAACGGAAAATCTGATGTGCCTGCAGTTTCCGGATGATAAATAAAAGATATTTCCGAATTTCGGTCAGGGAAATGAGAGGTGAAGGAATGTGAGGTGCGGGAAACCGGGAAGTAAAAGAACAGGATATGGGAAGATGGCTGTCCTTGCCGGGGTATTGTGCCTCATGATTCCTCTGGGCGGATGCGGCGCGAAGGATGACGACCCCGCAGGCCGGCAGGTCCTGGAAATCAGCATTACGCCGGAGCCTACCCCCACACCGGTGCCTGAGCAGCTGAATCCGGACGCGGTGGTGACGGAGGGAAGCCTTACCATGGTGAACGGATATCTGGTGGAGGGAATCGGAACCACCAGGAGGGGAAAAGGAAAGCTGAATACAGGGGCTTCTGAGGAGGAAGAGAATCCGGATTCCGGGGAAGAAGGGAAGACGGATCCTGGAGAAGGAGATATAAATTCTGAAGAAGGGGATGCAAATTCCGAAGACAGGAAGAATACAGGCATCGAAGACGGAGAAAATACAAATTCTGACGAAGAAGAATCGAATCCCGAAGACGAAGAAAGTGCAGATTCCGGAGATAAAGAAAATCAGAATTCCGAAAAATCTGAAGGTACGGATTCAGATATATAATGCAGTGAATGGAGATACGGACTCAGATACATAATGCAGCGAATGAAGATGCGGATTCAGATATATGAAGCGGCGAAGAAAGATGCGGATTCAGATACATGAAGCAGCGGATGAAAATGCGGATTCGGATACATAAAGCAGTGAATGAAAATGTGAACCCGAAATCAGATGAAGTGGGCAGACCTTTGTCAGGGCTGTGTGATCTTCAGCCGGCGATGCCCGGTTATGTTAAGATGTTACACTGGAGTAATGAGAATGAAAGAAACTGAAAAAGAGGATGTCCGTCCTCTGGAACTGTATGTGCATATTCCCTTCTGCGTCAGAAAATGCCGGTACTGTGATTTTCTTTCTGCTCCTGCGGGACCGCCGGAGCAGGAGGCTTATCTGCAGGCGCTTTTAAGAGAGATCGGCGGTCTTCCCCTGACTCCGGAGGAGCGAGCTTCCCGGAGAATCGTCTCTCTCTTTATCGGAGGCGGTACCCCCTCTCTGCCGGCAGGAGAATTTATAGAGAAGATTGTTGAGAAATTAAAAAAAGAATTTATTTTTTCCCCGGATGCTGAAATCACCATAGAGGCTAATCCGGGGACTTTAACGATAGAAAAGCTGCAGAGCTACAGACGCTGCGGCATTAACAGGATCAGCCTGGGGCTGCAGTCTCCCAAGGAGAAGGAGCTCCAGATACTGGGACGGATCCACACCTCCCGGGATTTTCTGGAGAGCTTCCAAATGGCCCGGGAGTGCGGATTTTCCAATATCAACGTGGACCTGATGTTCGCCCTGCCCGGACAGACCTGCGAAGGCTGGAGAGAAAATCTCCGCTGGACTGCCCAGCTGGAACCGGAGCACATTTCCGCGTACAGTCTGATTGTGGAGGAGGGAACTCCCTTTGCCTCCATGGAACTGAACCTTCCGGGGGAGGATGAAGAATACCGGATGTACGAGGATACCGTGGAAATTCTTTCAGGGTACGGCTACAGTCAGTATGAAATTTCCAATTACGCCAGGGACGGCTTTTCCTGCAGACACAATGAGGGATACTGGAAGCGCAGGGATTACCTGGGTCTGGGCCTGGGAGCGGCATCTCTTTATAAGGAACAGAGATATTCCAATACCAGAAGCATGGAAGAGTACCTGAAGGACAGCGGCGAACCCGGGCGAATCCGCAAGGATTTCGTTTGCCTGAGTGTGCGCGAGCAGATGGAGGAATTTATGTTCCTGGGGCTGCGCATGACAGCGGGGGTGGAGGAACAGGAATTTTTTGCCCGGTTTGGAAGAACTATGGAGGAAATCTACGGATCCGTCCTGAAAAAATACGAGCGGACGGACTTTCTTCAGCATGAGAAAGGGTTCTGGAAATTTACCCGAAAGGGCATCCATGTGAGCAATTATATTCTGGCCGATTTTCTGGAGTAAGATTGTGGAACGAAAGTTCTGAAGCAGAAAGTGTGAAGCATGGGATTCTATCCCGATTTATAAAAAACACCGGAGGCATTGTTATGTCATCAAATACCAGTAAAAAG
>CANQUG010000048.1 GCA_947626985.1 uncultured Lachnospiraceae bacterium | reverse complement strand
TTGCGCCAGCTGCGAAGTACGATCGGCAGTTACAGAATCAGTATGTTTTAGAATAAAGAAAATGTCAAGCCATATTTGCCGCAAAAATTCCCCTGCCTGTTTACCGCAAAAAACCTCCGGCCCTGGATAAAAATCATCTGTGAATGTAACCCTGCCTTTTCCATTTTACAGAATCATCTCAACGTATTGCTTCCTTCATGCTCTTCACATAGTCCCTCACAAAGGGCACGCAGTCCTTGCCGTGGGCAGCGCAGAGCTTCACGATGGCGGAGCCCACGATCACTCCGTCGGACTGGGCCGCCATAGTTCTGGCCTGATCCGGGCTGGAAATTCCGAAGCCCACAGCGCAGGGAATGTTCTTCTCCTTCTTCACCAGAGACACCATGGCTCCGATATCCGTGGTAATCTTCGATCTCACGCCCGTCACCCCCAGGGACGACACGCAGTACACGAATCCGCTGGCTTCCCGGGCAATCTCCGCAATTCTCTCGTGGGAGGTGGGCGCGATAAGGGAAATGAGATCCATCCCGTTTTCCCGGCAGATCTGGTCAAACTCCCCCTTCTCCTCAAAGGGCACATCCGGAAGGATCAGACCGTCCATTCCCAGTGCCGCGGCCTTCTTCACAAAACGCTCCGTTCCGTAGGAAAAGACCACGTTGGCATAGGTCATAAACACCATGGGAACCCTGGTATTCTCCCGGATTCTTTTTACCATGTCAAAAATTTTATCCGTGGTGACGCCGCCTGAAAGGGCCCGCACATTGGCCGCCTGGATCACCGGACCCTCCGCGGTGGGATCCGAGAAGGGAATCCCCAGCTCGATGAGATCCGCCCCGGCTTCCTCCATGGCGTACACCAGCTGCTCCGTCACCTCCAGGGAAGGATCCCCGCAGGTGACAAAAGGAATAAATGCCTTTCCGTTTTTAAACGCATCCTGAACTCTACTCATGAAGATCCTCCCCTCTGTACCGCGCGATGGCAGCGCAGTCCTTATCTCCTCTGCCGGAAATGGTGATCACAAGGATCTGATCCCGGCTCATGGACGGCGCGATCTGCCGCGCGTACGCTACCGCATGGGCGCTCTCAATGGCAGGGATAATTCCCTCGATCCTGGAAAGATATTCGAAGGCCTGCACCGCCTCCTCATCTGTCACAGGCACATATTCCGCACGCCCCGTATCGTACAGATACGCATGCTCCGGACCGATCCCCGGATAATCCAGGCCTGCGGAAATGGAGTACACCGGCGCGATCTGTCCGTACTCATCCTGACAGAAATAGGATTTCATTCCGTGGAAAATACCAAGCTTTCCCGTGGCGATGGTGGCCGCCGTCTCCGCAGTATTCACGCCGCGCCCTGCCGCCTCGCAGCCGATGAGGCGCACTCCTTTGTCCTCAATGAAATGATAAAAGGTCCCGATGGCGTTGGAACCGCCGCCCACGCAGGCCAGAACCGCGTCGGGAAGCCTGCCCTCCTTCGCCAGAATCTGCTCTTTGATCTCTCTGGAGATCACTGCCTGAAAATCCCGGACAATGGTGGGGAAGGGATGGGGACCCATGACGGAGCCCAGAACATAATGGGTATCGGCAATACGGTTCGTCCACTCCCGCATCGTCTCGGACACGGCGTCCTTTAAGGTGGCGGTGCCGGATGTGACCGCGTGAACCTTCGCACCCAGGAGGCGCATTCTGTACACGTTCAGAGCCTGGCGCTCCGTGTCCTCCTTTCCCATAAATACCTCGCATTCCATTCCCATAAGGGCTGCCGCCGTGGCGGTGGCCACGCCGTGCTGACCGGCTCCGGTCTCGGCAATGACGCGGGTTTTTCCCATTTTTTTCGCCAGCAGCACCTGACCCAGCACATTGTTGATCTTGTGGGCGCCGGTGTGATTCAGATCCTCTCTCTTGAGATAGATCTTCGCTCCCCCCAGATCCTCCGTCATGTGAGCCGCATAGTACAGCCGGGAGGGCCGTCCCGCGTACTCGTTCAGCAATTCCGTTAATTCCCGGTTAAATTCGGGATCATCCTTGTAATGAAGGTATGCCTCCTCCAGCTCCAGAACCGCGTTCATCAGCGTTTCCGGGATATACTGGCCTCCATGGATACCAAATCTTCCTCTTGACATAACAGTTCTCCTCATTATCGGTTCGTTACAGCTCTGTTCATGATCCATTCGCCGCAATTCTGCTTATTATCTATTCGCTGCAATTCTGCTCATGATCCATTCGCCGCAATTCTGTTTATTATCCAGTCATCGCAATTTTGCTCATTAAAAAGCTGCACTTTTATATTACTGTCCGGAAATCCCCCGCAGCACCTCCATGACTCTGCGGATTTTTTCCGGATCCTTTTTTCTATCCGTCTCCAGACTGCTGCTGAGATCCACCGCCCAGGGATGCAGGCGGGCAACGGCCTCCTCCAGATTTTCCGGGCCCAGTCCTCCCGCCAGAAAGAAGGGCCTGGAAATCTCCGGCACCAGACTCCAGTCGAAGGTCCGACCGGTTCCCCCCTCTCCCTGATCCAGCAAAATATAGTCCGCCGGGCTTTCCAGAGCCCGCAGAACGTCCTCCCGGGTTTTTATGGAAAATGCCTTGATGACCGGCCTGACCGTCTGGTCTTTCAGCTTCCGGATACAGGCCTCATCCTCCTGCCCGTGGAGCTGAACCGCCCCGATGGTTCCCTCCTCCAGAAGCCCGGTCATCAGATCCAGAGGAGCGTTAACAAAAACGCCCACCGGTACAATTCCCGGGCTCAGCTTCTCTGTCAGCCGGCGCAGCTCATCCCTGGAAATACTGCGGAAGCTTCTGGGATACTCCACAATAAATCCGCAGAAGTCCGGTCTGACCTCATTCACCGCGGCGATATCCTCCGAGGTTTTCAGGCCGCACAGTTTGATTTTGACCTTTCGATTTTCCACCATAACTTTCTTCCCGAACCTTCCTTCCGGCTTACCTTTCACGATTAAACATCAGACCACGCCTTCAGCACAGCCTTTTTATCCCCGCTGCGCATAAGGGTTTCCCCAATAAGCACCGCATCCACCCTGTTTTCATAAAGGAGCCGGATATCCTCCGCGGTCCTGATTCCGCTTTCCGAGACAAACACTACGTCTTCCGGCACCATGGCGCGCAGCCGGATACTGTTGTTCATATCCACATGGAACGTGCGGAGATCCCGGTTATTGACCCCTACGATCTTCGCTCCGGCCTTCAGGGCCCGCTCCACCTCTGTTTCGTCATGAGCCTCCACCAGAGCGTCCATCCCCAGCTCCCCGGCCAGGACCCGGTACTGCAGCAGCCGGGCATCGTCCAGAATCGCACAGATCAGAAGCACCGCCGAGGCCCCCAGGGCGCAGGCCTGATAGATCATATATTCATCCACGGTAAAATCCTTCCGGAGCACCGGGATTTTCACCTCTTCCGCTATCTCCTTCAGATAGGCGTCCGCTCCCTGAAAATAATAAGGCTCCGTGAGGCAGGAAATGGCGGACGCCCCTGCCTCCTCGTACTCCCGGGCAATCTCCAGGTAAGGAAAATCCGGCGCGATCAGCCCCTTTGACGGAGAAGCCTTTTTTACCTCACAGATAAAGGACATTCCCGGCTTTTTCAGCGCCTCATAAAAGGACGGGCATTTCCGCCCCTCAGAGCGCCTGCGGCTTATCTGCTCCTTCAGTATGGAAAGAGGCGTCCGCTCTTTTTCCTCCAGAATCCGTTCTCTGGTTTTTCCTGCAATTTCTTCCAAAATATTCATGCTTTATGCTCCCGATTCTTTCGTCATCCTGCGCTTATCAGGGAATACGCCCGCAGCAGTCTGCGGGAAATACACCCGCTCGTCATTTATAACTCGCGCAGATATCATCGGTTGGATTCCTGGATAAATTCCTCCAGCTTCTTCAAAGCGGCTCCGCTGTCGATCAGCTGTTCCGCCATCTTCACGCCGTCCTGGACGCTTTCCGCCTTTCCCGTGATATAGAGGGAAGCTCCCGCGTTCAGACACACGGCCTGACGCTTCGGTCCGGTCTCTTTGCCTGAAAGGATCGCCCGGGTGATTTCCGCGTTCTCCGCAGGAGTTCCCCCTACCAGATCCTCCTTGGCGCATCTCTCGTAACCGAACTGTTCCGGCGTGAGAGTGTAGGACTGGAACCATCCGTCCCGGATTTCACACACGGAGGTGGGCGCGCTCATAGAAATCTCATCCAGCTTGTCCTGACCGTAAACCACCATGCCGCGCACCACGCCCAGCTTGGCCATAACCTGGGCCAGCGGCTCCACCAGAGCCTCGTCGTACACGCCCATCAGCTCCATATTGGCTCCCGCAGGATTGCTCAGGGGCCCAAGGATGTTAAACACTGTGCGGATGCCCAGCTCCTTGCGGATGGGAGCCACATATTTCATGGCGATATGATAATTCTGGGCAAACAGGAAGCAGATGTTGATCTTCTTCAGAATCTCCGCGCTCTTTTCCGGAGAAATGGTAATGTTCACTCCCAGAGCTTCCAGAACGTCCGCGGCTCCGGACTTGGAGGACGCCGCGCGGTTTCCATGCTTTGCCACCGGCACGCCCCCTGCGGCGATCACCAGGGAGGCCGTGGTGGAAATATTGAAGGAATTGGAGCCGTCGCCGCCCGTTCCCACGATCTCCAGCACATCCATCTCGTGAAGCAGCTTCACGCAGTGAGCGCGCATACCCGCCGCGGACGCCGTGATCTCGTCGATGGTCTCCCCCTTCAGGGAAAGAGCCGTAAGGTAGGAGGACATCTGTACCGGTGTGGCCTCCCCGCTCATAATCTCATCCATGACCTTCTCTGCCTCTGCATAAGTCAGGTCTTCCTTCTTTGCCAGTTTTAAAATCGCTTCTCTGATCATTGTCTTACCTCCATCAAATTTTATTATTTTATCTGTACAGCGTTCTGTCCGGGCCGGGCGGCTGACCGCCCCGCAGACAGAATTTTTACATTTTTGACCGCAGAATGCTTTTCATTTTCCTTCTCTGCAGATATCCATAAAATTCTTTACCAGGACCTTTCCCTGAGGCGTCATCACGGATTCCGGATGAAACTGTACGCCGAATACGGGATATTCCCGGTGCTCCACCGCCATAACCTCTCCATCGTCGCACTGCGCGGTGATCCGCAGGCATTCCGGCAGGGTTTCCCGCACCAGAGCCAGTGAATGATACCTGGCCGCAGGGAAGCTCTCTCCCATCCTGCGGAACAGGCGGCTTTCTTCCACCACGTGAATGTCCCTCTGTTTGCCGTGCATCAGCTCTCCCGCGTAGGATACGGTGCCGCCGAATGCCTCGCAGATGGCCTGATGTCCCAGACATACGCCCAGAATGGGGATTTTTCCCGCAAAATACTTCACCGCCGGGATGCACATTCCCGCGTCTGCGGGACGTCCCGGGCCGGGGGACAGGATCAGCGCCTGAGGCCCCATTTCCTCCATCTGCTCCACCGTGCAGTCATCATTCCGGATCACCCGGATATCGGGCTCCTCCGCCCCCAGAAGCTGATAGAGATTATAAGAAAAACTGTCATAATTATCGATAAGTAAGATCATTCCAGCCCCTCCTGTGCCTGATAAATGGCGTTCACCACCGCCCTGGCCTTATTGCAGCATTCTTCAAATTCCTTTTCCGGCACGCTGTCCGCCACGATCCCGGCTCCCGAGCGGATGCAGATGGAACCGTTCTTTTTATACACCAGACGAATGGCGATGCAGGTGTCCAGATTTCCCGCGAAGTCCAGATAGCCGATGGCTCCTCCGTACACTCCCCGCTTGCTCTGCTCCAGTTCCTCTATGATCTGGCAGGCCCTGAATTTCGGCGCTCCGGAGAGCGTTCCCGCCGGCAGGATAGCGTCCACAGCGTCCACGGCGTCCTTCCCCTCACGGAGAGTTCCCGCCACGGTGCTTCCCAGATGCATCACATGGGAAAAACGCTCCACGCTCAGATACTTTTCTACCTCCACGGTGCCGATGGCGCTGATCTTTCCGATGTCGTTCCTGCCCAGATCCACCAGCATATTGTGCTCGGAGAGCTCCTTTTCATCCTGAAGAAGATCCTCCTCCAGAGCCCTGTCCTCCTGCCTGTTCTTTCCTCTGGGCCGGGTGCCCGCCAGAGGGAAGGTGCTGAGCTTTCCGTTCTCCAGCTTCACCAGCGTTTCCGGCGAAGCGCCCGACAGCTCGATATCGTCGCTGGAGAAATAAAACATGTAGGGTGACGGGTTGGTGGCCCGCAGAACCCGGTAGGTGTCAAAGAGGCTGCCCTCAGCCGCGGCCCTCATGGGATTGGAGAGCACCACCTGGAAGATATCGCCCTCCCGGATATAATGCCTGGCCCGCTCCACCATGGAGCAGTACTTTTCTCTGGAAAACTGATGGCGGATCTCCGACTGCAGCTTCAGGGGAGCAAATTCCTTCTTCTTCCCGAAGCGGATGAGATCAGCCATCTCCTGGAGCTTTTCCTCAGCCTTTCTGCAGGAGGCTTCCAGGTCGTCCGTCATCACTCCGGTGATCAGCAGTACCTTCTGCCTGTAATGGTCAAAGGCGATCACCTGGTCAAAAAGCATCAGGTCCATATCCCGGAAATCCTGCTGCTCATGGTCCCTCAGCTCCAGCTTGGGCTCACTGTATTTAATGTAGTCATAGGAAAAATAGCCCACCAGTCCTCCGGTGAAGGGAGGCATTCCCTCCAGTACCGGACTTTTATACCGGGCCAGGATCTCCCGGAGCGTATCTCCCGGATGAGAGACCTGCTTCACGATTTCCTCCTGACTGCCCTCCGTTCCCGTGCGGCGGATCCTCAGAAGGCCGTCCGTGCAGGTCACCTCCATTTCCGGATGATACCCCAGAAAGGAATACCTTCCCCAGACCTCCGTCTGGCTGGCGCTTTCCAGAAGATAACAGTGTCTGCTGGCCTGCCGGAGAATCCGCATCACCTCCACCGGCGTGTACCGGTCGGCGTAAAGCTCCCGGCACACCGGTATCCGCCGGTATTCTCCCGTGGCGGCCAGCTCCCGAATGGTTTCCAATGTTGGATACATAAGTTTTCCTCCTCGTATGTGAAATTCCGCCGTCAGGCGACGGAGAAATTTTATCATTTTACTGTCAGACTGCAGGGGAATTTTATGATTCCTGCCTTTCAATAACAGAGAAGCTCCGGGTTTCCTGCCCGCAAATTACAGGGAATTTTCTGATTCCTGCCTGCGAATTGCGGGGAAATTCCAGGATTTCCGCCATCAAATAACCGGGAAGCTCCGGGTTTCTGTCCTCAAATGATAAGCGAACCATATCTTCCGCCCACGAAAAAAGCCCCTGACAGAGTTTCTCTCTCTGTCAGGGGCGAGCAATCAACCCGCGGTGCCACCCTGATTCACGGACATGACCCGTGCGCTTTGCGGAATACCTTCATATTCCCGGCAACTGACGTATGCCTGCACGTCGCAGAATACTCGGCTCTGGTTCACCAGCGCATACAATAACCGGATTGAGTCATCCGGTCAGCAGCCCATGTACCATGCCTTTGACTGCGCCCTCCGCGGTCCATTTGGCAGCCTGCAGTTCCGCCCGGCTCTCACCCGCCCGGACTCTCTGTGCGCGCACAGCTGCTTTGATCTCCGCTTCAACGGTTTAATAAACTAAATTCAGCTTTTATAAAGCTACCACATCTTATCCAGATTGTCAACCCCAAATTTTCCGCCGTCAGACTCCCCTGCTGTTTCCGTCATAAGAGTTCCTCACTGCACAGGCAGAAAACAGAGCGGGGCAGGCGCCGTCCTATGCGCGCTCGGCTGTGAATTCCCCACTGCGCAGGCAGAGAACAGAGCGAGACAGGCGCCGTCCTGTGCGCGCTCGGCTGTGAATTCCCCACTGCGCAGGCAGAGAACAGAACGGGCACTCCTCCCGCCCGTGCCCCCTGTCCGCCCTTCTCAGGATTTTTTCAGATATACATGTTTTATATAGCGGAGCAGCTTCTCTTCTCCGTGGTCCGCCAGAATCCGAAGAAGGGCTTCCAGATCCTTCTTCGTCCGTGGATGGATGAACCAGAGCTTTTCCTTGCTTTTCAGGAAATATTCCAGAGGCGCCTTCTCCGTGTAGGCGTCCCCCAGGTAGTTCCGGGAAGCGCTGATGCGGTCCATGATCATTTCCGCCACGTATTTCCGGGGCATCTGCGCCCCCATGATCACGTGCTCTCCGTCCAGGCTGTAGTCCACCCAGTGCTCAAAGTGGTGTTTGTTCCGCCCCTTGTGGTGAAGCCAGGCCATGGAAACGCCTGTGGCCTCCCGCTCCGCGTTGTTGGGGCTGCGGTTTCCCTGATAGTAGCGGCATCCCACCAGAAACTCGGAGGGACAGTATTTGGACATGTCGTGGAGCAGCCCCTGGCGGTACAGACCCACCCGGAAGCAGTATTTCATCACCATCAGTTTGTGTCTTGTGATTGTTTTAAAGTGGAGCCATGGATGCATAAATCTCTCTCCTGCCTGCCCAGCAGCACCAGTATGGCGCGGGGCCCGATCTCAACAAATTTTTCGTATGTCTCCTCAGACAGCCGGAAGCAGGAATCCCCCTCCCAGTCCGAGGTGTCCGCCGCCTTTCTCCAGACGATTCCCCCGGGAAGATTGGGCAGAGCGATGCTGCGGGGTTCCCAGTGAAAATTATAGGCGACGTAGATAAAATCATCCGGGGAGCCGTCCGCCTTCTTCCCGTAGGCGCCGTTGTACATCACCCCCAGAAGACGGCTGGCATTTTCCTGATTCAGATACCAGGCGCGCTCTCCGTGGAAGGAGATGTCCGGAAAACCGGTCCCTTTATAATCCGCGGACCGCAGCTCCTCTTTCAGATGAAGAACAGGGTGTTCTTTCCGAAAAGCGATGGCGTCCTTCACAAAGCGGAGCAGACGCTTATATCTCGTAATTCCCCTCCAGTCGGTCCAGCCCACGGCATTGTCCTGGCAGTAGGCGTTGTTGTTGCCCTCCTGGGAATTGCCGAACTCGTCTCCGCCGTAGATCATGGGAACTCCCTGGCTGAGCAGCAGCATCAGAAAGCTGTTGCGCAGCTGCTGTTCCCGAAGACGTTTGATGGAAGCCTTCCGGGTGGGGCCTTCCACACCGCAGTTCCAGGAAAAATTATAGCTGTTTCCATCCTGATTTTCTTCGCCGTTGGCTTCATTGTGCCGGTAATTATACGTCACCATATCGTGAAGGGTAAATCCGTTCTGACAGGCCATGTAATTGATCACGCCGTAAAACCGGGAATTGTCCCGGATATGCCAGGAGGCGGAGCGGACCATATCCTCATCGCTTTTTAAGAAACAGCGCATATCCCGGAGGAAGCCGTCATTGTACCGGGCCAGATTCCGCCGCTCCGGCGCTTTGCCCCCATAAATCCGGTCGACGGAGAATCCCTCCGCCATAAGACAGGCGTCCGAGAGGATCCCGTCCCTCAGAATAAGGTCCAGGGGCACGCCGTCTCCCGTCAGATGGAATCCGTCCACATGATAGTAGAGCTTCCAGAACTGAAGGGCGCGGAGGGCAAGCATGGGACTCACCTCCGCCGGGAAAAACATCTCCATGATGCAGAGGATCCCCGCCCGATGGAGAGCCTTTATCATATCCCGGAATTCCCTTTCCGGCTCCTCACCGGCACAGTAGGAGCTCTTGGGTGCAAAATAGCTGCCGGAAAGATAACCCCAGTAGTTTACCTTTCCCTGGGGCCTCCGCTCGTGGATCAGGCCGTTCTTCGGCCCGGGAAGGGCAACCTCCATAAATTCCCAGGCAGGCATCAGCTCCAGGGCATTGATTCCCAGTTCCTGCCAGTAGGGAATCATCTGAACAAGTCCCGCAAAGGTTCCTCTTTTTTTAGGAGAGAGCTTCCGCTGCATGGTATAGCCCCTCACGTGGAGCTTATAGAGAAGCATTTCCTCAAAAGGCACGTCGGGAGAGCGGTCCTCTCCCCAGCTGTAAGCTTTTTCCGGCAGAAATCCGCACCGGATCTCATGAGGCTCTCCGGACGCGGGAGCGCCGAATTCCTTCCTGCCTGATATCTGATACGCCCAGGGATCCTGTACGATCTCATCATTGATCTTAAAATTATATTCATAGCCGCGGGGAGAAAAACCCGGGAGGATGAAAGCACACACATTTCCCGTGCGGTGCTCCGGTCCGAAGGGGATCTCCGTCAAAGGGGTCTTGCTGTCTTTGTGGTAGAGCACAAGAGAGGCGTCCGCCCCGCCTGGGACCTCCACAGCAAATTGATATCCCCCGGGCACTTTATTGGCTCCGAGGAGAAGGGGATAGCCTTTTATTGCGTCGCGAATCATCTGTCCTGCCATAAAAACCGCCTTTCTTCTGTTTTGGGATTGCTGTGAACCAGGTTGCTGCTGCAAAACTGCAGGAAACCGGAACCGCTTTTCCGCCGGTTCCAAAAGGCCGCGGATCCCGCAGCCGGAAATTCTGTTTATGCTTTCAGATCCAGTTCCACGGGGCAGTGGTCCGACCCCATGATTTCCGTATGAATGAGGGCGTTCTCAAGTCTCCCCTCCAGAGAGGGAGAGACGATAAAATAGTCGATCCTCCATCCCGCGTTCTTCTCTCTGGCTTTAAAGCGGTAGGACCACCAGGAGTAGACGCCGGTGACGTCGGGATAAAAATAGCGGAAGGTGTCAATAAAGCCGCATTCCAGGAGCTTCGTGAAGCATGCCCGCTCCTCGTCGGTAAATCCCGCGTTGTTCCGGTTGGTTTTAGGATTTTTCAGGTCAATCTCCTGATGGGCCACATTCAGATCGCCGCAGCAGATCACCGGCTTTTTTTCCTGGAGCTTCAGGAGGTACTCCAGAAAATCTTTCTCCCACTCCATTCTGTAGGACAGGCGGCGCAGCTCTGTCTGAGAGTTGGGCGTATAAACGGTCACCAGATAAAAATCCCCGAATTCCAGGGTGATCACCCGTCCCTCCTTATCGTGCTCCTCCACGCCGATCCCGAAGGATACGGACCAGGGCTCCTGCTTCGTAAATACGGCGGTGCCGGAGTAGCCCCGGCGGCCGGCATAATTCCAGTACTGATGGTATCCGGGGAAATCCAGCTGTACCTGTCCCTCCTGACATTTTGTCTCCTGAATGCAGAAAATATCCGCGTCCAGTTCCCGGAAACGTTCCTCAAAGCCCTTGGTCATGCAGGCCCGTATTCCGTTTACGTTCCATGAAATCAGTTTCATTGGGTTCTCCTTTATATAGATTCTGTGCATCCGTCAGCGGCCCGCCGCCATGGGCGGACCGGAAAGCAATTTCTGTTTTTCATAATATTGCCCTGCTTTTGCCCGCTCGTTTAAGTATACCATGTTTCTTTTGTACAAAAAAGCATTTTTTCCATATTCATTTTTATTTAGTAAAACAATAACATAGTTTTTAAGCAGGTTTTTCTGTTCCGGAAAGAGCAGTCTCATAAAAATGGAAATTTTCGCTCTTTCTAACAGATTGCTTTCCCCGGGGTTTTCTGTTAGAATAAGGAGGAAAATTGAAAATTCTCAAAATATTAAAAAAAGCGAGGGTATTTTTATGAGTGAGGAGCTTATTGGAAAATGCAGTGCCAGCGACTGCGCCTCCTGCGGCGGATGCGAGTCGAATGTGAGGCCCGGTGAGGATCACAACACCATCACGCTGACGCTGGATGATGACTCTGAGATAGAATGCGCCATCCTTACCGTGTTTCCTGTGGAGAAAAAAGAGTATATCGCCCTTCTTCCCCTGGATAAGAGCGGGCAGAATCAGGACGGAGAGGTTTATCTCTATCAGTTCTCCAGAACGACCGAGGGAGATCCCATCCTGGCTAACATCGAGGATGACGACGAATACGCGGCAGCGGCCGGAGAATTTGAAAAAATCCTGGAAAACGCCAGAAAAGCGGAGATGGCGGGAGAGCCGCTGGAATAAGGAACAGAACAGGGCTGCGGCCCGACAACGGTCTTAACCCCTCTGCGGCGGAAAATTCGAAAAATCCTGGAAAACGCCAGAAAAGCGGAGATGGCGGGAGAGCCGCTGGAATAAAGAGAACGGCAGAGCCCGCCGGAAATGAAACAATCCCGTGAAATTCCAGATTATACAGCCTGGAAGTTCACGGGATTTTTCTTTTTTAGTTTTTCTGTTTTGGAAACAGCTGTCCGGCTGCCCTGTCTCAATCCTGACTGATGAGGGAAGGAACGGGTACGTCGGGATTGACGTCAGCGCTGTAATCCACATTGTCATAGCGAAATCCGAACATGTGATAAAAATCCTCCCAGTATCCCTCCACGTCGCAATACTCCGCGATATTCCCGGTATTCACTGCTGCCCAGGCCTTCAGAACCTTCTCCTGAACCTCGGGCCTCATCTCCAGATCATCCATACGGATAAAGCCGTTTTCATCCGCAAGGGGCCGTCCTCCTTCCGGAAACAGCTTCCGGGTAAAGAGGCGGGAAATCTGCTGTATGCAGCCCTCATGGGTCCCCTCCTCCTTCATGATCCGGTAGAGAATGCTGAAATACAGCGGAACTATGGGGATGGCGGCGCTTGCCTGGGTTACGAGGCCTTTGTTCACGGAAATGTAAGCGCGGAGGCCCGGATACTTTTCATTCAGAAGCTTTGCGCAGCTGTGAAGATGCTGTTTGGCCGCGCCGATGGTTCCGTGATAATAGATGGGATATGTCAGCTTCGGCCCGATGTAGGAGTAGGCGACCGTCACTGCGCCGGGCGCAAGGACGCCGGCTTCCTTCAGAGCGTCAATCCAGCCGCACCAGTCTTCTCCTCCCATGACTTTTACCGTACCCTGAATTTCTTCCTCCGTGGCCGGCATGATGGTCTTCTCCACAATCTGACCGCTGCGGAGATCCAGACTTTTTTCCGTGCAGGGCTCCCCGGTGGTCTTCAGACAGGAGGACCAGGTAACCCCGTTTTCATCCGTTCGTCTGGGGGCTGCCAGACTGTACACAACCATATCCGCCGCACCCAGATCTCTGCGGATCATCTCAATTGTTTTTTCCTTTATTTCTCTGGAGAAAGCGTCCCCATTGATGGACTTCGCGTAAATCCCGCGGTCCTGAGCCATTTTTTCAAAAGCAGCCGTGTTGTACCACCCTGCCGTGGCGGTGCGCTTTCCGGACGCAGGGCGCTCAAACATGATGCCAAGAGTGGCGGCCTTCAGATTCACCAGCGCGCTGATCCGGGACGCCAGACCGTAGCCGGTGGAACAGCCGATCACCAGAATGTTCTTCGGCCCGGAAACCTCTCCCATGGCCGCCGCGGCCTCCGCCTGACGTCTCACGCTCTCCCCGCAGCCCGCAGGGTGCGCCGTTGTACAGATATACTCTCTTACCTTCGGTTCTATAATCATTGTTCATCCTCCTGAAAATTCGTCCGGTGTGCGGGCAGCCGTTTTGCGGACGCATATCCGTAAGCTCCGCAGCCGCATATCCGGAGATTATTTTTTGTTTTAAATAGAATGCCTTTCAAATATTTTGAATCTCAAAATATTCTAACAGAGAAAACGGGAAGATTCAAGACCTTTCTCAAATCTTCCCCTAAATCACCAAAACTCTTACAGGAAACCTTCCCCTGAATCACCAAAATTATTATGGCAGACAACCGGAACAATTTTCTTCTGCTCATCAGCAGCACTGAATCTGCGCTGTGGAAAACGTATATTTCCAACACAAATTCGTGAATTATCTTCCAGTGGTGCTTCCGAAACCGCCGTTCCGCACCTCCGTGGCGTCGTCGTCCACAGTGATTCCATACTCCACGAAAATCCCCTGCATAAAGCCTGTTCCTGCAGGAATCACCACCGTCTTTCCCTCGCGGGTGTCGTTGGTGATCCGCGCAAAAATATGACCCTCGTTATCAGAGTAAAAGTAATCGCTGTCAATGATTCCCACCGTATTGTTCAGCTGCAGGCGGTATTTAAAACCCAGCCCGCTTCTGGGGTAGCATTTCAGCACCCAGGACGGTTCCATCTCCACCCGGACGCCCGTGGGAATCTTCGCGCTCTCTCCCGGCTTCAAAGTGATCTCCGCCGGTGCGAAAAAGTCGTACCCTGCGCTCCCCGCCGTAGCCCGTCTGGGCAGCCGGATAGTTTCATAAATGGAAAGAACCTCCTCCCGGGGAGCCGCCCCGAAACAGTCCTTCCAGCCGCTCAGGAACTGCTTCTCGCTTACCTTGTGGAATTTTCCAATCCTCTGCATAGCCGCCTCCGTTCATGGCCTGCGCCGGTTCCGGGAAGGCTGAGGTTCCTGCCTCCCGCCGGTTCCTCCAGCCGCCTGCCGCAAAGCTTCTTCCTTCTCTGTCTGAAATCACAATCATCCTTACCCGGACGGGACGAACTCTGATGTGAACTTTCTTATTCTGTGTGCAGAACCACTCTGCCTTCCCGCAGTGTGGCAGGCACATCGATCACCCGCTGGTTGCTGGAGCCCTTCCACTTCAGAAGAACATCCTTCTTCTCCACCACAAACTCTCCGTCCACGCACACATCCAGATAGCGCACGATCTCCTCCCGGCAGATCTCCTCCCAGAGCGCACCGGTATAGAGCCAGATGGTCTTATGGGGATACTTCTCCTTAATCTCCCTGGCCAGCGCCGTCACTCCCGTAATATTGGAAGGATGAAGGGGATCCCCTCCCGAGAAGGTGATCCCGCTCACATAATCTCTGTCCAGCTCCTGAAAAATCTCCGCCTTCTCCGCGTCGGTGAAGGGAAGACCGCCGTTGGGATCCCAGGTGATGGGATTCTGGCATTCCCTGCAGCAGTGACTGCAGCCCGCCGTCCAGAGGACGACCCGAAGGCCGTCCCCGTTCAGCATGTCGTCCTTGGTAATGTTGTGATATCTCATACTTCCTTACGCTTCTTTCGGAACATCCTTGATACTGAAGCTCATCCTGCCCATCTTGTCCTTGCCAAGGCAGATCACCTTCACCTTGTCCCCCAGGGTCAGAACGTCCTCCACACGATTGATTCTCTCCCGGCAGATCTTGGAAATGTGAACCATTCCCTCCTTGCCCGGGGCAAACTCCACGAAAGCGCCGAATTCCTTGATGCTCACCACTTTTCCGGTGAAGATCTGTCCCGCCTCAAAGTCGGTGGCGATGATCTCAACCATGCGGGCGGCCTCATCCATGGATTTCTGCTCCAGTCCGCAGATGGAAACAGCGCCGTCGTCGGTGATGTCGATCTTCACGCCGGTACGCTCGATAATGGTATTGATGGTCTTGCCTCTCTGGCCCACCACGTCGCCGATCTTCTGAGGATCGATCTGGATCTGAATGATCTTGGGCGCGTATTTGCCCACGGACTCACGGGGAGCCGGAATGCATTTTTCCATAACCTCGGTGAGGATATACTCTCTGGCTTCCTTCGTCCTGCGGATCGCCTCCTCCACGATGGGTCTGGTAAGTCCGTGAATCTTGATATCCATCTGAATGGCGGTGATACCGTCGTGGGTACCTGCCACCTTAAAGTCCATATCTCCGAAGAAGTCCTCCAGACCCTGAATGTCTGTGAGAACGATATAGTCGTCATCCGTCTCACCGGTCACCAGACCGCAGGAAATGCCTGCCACAGGCTTGGTGATGGGAACGCCCGCCGCCATGAGGGACATGGAGGACGCGCACACGCTGGCCTGGGAGGTGGAACCGTTGGACTCGAAGGTCTCCGATACGGTACGGATGGCATAGGGGAACTCATCCTCCGGCGGAAGCACGGGCAGAAGGGCCCTCTCCGCCAGGGCGCCATGGCCGATCTCACGTCTTCCCGGTCCTCTGGAGGGCTTGGTCTCGCCTACAGAATAAGACGGGAAATTATAGTGATGCATATATCTCTTGGAGGTCTCAAACTCGTCCAGTCCGTCCAGTCTCTGGGCGTCCGCAAGGGGAGCCAGAGTGGTGACGGTACAGATCTGGGTCTGTCCTCTGGTAAACATGGCGGAGCCGTGTACTCTGGGAATGATATCCACCTCAGCGGCCAGAGGACGGATCTGGGTGATCTCACGGCCGTCGGGACGCTTGTGATCCTTCAGGATCATCTTGCGGACGGTCTTCTTCTGATACTGATAAACAGCCTCCCCCAGAACCTCCAGCCATTCCTCCTTATCGGCGAAGGCTTCCTGAAGACGGGCGGTGATGGCGCGGATATTCTCCTCTCTCACCTGCTTTTCGTCGGTAAATACCGCGGTCTCCATCTCCTCCTGGGGAACCAGCTCCTTAATGGCCTCGAAGAGCTCCTCCGGAACGGCGCAGGACTCGTAGGCATGCTTGGGCTTTCCGCATTCTGCAACAATTTTGTCAATAAAAGCGATAATCTCCTGGTTTACCTCATGGGCCTTATAAATGGCCTCGATCATCTGATCCTCCGGAACCTCCTTCGCGCCGGCTTCGATCATGATCACCTTTTCTCTGGTGGAGGCCACCGTCAGCTGAAGGAGAGACACATCCTTCTGCTCAAGGGTGGGATTGATCACAAACTCGCCGTCGATGAGCCCCACCTGTGTGGTGGCGCAGGGACCGTCAAAAGGAATGTCGGAAATGCAGGTGGCGATGGAGGAACCCAGCATGGCCGGGATCTCCGGATTGCACATGGGATCCACGGACATTACCATGTTCACCAGGGTAACGTCGTTTCTGTAATCCTTGGGGAACAGGGGGCGCATGGGACGGTCGATGACGCGGGAGGTAAGGATGGCGTGCTCGCTGGCCTTGCCCTCTCTCTTGTTAAAGCCTCCGGGGATCTTGCCCACGGCATACATTTTTTCTTCATATTCTACGCTTAAGGGGAAGAAATCGATGCCCTCCCTGGGCTCTTTGGAAGCGGTGGCGGTGGACAGAACCGTAGTCTCCCCATAGTGCATCAGAGCCGCTCCGTTGGCCTGCTTCGCAACCCGGCCGATATCTACGGTGAGAGTTCTGCCGGCCAGTTCCATTGAATAACTTTTGTACATGTTCGTTCTCCTTTTCTTTTTTTCGTCTGATTTTCAATCAAAATGACATACAGCTTCAGCTGTACCGGTACTGCAATTTCTTGCAATAGCAGGAGTCCGAAACAACTGAAAAACCGGCTTGGCGCCGTGACAAACAGGCTTTTCAGTAGTCTCGGAATTTACTCCCGCTATCTGTTTTTAAATCCTTTTTCATAGAAGAATAGGGCGGATGGATATCCGCCCCTTCCGCATACCAATTATTTTCTTAAACCTAATTTTTCAATCAGTGCACGGTATCTCTCAATGTCTGTTTTTCTCAGATAAGCCAGCATCCCACGTCTCTGACCAACCATCTTCAGCAGACCGCGTCTGGAATGATGATCCTTGTGATGTGTCTGGAGATGCTCTGTAAGCTCCTGAATCCTTGCGGTGAGAATGGCGATCTGTACCTCGGGTGAGCCTGTGTCGCCCTCGGTCCTCGCATACTCTTTCATAATCGCTGCTTTCTTTTCCCTGGTAATCATGATAAATTCCTCCTTAATCTTTTTAATCGCCGCATATTAAGAGAAGGTCGGAGTTTCCAATCTCTGAATATGGGCTGAGTCACACCTTGCATAGTATAGCATACAACCTTATTTCTGTAAACTGTTTTTTTTCTGTTCATCCAGATCTTCTTCCTGGAGAGAAAAGGCAATATTGGTGGCATGGTCCGCCACACGCTCCAGCCCGGAAAGGATGTCCGAGAACATGGTGCTGGCCCCGGCGCTGCACTCGTTTCTGGTCAGACGCTGCACATGAGTTTCCTGAAGAAGCCGCTCCGTCTCGTCCACCTGGTCCTCCAGATCCAGGATCTCCTGCATATGCTCCAGGTTATTCCTGGAAAACATATCCAGCGCGTAGGTGGTCACCTTCACCACCATGTCAAACAGTCCGGACAGCTCCTCCCAGGCCTTTTCGCTGAACTCGATCCCCTCGTCGATCCTGCTCCTGGCGGCGTCCGCCACGTTCTCCGCGTGATCGCCGATCCGCTCGATATCGTTCACCACGTGGAAGAGAGCGCCGATGCTCTTCTTGTCCTCCGTGGGGATGCTGGTCTGGTTCACCTTCACCAGATAGTCGGTGATGGAATGGTTGAGAAAGTCGATCTGCCTTTCCACCTGATACGCTTCCTCGATCTCATCCTCGTTCAGGGTGACGAGGGCGTCCATGGCGCGCTTCAGATTTCCGATCGCCATCTGTCCCATGCGCTCCATCTCCCTGGTGGCGTCAAACACAGCCGTCGTAGGAGAAAATACGGATTTGGCCCCGATATACTGCAGCTGAAACTCCTGCCCCTCCTTTCCGTCCTCTCCCCGGACAAAAAATCCGGTCAGCTTCACGATCTGCTTCACGAAGGGGAAGAGGATCAGCACCTCAAACACCTTGATCAGCGTGTGGGCGTTGGCCACCTCCCGGCCGGGATCCATGTGGGAGATTGCGCCGATAAAATGAGTGACAGGCTCCATGGCCACCGAGAGAATGGCAAACATGATGGCTGTTCCGATGATATTAAACAGCAGATGAATGAGAGCCGCTCTCTTCGCCACCTTCTTGCCGTTCACGGAGGCAAGAAGAGCGGAGATGCAGCACCCGATATTGCAGCCGAAAATAATAAAGTAACAGATCCGGATATCCAGAAGTCCCTGCTTCGCCAGCAGAAGAACAATACCTACCGTAGCCGAGGAGCTCTGAAGCGTAGCCGTCACCAGCATACCCGTCAGCATGGCCAGGAAACGGTTATTCAGGGAGCTCATGATATGGACGACCCTGGGAGATTCCTTCAGCACCGACATGGAGGAGGACATGGTGGTCATCCCCATGAAGAGGATGCCGAATCCCAGAAGAACCTCACCCATCCGCTGGATCTTCGTCTTCCTGCAGAACATGACCATGATCACTCCGGCCATGACGATCAGCGGCGCAAGCGCCGACAAATTAAAGGAGATCAGCTGGGAAGTCACCGTAGTACCGATATTGGCTCCCATGATCACTCCGGCCGCCTGGTACAGATTCATCAGGCCGGAATTTACAAAGCTGACCACCATCACCGTGGAGGCATTGGAGGACTGAATGACAGCCGTAAAAAAGGTACCGATCAAAATTCCGCGGAATGTGGTTTTTGTAAAAAACTCCAGGATACTCCTCATCTTGGCTCCGGCCGCCTTCTCCAGTCCGTCGCTCATCAGCTTCATACCGTACAAAAAGAGACCGAGACCGCCCATCAGCCCAAGTATAATATCTGCCATATTCCTTTCTATCCCCTCGTATCTTTCCCCTGTTCGGGTTCTCTTATCATGATCCTCCGGCGGGAAAGCTTCGTTTTTTCCCGCCGGAGAATGTTTCATCCTATATGCCGCAAGCCGTTTTCCATAACTATAAAGGATTGCCTGTCATTTGTCCACAGGATTTTCCTCAAAAAATGACCTTCCGTTCGAAATATCCCTGCTGATCTGCTCCTTCAGCTCGTCGAAGGAGGCGAACTTTTTTTCCGGCCGGAGAAATTTCCGGAACTCCACCCTGCAGCTGCAGCCGTACAGATCTCTGTCGCAGTCAAAAAGATAGGTCTCCACCCCCACGAAGCGTTCTCCCACCGTGGGCTTGTACCCGATATTGGTCACGCCGGGAACCGCCCCGTCCTCACACAGAAAAACAGCGGCGTACACGCCGTTGGGAGGCAGGAGCTTTTCCTGAGGCGGAATCAGGTTCGCCGTGGGGAAGAAGATCCTGTGCCCCATTCCCCGTCCGTGCGCCACGATTCCTTCCACAAAGTAGGGCGTGCCCAGAAGCTCGTTCACCTTCTGAATATTTCCCTTTCTCAGTTCCTCCCGGATATAGGTGCTGCTGATCTTCCGCCGTCCGTCCCTCTCTTTGGAGAGGATGTCCGTGTCAAAGCCATACTTTTTCCCCAGAGTTTTCAGCAGCTCCGGGGTTCCCTTTCTCTCGTATCCGAACCGGAAATCCTCTCCCACAGCCGCGTAGGACGCCTGCAGGTCCCCCACCAGAATCTCCCGCACAAAGGTTTCGGCCTTCATATGTCTGAGCCTGTCGTCCAGAGGACATTCCAGAAGCACGTCCACTCCCAGCCCCTCCAGAAGCCTTCTTCGCTCGGAGGAGGTAAAAATGGATTTTCCGGCGGAGGTGAAGGCGCACACAACGGCTGTGGCGCCCTCCTTCTTTTTCTCCAGAATCCCGGATATGAGTTTGCGGTGTCCCCAGTGGATCCCGTCAAACTTTCCCAGCGTCACCGCACAGTTTTCAATCCCCGGAAATCCACCGTCGATTTTTAAGTACTCCATTTTTCTCACCCTGTCGTCAGATTATCGCTGCTTTTCCCGGAAAACCGTCCGCAAAACTCCGCGGAACTCACAGGGACAGGCCCCCGGTATTCCGGATATTTCCCAGTCCGAAAAGCAGCGGATTATAAGAACATCTTCACGGGACAGAATTTTCCTCTGTCGTCCCGCCACTGATAAATGCCGGAGAACACTCCCCCGCTGGAACACAGGCGGAAGGGCCCCTCTCCCGGATCCCCGGAAAGAAGCTCCCGGGTCAGGGGATTTCCGTTGGCCAGAAGGCGGTCCCCCTCCTCCCTGGAGAGGATCCGGGGATATTCTCCCAGGACCTCCTCCAGTCCCAGGACCAGACTTTCCGCCCGGCCCTGACCGGCCAAAGCCTGCACTTCTTCCAGAGTATGACTCTGTTCCAGAGTAAAGCCGCCGGTTCTGGTCCGGATCAGTTCCTCCATGCAGGCTCCGCAGCCCAGAGCCCTTCCCGCATCGTCGCACAGGGTGCGGATATAGGTTCCCTTGCTGCAGGTCACCCGGAACCGGACCAGGGGAAGAGACATCTCCAGAATCTCAATCTCATAAAAATGAACCGGCCTGGGCTCTCTCTCCACCACTTTTCCCTCCCGGGCAAGCTCGTACAGCTTTTTTCCATGGACCTTCAGCGCGGAATACATGGGAGGAACCTGCAGCCCCTCCCCCAGAAAGCCGGCCATAACGGAGCGGACCTCCTCCTCCGTGACCAGAACCTCCCGCCGGTTCAGTACCCTGCCGGACATATCCTGGGTATCTGTCTGAATTCCCAGGCGCATGAGTGCCTCATAGGTTTTTTCCTTCTCCGTCAGGAGTCCCGACAGCCGGGTTCCCTTTCCCAGCATGACGGGAAGCACTCCCTCCGCCTGGGGATCCAGGGTTCCGGTATGTCCGATCCGTTTCATATGGAGGATTCCCCGAAGTCTGGCCACCACATCGTGGGAGGTACAGCCCTTTTCCTTGCGGATGATCAGTATGCCGTCCATCATTCCTCCCCACCCGCCTGGAGCTGAAGAACAACCTGTTCTGTTATATTATTGATCACGTCATGGACGGAGCCGTTCAGTTCACAGCCCGCGGCCTTCACATGACCGCCGCCGCCCAGATAAACCGCGATCCTGCTCACATCCACCTTGCCGTTGGAGCGAAGAGAGACCTTAAAATACTGAGGTTTCAGCTCGTAGAGGAAGATGGCCACCTCCACGCCGGCGGTGAGGCGCAGCTGGCTCACCACTCCGTCCAGGTCCGTGCCTTCCACTCCGTAAAAATCCATGTCCCTTTTTTTCAGATAGCCTACGATGCACTTCCCGTCCAGCAGAAGAAGGCTCTCCGTGAGCACCCGTCCCATCACCTGGTTCTGAACGTAGGTTTTTTCATAAAAGGATTCCTCGATGATCCTGCTGAAATCAAATCCGAACTTCATCAGCTCCCCCGCGATGCGCATGGTGTCCGGCGTTGTGGAGGAATACTGAAAGACTCCGGTGTCATGAACGATTCCCGTATAGAGGGCTGTCGCCACGGAGCGGCTGATCTTTTCCGGATCCAGCAGGGAATACAGAACCTCGCAGGCGGAGCTCACCTCGCCCCGCACATGATTGACTTCCGCAAATCCCGCGTTGCTCACGTGATGATCGATGCACACCGTCCTGGCCGCCGCGTCAAAATACTCCCCCGCTATGGCCAGTCTGTGCCTCGCGCTCACATCGCAGGTGATAAAAAGATCATAGGAAATTTCTTCTCCCGCCTCGTGTTTTATCTCGTCAATACGATCAATATAGGAAAAAACCGGCTGCATTTTATCCAGATACACATCCGTATGAATCCGGGGAAAGTTCTCCCTGAGATATAAATACAACGCCATGCAGGAACCCACACAGTCGCCGTCCGGGCGCACATGTCCCCCGATTCCCACAGTTTTCACATTCTCCAGTACTTCTTCTATATTTCTCATGTCCATCCCTCTTTTTCGCCTGATATTCGTCTGCCGGGCAGACGCTGCTGTTTCTTATTCCTGTTCCGCGGGGGCTCCCTTTCCCTCCGCGTCCTTTCTGGCCACATCCTCGATCTTCCGGGACATGGCCACGCCGTATTCAATGGACTCATCCAGGATAAAGCGGATCTCCGGCGTGTTCCTCAGATTGACGTTCTTCGCCAGGAGCCGGCGGATATATCCCTCCGCGCTGGAGAGGCCCCTGATGGTGGCCTCCTTCTCCTCCCGGGAACCCAGAACGCTGATATAGGCTTTACAGGTTTTCAGATCCGGGGCCACCTCCGCACCCGTGACCGTAGTCATGGGATGAATGCGGGGATCCTTGATCTCGCCGCGGATGATGGCGCTGAGCTCCTTCTGCACCTCCGCGTTGATCCTGGTATTCTTGATGCTGTTTTTCCTCATTCAGGCTTACACTCCTATCTTGGCACTTCCACCATGATATACGCTTCTATGATATCGTCTTCCTTGACGTCGTTAAATCCTTCAAACACAAGACCGCACTCGTAACCGGCCTTGACCTCCTTCACATCGTCCTTGAACCGCTTCAGGGACGCCAGATTTCCCTCGAAGAGCTGTTCGCCCTCCCTGGAAATACGCACTTTGGCGCTTCTCTGGAACACGCCGTCCAGAATATAGCTTCCCGCGATGGTACCCACTCCGGAAGCCTTGAACAGCTGGCGAACCTGAGCGTGACCGATCACCTTTTCCTCGAAGATGGGATCCAGCATGCCCTTCATGGCGGATTCCACATCCTCGATGGCCTGATAGATCACCTTGTAGAGGCGGAGATCCACTCCCTCCTGCTCCGCAAGCTGCTTGGCCATGGCGTCCGGACGGACATTGAAGCCGATGATGATGGCGTTGGAGGTGGCCGCCAGGGACACGTCGGACTCGTTGATGGCTCCCACGCCTCCATGGATCACACGGACCACAACCTCCTCGTTGGAAAGCTTCAGGAGACTCTGTTTTACGGCCTCCACGGAGCCCTGCACATCCGCCTTCACGATCAGCGGAAGCTCCTTCAGATCGCTGGCCTGGATCTGGTCAAAGAGGTTATCCAGGGACAGCTTGCCCTTGGTCTCCTCCAGAAGACGGTTCTTATTCTCGGATACGAAGGCTCCGGCAAAGTTTTTGGCCTCCTTGTCGCTGGAGAAGGTCATAAGCACCTCGCCAGCATTGGGCACGTCGCCCAGGCCCAGGATCTCCACAGGCATGGAGGGACCCGCTTCCTTCACTCTGCGGCCCTTGTCGTCCATCATGGCGCGGACTTTTCCGCTGCAGGCTCCTGCGGCGATGAAGTCTCCCACATGAAGGGTACCCTTCTGTACCAGAATGGTCGCCACCGGGCCTTTTCCCTTGTCAAGCTGCGCCTCGATGACGAGACCTCTGGCTCCCCGTTTCGGGTTCGCCTTCAGCTCCGCCACCTCCGCGGTGAGAAGGATCATCTCCAGAAGGTTGTCGATTCCTTCCCCGGTGTGGGCGGATACGGGAACCATCACGGTGCTGCCGCCCCAGTCCTCGGGAATGAGCTCATACTCGGAAAGCTCCTGTTTTACCCGCTCGATGTTGGCGCTGGGTTTATCGATCTTATTGATGGCCACAATGATCTCCACGCCCGCGGCCTTGGCATGGCTGATGGCTTCCACAGTCTGAGGCATGACGCCGTCGTCCGCGGCGACTACCAGCACGGCGATATCCGTGGCATTGGCGCCCCTCATACGCATGGCGGTAAAGGCCTCGTGTCCGGGGGTATCCAGGAAGGTGATCTTCTCGCCGTTGATCTTCACCACATATGCGCCGATGTGCTGGGTGATTCCGCCGGCCTCTCCCTTGGTGACGTTGGTATTGCGGATGGCGTCCAGAAGGGATGTTTTTCCGTGATCCACGTGGCCCATGACGCAGACTACCGGAGGTCTGGGAACCATGGTGGATTCATCTTCCTCGTCCTCCTTGAGCAGCTCCTCGATCACATTTACTTTTTCTTCCAGTTCCGCAATGATGTCGTACTCCAGAGCGATCTCCTGCGCTTTTTCATAGTCGATCTCCTGGTTCACCGTCACCATGATGCCCTGCATGAACAGCTTCTTCACGATCACGGAGGGCTGAATCTTCATGGCATCCGCCAGCTCCCGGATGGTGAGCTTCTCGGGGATGATGATCTCCTTCACCTCAGGCTTTTTCTCCTCCTGCTTCGGCGCAGGCGCCGGTTTCTGGAGAGCCCTGGGAAGCTTCGCCCCCGTCTTCTTGCCGTTCTGGTTCGGTCTGCTGCTTCCCGCCGCTGTCTTATCGAAATCTTTCTTCTTATTTTTGTTTTCTCTGTCACGTTCTCTCTTGCTGTCCTTGGAGGTCTTGGTCAGTTCGGGGGTGAATACCACCTCGCTGTCATTCCTTCTGGTGCCGGTGCGCTGCGCGCCGCGGCCCTGACCTGCGCCTCTGCCTTCTCCGCGGCTGTCACGGTTATCGGAGCCGGGACGTCCCTGAGCGCCGCCCTGTGAGCGGCCCTGGCCCTGCTGGGTTCCTCTGCCGCCCTGATTCTGGCCTCTGCCTCCCATGCGGCTCTGGCCGTCATTCTGTCTCGGTCCGCGGTTCTGGCCGTCTCTCTGGCCGTCGCCTCCGCGGCCCTGACGGCCGTCGCGGGTATCGCGGCCCTCCCGGTTATCCCGGTTGTCACGGCTCTGGAATTTTCTGTCGCCCCGGTCGCCGGTTCTTCTGTCGCCGCCTCTTTCGCCGCGGTTCTGGCCGTCTCTCTGATTTTCTCTCTGGCTATCTCTCTGTCTGTTCTCCGGGTTCTCCCGCCGGGCATCCCTGGAAGCGTTCCTCCCCTGTCCCCGGGGAGCGTCTCCCGTCTGGGTTCTGCCTGAACTCTGGGAGG
>CANQUG010000047.1 GCA_947626985.1 uncultured Lachnospiraceae bacterium | reverse complement strand
AAATCTTCGATACCGGGGCCTTCTGCCCATGGAGGAGACTGCTGTGTGTCAGGAGTAATCGAAGGTGCAGACTGCTCAGCTGCTGGAGTGGCCGTGGGAACGGGAGTGTCCGTAGGAACAGCCGTAGGTGCAGGCTGTTCGACTGTCGGAGTGGCCGTAGGAACAGGAGCTTCCGTTGGAGCAACCGTAGGAACGGGAGTTTCCGTTGGAGCAGCTGTAGGAACAGGAGTTTCCGTCGGAGCAGCCGTGGGAACAGGAGTTTCCGTCGGAGCAACTGTAGGTTCGGGTTGTTCCGTCGGAGTAGCTGTAGGAACGGGAGCTTCCGTTGGAGCAGCCGTAGGAACAGGAGTTTCCGTCGGAGCAGCCGTGGGAACAGGAGTTTCCGTCGGAGCAACTGTAGGAACGGGAATTTCCGTCGGAGCAACTGTAGGAACGGGAATTTCCGTCGGAGCAGCCGTAGGAACAGGAGCTTCCGTCGGAGTGGCCGTAGGAACAGGAGCTTCCGTCGGAGTGGCCGTAGGAACAGGAGTCTCCATCGGAGCAACTGTAGGAACGGGAGCTTCCGTTGGAGTGGCTGTAGGAACAGGAGCTTCCGTCGGAGTAGCCGTAGGTTCAGGAGCTTCCGTTGGAGCAACCGTAGGTTCAGATTGTTCCGCCGACGGAGTAGTCTGCTCAACAGATGGAGTTTCCGTTACAGAGGGCTGTTCCGGTGTTGGAGTTTCTGTTACAGAGGGCTGTTCCGGCGTTGGAGTTTCTGTTACAGAGGGCTGTTCCGGTGTTGGAGTTTCCGTTACAGAGGGCTGTTCCGGCTTCGGAGTTTCTGTCACTGTCGGCTCCTCTTCTTTCGGAACATCAGGATCTGTTTCGGGCTCCTGCTTCTCCGGTTCCGGAGTAGCGGATACGGAAGGAACTTCTTCCTTATTCGAATCTTCACCCTTCAGCAGCGCAGTGTATATTTCCGTGTTTTTCTCCGTAGCTGCTTTGACAACAAGGTTTTCGCTGACGCCCTTGAGCGCGTTTTTTCCTACTTTTTTCAGGTTATTTCCTTTGACGACAACGGTTTTCAGCTTATTACAGCCGAGGAACGCATTGCTGCCAATGGTTTTCAGGGATTTGTTAGTGGTTACTTTTTTCAGTTTTGTACAGTTTTTAAAAGCGCCTTTTCCGACGGTGTTCAGAGTAAAGGTGCATCCGTTCAGTTTAACGGTATTTGGCAGGGTTACGGTTTTCAGATTTTTGGACGTTGTTCCTACCAGAGTCACTGTACCTTTTTTGCCCTTTACAGTGGTCACCTTAAATTTCAGATTGCCCACCGTAAAGGTCTTTCCTTTTTTGACGGTGCTGGTTTTAGCTGCAAAAACAGGAAGTGATGATGTCACTGATGTCAATCCAACCGCCAGCATTGCAATTAACAGAAAACATACAATACGACTTTTTCTTTTCATGCCTTACTTCCTCCTTATTCATTTTTGTTTGACAGCTTGAAATCACCGTACGCTCCGGAGATTTCCGGAGTTAGGTGTATTATAAGTGCACGGTACTGTATTGTCAATTTATTTCGTCTTTTTTATGGAACAAAACGGTCCCGAAAGTCCGGCTGCTGATGATTGATAAAATATTTTACAATTTCCCCTTTGATTAGCAGTTGTCATGCGCAGGTTTTTTATGGTAAATTAGCAGTATATTGGATCGGAAAACACTCGTCATTCAGATCGACCGGCTTGGTCTCACAGAAATTAACAGTATAGATTTATAGATTAGAAAATACTGCCGCACAGGGCGGAAGGGAGAAAACAATGTCAGCTTATCAGTATCAGATCAAAAATTTTCCTCTGGACAATGACGCGCTGCTTCTGCAGGAAACCCTGTTTCACAATGCAAACGGGTATATCGGCGTGAGAGGAAATCTGGAGGAGGGATACCCCGAAGGGTATCGGTCCATACGGGGCCAGTACATCAATGGATTTTATAACAATGTTGATATGCCCCAGGCGGAGAAGCTTTACGGGCTGATTGAAGAAAAGCAGACCATGGTGAATGTTGCGGATACGCAGAGCGTCCGTGTATATGCGAATGGACAGGAGATTTCCATGCTGGATTCCCGTGCGGGAGAGCGCGCCAGGATTCTGGATATGGAAAGCGGCGTGACGGAACGTTCCTTTTTATATAACGATTCTGATCAGAAGCTGAGAATTTCCATAACGAGAATGACCTCCATGGAAATTCTGCCTCTGTTCCTCATCCGGTATGAGGTCGCTTCGGAAAACTGCAGCGCTTCTCTCCGGTTTGAGTCGCTGGCAAAAGGAGACGTGATGAACTTTTTTGATCCGTCGGATCCCCGTGTGGCAGGGGAAGCCTGCAGACATATCGTCGTAAAAAGCGCGGAGCACAGAGACGGAATCACCTTTATCACTTCAGAGACTACGAAAAGCGGCCTTCAGGTAACGACTGCGGTAAAAAATGTTCTTTCCGGAGAAAGCTTCCGGGAAACGATTCCGGAGGAAACCCAGGTTACGGAAAAAATTACGGCGGATCTGGCGCCGGGGGAGACGGTGACCTTTTACAAATATGCAGTTTTCTGCGACAGCCGCAGATACGAAAATACTCTGGAATCCGCAGAGAAAATCATGAAAGAGGTCTGCGCTCTTTCGCCGGAGGTTCTCTACGAACAGCAGAAACGTTATATGAAAAATTTCTGGGAAAGCTGCGCTGTGGACGTGCAGGGGGACGAGGATCTGAACGCCGCGCTTCACTATAATCTTTATCAGCTGATTCAGTCCGCAGGTAAGGATCCCAGGAGCAATATTGCCGCCAAGGGGCTGAGCGGAGAGGGATATGAGGGACATTATTTCTGGGATACGGAGATGTATATGCAGCCTTTCTTCACTCTTACCTCCCGGGAGGTGGCCGGGAATCTGATCCGGTACCGCTATACCATTCTGGATCAGGCAAAGGAGAATGCCCGGCTTCTGGGACATAAAAAGGGCGCCGCTTATCCGTGGCGGACCATTATGGGCAAAGAATGCTCCGGATTTTTCCCGGCAGGCTCCGCCCAGTATCACATCAGCGGGGATATCGCCTACTCTGTCGCGGCTTACTATCTTGCGACGAAGGATCTGGCCATGCTGGAGGAATGCGGGGAGGAAATCCTCATCGAGACGGCCCGTCTGTGGATGGATATCGGCAATTATTATGAGGGAAAATTCCGTATCAATACAGTGACAGGACCGGATGAATATACCTGTCTGGTGAATAATAATTATTACACAAATTCCGTTGCGAAATATAATCTGTACTGGGCGGAGAAGGCCTACCGTCTGCTGGAAAATGCGGGGCTTCAGCAGAGGGTAATAGAGAAAACCGGGGTTACGGAGGAGGAGCTGCAGGAGTTTGCCCGGGCGTCCGCCGACATGTATCTTCCCTATGATGAGAAGCTGGGGATCAATCCTCAGGACGACTCCTTTTTGCAGAAGGCGGTGTGGGATATCAGTACCATTACGGAGGAGGAAAAGCCCATTCTTCTTCACTATCATCCCATGTATATTTATCGTTATCAGATCTGCAAGCAGGCGGATACCGTGCTGGCATATTTTGTTCTGGAAGACTATCAGGATGAGGAGACTATGCGCCGTTCCTTTGAGTATTATGAGAAGGTTACCACGCATGATTCCTCTTTGTCCAGCTGCATTTTCAGTATCATGGCTTCCAGACTGGGATTTGAGGACAAGGCTCTGGCGTACTTCGGAGAATCGGCCAAGATGGATCTTTTTAACACGCATAAGAATACGAAGGACGGCATTCACACAGCCAATATGGGCGGTACCTACATGGCCGTTGTGTACGGTTTCGGAGGACTGCGCATCAAAGAAAGCGGCCTTTCCCTTGCGCCTCATCTGCCCAAAACCTGGGAGGGATACCGGTTCAGGATTCTCTATGAGGACAGCAGGATGGAGATTCAGGTGGACAGGAAGCAGTGCCGCGTGAAGCTGATGGAGGGCACGGAGAAGAAGATCAGGATTTACGGGGAAGAGTATGTATTGAAGGATATTTTGACTGTAGAATTTGAAAACCGGGAAATCCCGGCTTGACAAGCTCCGCGGCGGTATGATATCATCAAATTCGCTAAATTATGGAAAAACAGCGTTGAAGGAGACAGCGTACAGAACTCCTGGTCAGGCTGAGGACGGTCCCCGGCCCCAACAGAGAGAAAGCTCACCGGCTGAAAGGCTTTCCGAAAGGAACTGTGCGGATTCCCTCCTGAGCGGCCTGTGCCAACGGACCTGAGGTCCCAGTAGTGCAGGACGGGCCGTCCCGTTACAGACGTAAGAGTGCCGCCGTTACCGGCGGAATTTGGGTGGTACCACGGAGAAAGCAGCTTCGTCCCTATGGGATGAAGCTGTTATTTTTTAGTGCGGAGATTTTCTTTCTCACGAGAAGTCGGAGGTTTCTGTCGCAGAGATTCTTTATATCATGAGAAGCCGGAGATTCTCCCCACTGTGTCAGGATATTTTCACTCATGCTTGAAAATATTTTTAAATAATACGAGGTGGATTATGGAAAAAAAGATTAAGGCTTTGCAGGAAAAAATGGAAGAAGCCCTCGGTTCTGTCCGCTCGAAGGAGGAGCTGGCGGAATTCTGGCAGAGCTACCTGGGCAAAAAGGGCAGTATCGCCGATCTGATGAAGGGCCTGGGAGCAGTGCCCAAGGAGGACCGCCCCGCAATGGGCAAGGTCATCAATGAATTTAAACTGCAGGTGGAGGAAAAATATCAGAACCTCCGCAGCAAACTGGAGGAGCTGGAGCTGGAGGCCCGCAATAAGAGCGAGCAGGTGGACATCACCATGCCGGCGGTGCGCCGCAGTATGGGCACGCTCCATCCCATTACCATCACAAAAAATGAAATGATCGACGTGTTTTCCGGCATGGGCTTCGAAGTTTTCGAGGGACCGGAGATCGAGGACGACGATCATAACTTTACCCGTCTGAATGTGGCGAAGAATCATCCTGCCAGAGATACCCAGGATACCTTCTATGTGGCGGAGGATATTCTTCTCCGTACTCAGACCAGTCCGGGACAGATCCGTGTCATGGACAGCCAGAAGCCTCCCATCAAGGTGCTGGTTCCCGGCCGTGTGTTCCGTTCCGACAGCGACGCCACCCATTCCCCCATGTTCCATCAGATGGAGGGCCTTGTGGTGGATAAGGGCATTACCCTCTGCGATCTTCAGGGAATGCTGGACAAATTTGTCCAGGCCATTTTCGGCAATGATATCAGGACCCGTCTGCGTCCCAGCTATTTCCCCTTCACCGAACCCAGCGTGGAGGTGGATGTGAGCTGTTTCGAGTGCGGCGGCAGGGGCTGCTCCCTGTGCAAGGGCACAGGCTGGATCGAGGTGCTCGGCGGCGGCGTTGTGCATCAGAAGGTTCTGGAAAACTGCGGCATTGATCCCAACGTGTATTCCGGATTTGCCTTCGGCATCGGCATCGAGCGGATTGCCATGCTGAAATACGGAATTAACAACATTAGCCTGTTTTATGAGAACGATCTTCGTTTCTTAAAACAGTTCAAGGACTGAGAGGAGGAACGGCATGAAAGTACCATTCAGTTGGCTGAAAGAGTTTGTTGATATTGATGTGACCGCGCAGGAGCTGGAGGAAAAGCTTTTTGGCTGCGGATTTGAGGTGGAGGAACTGATCGATCTGTCCGCGGAGATCAAACGCGTGGTTGTCGGCAAGGTTCTGGAGTGCATTCCCATGGAGGGAACGCATCTCTTCATCTGTAAGGTGGACTGCGGCGAGTATGGAAAGGATATTCAGATTCTCACCGGCGCGCCCAATGTTTACGCGGGAATGCATACCCCTGCGGCTCTGGACGGAGCGACCCTTCCAGGCGGAGTGAAGATCACGGCCAAACCCATGCGCGGCGTGGAGTCCAACGGCATGCTTTGCTCCGGAGAAGAACTGGGGCTGAACGACGATCTTTATCCGGGCAGCGAGGTGTACGGCCTTCTGGACCTGCCGAAAGATACGGTTCCCGGCACGGATATCTGTGAAGTCGTGGGTCTCAACGACTATGTGTTTGATATTTCCATCACCGCCAACCGTTCCGACTGTCAGTCCATTCTGGGCATGGCCCGGGAGGTGGCCGCCATTTTGGATAAGCCGGTGAAGATGCCCGCCACGGATTACGTGATGAGCGATTATAAATATGAAAATCTGAATATTACAGTGGAAGCGCCGGATCTTTGTCCCCGGTATCTGGGCCACGGCGTCCGCAATATCCGTTACGGGCAGTCTCCCCAGTGGATGAGGCGGTATCTGGCGCTCTGCGGCCTGCGCAGCATCAGCATCGTGGTAGATATTACCAACTATGTCATGCTGGAAATCGGTCAGCCCATGCACGCGTTCGACATGGAGACTCTGGAAAGCACGCAGATTATCGTCCGCCGTGCCCATGAGAATGAGGAGATTGTTACTCTGGACGGCAAGGAGTGCAAATTGAATCCCAATAACCTGGTGATCTGCGACGGCAGCAAGCCGGTGGCGCTGGCGGGCATTATGGGAGGTCTCAACAGTGAGATCACCGAAAAAACCACACAGCTGCTTTTCGAGTCGGCGAAATTTATGCGCGACAACGTGAGAAAGACTGCCCGCAGCCTGGGACACAGTACAGACGCTTCCAGTCACTATGAGAAAGGAATCGCGGAGTACACCACCGAGCTGGGCATGGCAAGGGCGCTGCACCTGATTCAGGAGCTGAATTGCGGCGAGGTTACGTCAAGCGCTTTTGACGTGAGCGCAGGAGCTCCCCGTGAGGGCAAGCATTTTACCGCGACTCTCAGCGGCATCAATAAAATTCTGGGTATTGAGGTTCCCGGTGATGCGGTTCTGGACATTCTCCGCCGTCTGAATTTTGAAGTGAAGAGGGACGGGGATGTGCTGGATGTCATTGCTCCCCGCTATCGTGAGGATATTGAGATCGGAGAGCCGGATCTGGCGGAGGAAGTGATCAGGGAGTACGGATATGACCGTATTGTTCCCACTTTCCTTAAGGACGCGGCTGTGACCAACGGAGGCCTGAACAAGGAGCAGCAGCGTCAGGCGAAGGTGAAGCGCACCATGTGTTCCCAGGGATATTATGAGATCTCCACGTTGTCCTTCTATGCGGACGCGGATCTGGACGCTCTGCACGTGGCAGCGGATGCGCCGGAGAGAAATGTGGTCCGGATTCTGAATCCCATCACGGAAAATCTGGCTATCATGCGTTCGCTTCTGGCTCCTTCTGTGCTGAAGGTGATCGTGGATAACCTGAAAAAGGGCAACGGCGCCGGACGCGTCTTTGAGCTGGCCAATATTTATGTGCCGAAGCAGCAGCCTGTTACGGAGCTGGTGAATGAGATTCTTCATCTGGGCCTGGGCGTTTTCGGAGACGATGAGGATTTCTTTACTGTCAAAGGTTCTGTGGAGGCCCTGGGAGAGGCCTTCGGGCTGAAATTTGATTATGAGCGTGCGGAGGATGTGCCGTGGCTGCATCCCGGTATCGCAGCTTATGTTTTCTGCGAGGGAGAGAAGGTCGGCGTATTCGGAAAGCTTTCCAATGCGGTGGCGAACGAGCTGAAGCTGCCCAAGGACAGCAAGGCCGGCGACAAGATCTTCCTGGGTGAGCTGGATTATGCGGCTCTGTCACGTCATATTGCGGCAGTATTCCACTATGAACCCATCTCTGAATTTTCCATCGTGAGCCGCGACCTGGCTCTGGTGGTGGACGAGAAGGTTTCCTGCGGCGCCATTACCGCGGTGATCCGCGGGGCCTGCAAGCAGGTGGGGAATGTGGAGCTGTTTGACATTTACCGCAGCGAGCATATCGGAAAGGGCAAGAAGAGTATGGCGTTTAAGGTGGACTTTGTTCCTAAGGACAAGGCTCTCAGCCCCAAGGATATCGAACGCTTTATAAAGAAGATTCTGGGCGATCTGAAGTTCCGGGTGGGAGCGGAGATCCGCTGAGACCGGGATTTGCTCAGATTGAAAATTCGCTGAGACCGGAGATCTGCTGAAACTGTGGATTTATTCAGACCAGAAATTTGCCGAGGTTTGTAATCCGCTGAGACCGGACGGATGCTGGCAGATTCAATGCAAAAATAAATAAGAAGTTGCGCACAGGGACAGGAAAGGCTATAATAATTACAGCTTATTTCCTGTCCCTGGAGTTGTTTTATGGAATAAAACCGATACATGGACAGTGCTTTGTATATGCTGAAAATGCTGCAGAATCAGTTTGAGAGTAAGAAAGGACAGCTGGCAGTGATATTATACCATGGCAGTAATGTGGAAGTTCTGAATCCAAAGATCATTGTTTCCAATCGGGCATTGGATTTCGGAGCCGGATTTTATACTACTTCAGACCCGGAGCAGGCGAGACGTTGGGCCCAGATACAGACTATGCGCAGAAAAACAGGAAAACCAACGATTACCTTTTATGAATTTGACGAAGATTCGGCTAAGGACAAGCTGAATATTCTGTGTTTTGAAAAGGCGGAGAAGGAGTGGCTGAATTTTGTTGCTGAGAATCGCAGAGGTGTCTATAAAGGAGTGAAGTATGATATTATTATAGGACCGGTTGCGAACGATCGTACAATGCAGGTAATTAATGACTATATGATAGGAAACGTGGATGAAGATACAGCGCTTTTGTTATTAAATCCACAAAAACTTTCTGATCAGTATGCTTTTTTGACTGTAAAAGGATTGAAATTATTGAGAACCGGAGGGATAGAAGAGTGAGTGAGCGAACAAGGGCGTCTATTGTACAGAATTATGATGCTGAGGTTTCTGCGCTGATTGCAGACAGCCGCGGAGTGTCTGTGATGGATGCGCTTCGTATTTTTTTAAGTTCAGAAACGCATCATATGCTGAAAGACAACAGTTTGAGATTGTGGTATTTTAGTCCGCTTGCGATATTTGATATGTGGGAAAATGAAGTCGCTACAGGGGATCCGCGTAATTCCTTATATTTGCGGGGGGACGAAATTGAATAAACAATATATTTTTTTTGCGTATCTGATCGAAAGTTATGCGGATTATAAGGGCGTGGAAGCATACGAGATCATGAAAGTGCTGGATGAGAAGAACTTGACGGATTTTGTGTATCAAATGTATGATATGTATCATGCAGAAGCGATTGAAAATGCGTTTATGGATATGGACAGCCTGATTGCCACAGGAAAACCTGCATGGTAGAGAGAACATTGCGGGATTTTTGGTAAGGAAAAATACTGCTGACGTGTCAGGCGGCAGACAGAGAAAAAATCAGCCGTCAGGGAAACATGTTTTTCAGACGGCGAATCAAAATATATAAGGAGGAGCATACCATGGAAACTGTAAGACTTGGCAAAACAGAAATTGTCACGAATAAAAATGGATTTGGAGCTTTGCCCATTCAGAGGGTAACTGATGAGGAAGCCGGGAAGCTGCTGCGCAGAGCCTATGATGAGGGGATTACCTTTTTTGACACGGCGAGGGTTTACACAGACAGTGAGCATAAGATCGGACTTGCGCTCTCCGATGTGCGGAGCCATATTTTTATTGCTTCCAAGACGCCTTCTGTGACGCCGGAAGGCTTCTGGAAGGATCTCCATGAAACGCTGACCAATCTGAAAACAGATTATGTAGATATTTATCAGTTCCATAATCCTGCGTTCTGTCCGAAACCCGGAGACGAGAGCGGCGTATACGACTGCATGCTGGAGGCCAAAAAACAGGGAAAGATCCGGCATATCGGCATCTCCAATCATCGCCAGGCGGTAGCCCGGGAGGCTGTGGAATCGGGTCTTTATGAGACTCTGCAGTTCCCCTTCTGTTATCTGGCGACGGAGGAGGATATTGCGCTGGTACAGAAATGCAAGGAGGCGGATATGGGCTTTATCGCCATGAAGGCCCTCTCCGGCGGTCTGATCACCAATTCCGCAGCCGCTTATGCTTTTGAGGCTCAGTTCGACAATGTGCTGCCTATCTGGGGTGTGCAGAGGATGAACGAACTGGAGGAATTTTTGTCCTACATCAGCTGCCCGCCGAAGATGAATGATGAGATCCGCGCGCTGATTGAGAAGGACAGGGGAGAACTGATGGGCGAGTTCTGCCGGGGCTGCGGATACTGTATGCCGTGTCCTGCGGGGATCGAGATCAATACCTGTGCGCGGATGTCTCTTCTGATCCGCCGTTCGCCGTCTGCTGCCCAGCTTACCCCAAGGGCTCAGGAGATGATGAGCAAAATCGAAGAATGCCTGCACTGCGGCGAGTGCATGAAGAAATGTCCGTATCATCTGAATACTCCGGAGCTGCTGGAGAAGAATCTGAAGGATTATAAGGAAATCCTGGCCGGGAAGGCATATTGACCGGTTGTGCAGGGAGGTATCCTGACGCCTTCGGACGCAGGCGATGATTCGAACCATTCTTTTCGAGGGAAGACGGTACGTTTACGAGACGGATAATTCAGTGATCCGGATTGGAGTTATGTTTGGTTTTCTGAGAGAAAAAGAAAACGTGGTGGAAATTTCCAACAGGATTTTTGAGAGCAAGCTGTATAATTATTTTCTTTCGGAGGAGGAATGCAGAGAATTGCTGAAGATCCCTGATACGGAAAATCCGAATCAGTTTATTCTCGGCGGCAAATTGCAGATGGATCTGGTGATGAGGAAATTTTTCGAGTATTACCAGGAAACCTGCAGTGATCTTTCAGAAACCTTCTGACATTTGATTTCAGTAAAACCAAAAGGGGAAGAGTGGAGGAAGTGTACTGGCGGGATAAAAGGATTCTGGAGGTGATTGTTTAGGGAGAAAAAACAGCCGGTTGGGAATAAGATTCCTGATCGGCTGTCTTTTTGTCCCGTTGATTCGTTATACAGAATGGAATGGTTTATGGCGGGAGTTTTACACGGTGTATATGACCGGGATTTGTTGTGAAGACTTCTGTCAGGATGGCACATGGAAATTCCGGATGAGAGTTTCAGGGCGGAGAGGAGGGAGAGAATGGATTCGGATTTTCTGTTGATTCAGAAAGTGAAAAACGGGGATGAGAGAGCGATTCAGACGTTTGTGGAAAACTATTATCCCATGATCCTGAGATACTGCAGTCTGCGTATTGAGGATTTCGGTCATGCGGAAGATCTGACCCAGGAAACCTTCGAACGTTTTTACCGCACGCTGGATCAGTATCAGCATTATGGAAAGGCCGCCAATTATCTCTATGTCATAGCGGGGAATCTGTGCAGGGATCATTTTCGGAAAAGAAGGGAAATCCCTCTGGACGAGCTGCCGGAGCAGACGGATTCCGGCATGAGAAACCTGGAGGAGTGGATGGATGTGCGCAGCGCGCTGGAGGCTTTGCCGGAGGAGTTCAGGGAGACCGCCGTTCTGTTCTTTTTTCAGGGGATGAAGCAGAAGGAGATCGGGCAGATTCTCGGGATTGGAGTTTCGTTGGTGAAATACAGGATAAAAAGGGCGCGGGAGCTTTTGAGGGAATATCTTGATGAGGGAGGCGGAGGTTTATGAAAAGGTCCGTAGGAAAGATGGGCAGAGGCTGCTGGAGCGATATTCCGGTGCATTGCGATCAGGAGAAAATCAAGAAGACTGTGGAGGCGTCCCGGAAGGCTTTTTGCGAAAAGGAATCCGGGGGAGTTTTGTCAGAGTGGGAATTTATCTGTCTCCAGAGCAGATATATCCGGAAACAATGGTGGGTGATTCAGGGACTGCTGCTGCTGGCGGTGTGGTGGATCCTTCGATTTTCCCGGAGTCCTTATGCCGTGCAGAGAAGCTTGGGAGCCGCGGCGCCTTTGTTTGTCATGCTTCTTATTCCGGAGCTCTGGAAAAACCGACGGTCAAATGCGGTGGAGGTGGAGGGAACCACCCTGTATTCCATTCGCCAGATCTGCGGTGCGAGGCTGGTCTTATTCGGAATGGCGGATTTATGTTTGCTGACGGTATTTTTTCTGGGCGTGTGGTGTACGGGCAGGATTTCTGTTCAGGAATTTGTGGTTCAGTTTCTTGTGCCCTTTCAAGCGGCGGGGTGTATCTGCTTCCGGCTGCTTTACAGCAGGAAAGCGGGCTCGGAGCTGGCGGCTCTTCTGGCCTGTATGGTCTGGACACTGGTATGGCTGCAGCTGGTGCTCAATGAATCGCTTTACAGTGCTGTTTCTCTCCCTGTGTGGGGTGCGCTTTTGGGACTGTCCGTTTTATATCTCATTTACTGTATAAAAAGAGGACAGGAGAACTGTCAGCAGCTGTGGGAAGCGGGGCATTGATGCTGCTTCTGCAGGCGATCTATGTAATCTACAGGAGAATAGGGCAAGAGTTCCGGCAGTGAACAGAAGAAAGTATTAAGATTTTCCGAAAAAGTATTTAATTAAAGAAGTTTTTACGGATTATCAGTAAAAACTGTTGACGTTCCGTGGGTTTTTCGGTATCCTGTTAATGGAAAGCAAGGAGGCGAATGATATGATTATCCGACCGGCATATATGAAAATGCTGAAAACCTACCGGGACGTTCCTTTGGTTAAGATACTGGCCGGGATCCGGCGCTGCGGAAAATCTACGATTTTGGAAATGCTGCGGGACGATCTGCTGAACAGCGGTATTGCCGCAGATCATATTATCAGTATGCGTTATACATCGGAAGAGCTTGACGAGGGTATGACCGACAGGGATATGTATAAGGGCATTAAGGAACAGATGACCGGTGAAGGGCGGTATTATCTTTTGCTGGATGAAGTGCAGGAAATTGACGGATGGGAAAAAGCTGTCAACAGTCTGCTGGAAAACGCGGATACTGATATTTATGTGACCGGTTCCAACTCCAAGCTGATGTCCAGTGAGATTTCCTCCTATTTAACGGGACGGTATATTTCCATTCCGGTCTATACGCTTTCCTTTGCCGAATATCTGGATTTCAGAAAATCCGATTCCTGTTCTGAAAAGGAACTGCTTTACAGATATCTGAGACTGGGAGGTTTTCCGATTGTGGCGCTGGGCAGCTTTGATGAGCGCTCTGCTTATCAGATTGTGGAGGGAATTTATAATTCTGTCATTGCGAATGATATGATGAAGCGTCACAATATTATGAACTTTGATCTGTTCAGCCGTGTTGTAAAATATATCGTTGAAAATGTGGGAAAGACGTTTTCGGCCAATGCCATTGCACGGTTTCTGAAAAGCGAGGGACGTTCTCTGTCTGTAGAGGCGGTTTACAATTATCTGAACTGGCTGGAAAAGGCGTTTGTCATTTATCGATGCCAGCGGTATGACCTGCAGGGAAAATCCGTATTGAAAACCCAGGAAAAATTTTATCTGGCGGACGCTTCTCTGAAATACTGTATTATGGGTTTTAATCCAAAATCTGTTGCCGCCATGCTGGAGAATATCGTGTACTTTGAATTGCGGCGAAGAGGCTATGAGGTCTATATCGGAAAGAACGAGACGAAAGAGATTGATTTTGTGGCAGTGCAGCGGGACGAACGGATGTATGTTCAGGTGTGCCGTATGCTGCCGGAAGAATCGGACCGGGAAGTGGCCAATCTTCTTGAAATCAGGGATCACTATCCCAAATATGTGGTAACGCTGGACGAATTCGCTGCGGGGAACATTAACGGTGTGAAAATCATGTATCTGGCAGATTTTCTGCTGAGCGGCGCATATTAACGGAGGCGGAATGTCCTCGTGATGATTCATAGTCAAAAAGTATCTGATTGGGTTTTTACAAGTACAAAAGAGGCTGTCGGTAAATGCGACGGAGCGCAATAAATGGAGAGATTGCAGAGGAGATTCCTTTATCTGTTTTATCTGTTGTGCCGCCGCGCAGTGATCCGGCAGCTTTATTTTGTGCTGGTTTTATTTTGTGCTGGTTTTATTTTTTGCGCCTGTTTTATTTTCCATACTTATTTTATTTTGTGCCTGTCTTTTTCCATTCTTTCGTCGTTATATTTGTTAAGAAGCTGCACAGAGGCAACGAATATACAGGAGGTGACGAGTATATGGAATTACGGCTTTCAGAAGTGACAAAGAATTATGAAAAGGTGACGGCGGTGGACGGGATTTCCTGTACCCTGACAAGGGGCGTCTACGGACTGTTGGGAGTGAACGGGGCGGGAAAAACCACGCTGATGCGGATGTTGTGTACGCTGCAGAAGCCTTCCTCCGGGAAGATTACCTGGGAAGGGCAGGATATTTTCGAAATGGGAGGAGCCTACCGGAAGCTTCTGGGGTACCTGCCTCAGGAGTTCGGGTTTTATCCGGAATTTACAGTGTACGATTATCTGCTGTATATCGGCTCCATCAAGGGACTCCGCCCGGCGGCGGCCAGACAGCGCGCCCAGACTCTGATGAAACAGGTGGGGCTCTTTCAGGAGCGGAACAAGAAGATGAGGAAGCTTTCCGGGGGGATGAAGCGACGGGCAGGGATCGCCCAGGCCCTTCTGAACGACCCGGCAGTCCTTATCCTGGACGAACCCACCGCAGGGCTGGATCCCAATGAGAGAATCCGGTTCCGCAATCTCATCAGCGAGCTGTCCGAGAAGCGGATCGTGCTTCTGTCCACCCATATTGTGTCGGATGTGGAGTACATCGCGGGCAGGATTTTTCTGATGAAAGGCGGCAGGATTGTTCTGTCCGGGACGGCGGAGGAGCTGACGGACTGCATGGCAGGGAAGGTCTGGGACTGCCTGGTGCCCGGGGAAAAGACCGGCATGTACCTGAAAAAGTACAAGGTATCCAACGTGAAATCCGTTCATGGCGGCTCTCAGCTCCGGATTCTGTCGGAGGAGCCGCCGGCTGCGGGCGCGGTGCCGGAAAAGCCCTCCCTGGAGGACGTGTTTTTATATTACTTCGGAGAGAAAGCGGGGGATGAGGATGTTCCGGTTTGAGATAAAGAAGGTGTTTTCACGGACGGGCAGCCGGATTGCGCTGGGAATGCTGGTCCTGATTCTGGCAGTGATCTGCTGGTTTGCTGCGGATGTAAGCTATGTGAACGAAAAGGGGGACACGGAACAGGGGCTTTCGGCCGTAAGGAGTCTTCGGGAAGCGCAGAAGGAGTGGGCTGGCGTGGTGGATGAGGAAAAGGTCCGACAGGTGATTCGGGAAAATACCCGGATACGGAACAGTCCCGAATATCGGTCCGAAGATGTGCGGCAGCAGGAGATCGCCTACAGCTGGGGACAGGGGATTATGGATCTGCGCAGGCTGCTGAATTGTTTTTATGAGGAGAACTTCAGATCCTACGATTATTACCTGGCGGACGGTCTTTCCGAGGAGGACGCGCCGGAATTTTACGGCAACCGGGTGCGGCTCCTGCGGGAATGGCTTTCCGGCGAGGCGAAGGATCAGTTTTCGGATGCGGAGAAGGAGTATCTTATCAGGGAATATGAGGAACTGAAAACCCCATTCTATTACGATTATATGAAGGGATGGGAGCAGCTTCTGGAGTATTCTCCCACGGTGATCATGATTACTGTACTGATTCTGGGATACCTTGTCGCGGGTATTTTTTCCGGGGAATATCAGCTGAAAGCCGATGCGGTGTTCTTTTCTTCTCTCTACGGGAGAAACCGGGCGACAGCGGCGAAGGTTCAGGCGGGATTTGCCATCGTTACGGGGATTTACTGGGTGCAGATCGCTCTTTATACGGCGTTTGTGCTGCTGTATCTGGGAGCTGACGGGGCAAACTGTCCTGTGCAGATCACTCTGTGGGGATGGAAATGTTTTTATAATATCAGCCTCTGGCAGGCCTACGGGCTTGCGGTGCTGGGAGGATATCTGGGCTGTCTGTTCCTTACGTTTGCCGCCATGCTGACGGCGGCGAAATCCAGATCGGCGGTTCTGGCTGTGATCGTGCCGTTTGCGGCGATTTTTCTGCCGAGTTTTCTTTCGGATATTCCCTGGCAGAACCTGGGAAAGGTCCTGGCGCTGCTGCCGGATCGCCTGCTGCAGGTGTTCAATGCGCTGCCCCTTTTTGAACTGTACAATTTCGGCGGAAGGGTGGCAGGCGCGATTCCGATCCTGTTCGTGGTGTATGTGGTGCTGACGGCGCTGCTGCCCCGGGTGATCTATGAAGTTTACAGGAGGACAAAATAGAAAGGGATTCTTTGGGGCTCACAGGGATAGAACAACCCTCTTTATGCCTGCTTCCGGATCAGTCTGAAGGACAGCGCAAGGTAAAATAATTCGTCCTGATTCCTGAAATCCACATTGGTCAGCTCCCGGATGCGGCCCAGGCGGTATTTCAGCGTATTGAGGTGGACGTGCAGGACGCCGGCTGTGTCGATCTGGCTGCAGCCCGCCTGTATGTAGGCTTCCAGGGTGCGGAAAAGCTCCGTATGGTTTTCACGGTCATATTTTTCCAGAAGCTCCACAGCGGGATGGAGGAGATGCATGGACATCTCCTGTTCCCGCAGTGTCTGGAGCAGATAGGGCAGGGCCAGATCCCTGCATCTGCGGACGCCCGGCCTGTCGGATGCGTTCAGGGCAAAGAGGGCCTGGGAAAGTGCAACAGGAAGTCTGGTAAAGTCCTGCAGCTGCATGGATACGCCCAGGGCCATGCTGGAAGAGGCGACCCTGCCGGACAGCAGACGGATGACTGCTTCGGAATCCCGGTCGGAGCTGAGAATGCACAGGCGGCCCTCATACTCGCAGGCGATGCAGGGAACATTCAGCTGCCGGATCTCCCGGAGCAGCATTTTGTGGAAGGTATAATTCCGGATGGAAATGCTCTGGAACACCATCAGGACGGCGTTTGACCCGATCTGTATATCGGACGCGAATTTTTCCGTCACGGCGGGAGGCAGCGCTTCGCCGGCCAGCAGAGAAAGAAAAACAGAATTGCTGGACTGCCGCAGGGAGGATTTATCGGTAAATTCCGCGGCATTGACGGCGCACCGGGCCAGAGCGGGAGCCAGGCTCATGCATACGGGGACCTGGGAGCCGTCGCTGACAAAGAGCATCAGAAATCCGATCCGTTCCTCATCCCGGTTCAGGTACATGGCCACACATCCGGGGTAATCCGCGTCTTTAATGTTCATAAAACGGGGCTCGTCGCCCAGGTCGTGGGAGACGCTTCCGTCTTCTTCGATGACGACGGACCCGATTCCTTCAAAATCCAGCCTTTTCTGGCGGAAAATATTTTCCAGATCCTTTCGTTCCGGCATATGTTCCGGCTGTACGCCGCAGAGCAGATACGCGTCGATGTCAAAGAACAGTATGGCGCATTCCAGGACGGAAACCATCATCTCCGCCATCTCCCGGAGAGGGCGGTTCTGCGCGGAAGCCAGAAACAGCTTCTGTTCAAAATCCCCGTAAAAATCAAAGGCGGAGAGCACTTCATTCAACAATTCCTCCCGGTCCGCGCCCCGGCAGATGATCTGGTTTTCCCCGTTGGCCAGAAGAAGGGCGTCTCTGTAGCGGGGGTCCTGATAATAGCCCTCCGCGTCTCCCAGATAAATGTACTCCAGGGAAAACCGGACGTGAGGCGCGTTGAGAATGCGCACGCCTTTGATGGACAGCGTATCGTGAAGAATGTGACATTCCGGCTGATAAGCCCTGAGGTAATTTGCTATGAGGGACATGCTGAGTTTCATGATTTCCTCCTTTGCGGGCAGTATGTATGATTTTGCTGCAGGGAAAGATCTGTGAGTTTACGGCTAGCGGCAGTATGCATAACGATGCTTTTCTATCGCCAGGGGGAATCATGTTCCGGGGAAGACTGTTCCGGATCCTGCCCCTCAGTTTTCTGCTGTATTATATTTGTCCGAAACAGACAAATCAGCGTCTCTTTCTCGCCTCCAAATCGTATCCTGCGGACATGGACAATGCGGTAAAAACAGGTAATAATAGCATTATCTTAATTATATACATGTCAAACAAATGATGCAAGGAGGGATTTTACTATGGAACAGACAAACATGCCGCAGTTCGATTTCAGGGCAAACTATATGAATTTTCTGCAGCACAAACCCACTTCCCTGATTCCCAACTCCTTTGTGGGAAATAAGATCTACGGGTTTGGCGCAATCAACGGACCGGCGATTGAAAAGGGCAATCAGTTCGGGGACGGTCTGGACGGCTTTGGACTGAAGTGGGAATATCCGTCCACAGGAGGCGGCGCCGCAGTTCCGGACTGCACCTGCATTCTGCTGGAGGACATTACCGAGTGGAGAGATACGGTAAAGATTCCGGATCCCGCCGCCTATGACTGGAAAGCGGATTTTGAGACGGAATGCCGGATCCTGGGCGCTCCGGACAGAGAGCACCAGGTGGTGGATTTCGGATTCGGCAACGGAGTGTTTGAAAGACTTGCGGCTCTCATGGGCTTTGAGGGAGCGCTTATCGCCATGGCGGAGGATCCGGAAGAGGTGGACGCGTTCTTTACCGCTCTGACGGATTATAAGGTGAAGGCGCTGGATTATATCGTGGAAGCTTATCACCCGGATACCATTACCTATTTTGACGATGTGGCTACGGAGCGGGCGATGTTTATGTCTCCGGCTACATTCCGGGAGCTGATCAAGCCCCATCACAAACGCTTTGCCCAGGAATGCTTAAAGAGAGGCATCATTCCCATTTATCACTGCTGCGGGCATGCGGAAGCCATCGTGGAGGACATGATCGACTGCGGATGGGCGGCCTGGACTTCTGTTCAGCCCTCCAATGATATCTGCGCGCTGATCGAAACATACAGCGACCGTCTGGGATTTGTGGGCGGATATGATACCCAGGGTCCCGCCGCCAGAGAGGACGCCACCAAAGAGCAGGTCGAGGCGGAGGTACAGCGGTGCCTGAGAGAATACGGAAAATATCACAAAGGCTTCTGCTTCTTCGGATTCCGCTATGTAAATTCTCTTGACCAGGCGGTTCAGGGACAGGCCATGGGAGAGATCGTTGAGGCGGCCATGAAGTACAGCTTCCAGATCCTGGCCGAAGAGAGCGGGAAGTAATGACAAAGCTGGATGTATACGGAGGGCTTCTTGGAGCGGGCAAAACGACTTTGATCCGCCGGATGCTCTCCGCTGCATATAAGGGTTATAAAACGGCGATCGTGGAGAACGAGGCGGGGAAGGTGAATCTGGACGCGGAGGTGCTGAAAACCGCCTCTGTTTCTGTCAGGGAGATTTCCTCCGGATGTATCTGCTGTACGGTGAAGGGGAGCTTTTCCGAGGCTGTGAGACTCCTGGCGGAGCAGGAAAAGCCGGATTATATCGTGGTGGAGCCTTCCGGCGCGGCCGATCTGGCAGGCGTGGTGAATGCCTGCAGGGAGTCGGGAGCCGTGGAGCTGAACCGTGTGATCATGGTGGTGAACGCCAGAAGGATTTTAAAGCTGCTGAAAGTGGTCGGGGATTTTTATCTGGAACAGCTTCGCGGCGCACAGACTATCTATCTGAATTTCGTGGAAGGAATGACGGCGGAGCAGATAGATGGGGTCAAAGAAACCCTTGCGGGGATCAATCCGGATGCGGAGATGATTGCGGTTCCTCTGGAGGAGATTACGGGGGAAACCTTCCCGGAATGTGATACAGAGAAGAGGATTTCCGGCAAAAGGGGCTTTATAAGATGCGCAGTGGAAAGAGGGAGTTTTCCGGAGAGCGATACTTCCTCAGGAGGGCTTCCGGAAGGAGATACCGGGGAAGAAATCGGAGATTCTCGAAAAACAATCAGCGTGGAAGATGGCAGGAAGAAAGAAGACGTAGTGAAAGACGGGGAAAAGCCGGGATACAGCGCGGGAAGAACGGACAGGAGCCTGCTGATACAGGAAACTCCGGATAAAAACAGCGGTCCCGTCAGGATTCACAGAGGCGGATCACGCGGCGGGAATCAGGAACTGGTATCCTGGAGCCGGGAATTTCACAGGACCTTCACGGAGGAGGACATTCAGAGACTGATGGCAATCTTCCGGCTGAAGGAATGCGAGGGAATCTGGCGGGTGAAGGGCTGCCTGACCATGGAGGACGGCAGGGTAAAAAAAGTGGACGTGGTTTTCGGAGATCAGTTCCAGGAGGAGCTGGAGGAATTTCCGGCGGAGAAGAGCAATATTCTGGTGGTCACGGGGAGGACGCTGAATCTTCCGTGGCTGAAGAAGCGGCTGGATGCGCTGGGATGAGACTTCTGAATGTCTTCGAGGCAGAAATACTCATTTGATTGCTGTGGGGAGCTGGAAAAAGAGGCTATATTCCACGTTTGGGCCATCTTATTGCCGGTGCAGAAGAGATACAGCTTCATTCAGAGGAAGGTAATTTTCACATTTTACGTGTTGCAGGAATACAGTAAAACAGGGATATCTTTACCGGGACAGGCCGCGGTTTGGACGGTTCCGGCAGAGATATCCCTGTGTTTATGACTGATATTTAAAGTATTCTCTGCGGAGAGTTAACCTTCATTTTTACAAAGAGGTTATATTCTGCGTTTCGGCTGTATTACTGTCAATGAGGAGATCGCCGGTTTCATTCTAAAGAAGGTATCTTCCGCATTTTACACAACGCAGGAATATACATACAAGTGTAACCACGTATCAGTTTTCCATCATAATATTCAGAATTTTGCTGTCCGTATCCTTCATGCCTTCCCGGGCGATGGTGCTTACGGCCTGGATGGTGTTTTCCACCCCTGCCACCACGATGCCGTCGCCGCCGTAGAACTGGCTGTCATGGATGTACATCTGCATTCCCAGAAGTCCGGCCTCCACTGCGGAAGCAATCTTGGCCGCGCAGCTGGCCTTCGCGCCGTCGCAGATCATGCCGGAGTTGATAGCCAGAGCGTTTACGATGGTGTGGGAGATGTCCTCATAGCCGCCTCCGTAGAGGTAGCAGATGCCCGCTCCTGCTCCCGCGCCTGCGCTGGTGGCGCCGCAGTAGGCGGACAGACTGCCGATACCGGTCTTCAGGTGGATGGTCACCAGATTGGAGATCAGCAGGGCACGGAGCAGCATGTCCTCCGAGACATTGCATTCCCGGGCGTAGACGATCACGGGGATGGATGCGGTGATGCCCTGGTTTCCGCTGCCGGAATTGATAACCACCGGAAGCTCGCAGCCGTTCATACGGGCGTCCGACCCTGCGGCCGCGTAAGCCTTGGCACGATTCTGGACGCTGCTTCCGTAAGAGCGGATGAGAATTTTGCCGATGCCCGCTCCGTAGTGGCCCTTCATGCCGGCCTCGGAGATGGCGGTGTTGTAATCGATCTGCCGCTGAAGGACGTCCCTTACATCGTCCAGATCTGCCTCCTGAGCATAGGTTACAATATCCTTGATATTCAGCAGTTCTCTGTTTTCCTTCACCTGAACTGCTTCATCGGTGAAAGGCTTCTCCAGAAGGATTTCATCATTTTTGCGGATCATTACCACGTTGGTGTGATCGCCGATGATCCGCACATAGGCTTCGTCTGTTCCTGCGTTCAGGGTTACCTGAATGTCAAAGGCAGATTTCGCGTCGGAATTTCCGATCTCGATTTCGGCCGTTTCCAGAAAAGAATCCAGAGTTTTCAGCTGTTCCGGAGTGGCCTCCGCCAGAACCTCCAGTTCCTTATCCGCGTCTCCGTAGCAGATACCCGCCGCCACGGCAGTGCGCAGACCCTTTCGGCCGTTGGTATGAGGAACGATCACGCTCTTCACGTTTTTCACAATGTTGCCGCTGACGACGAGGAGAACCTTATCCGGTACGGTTCCCAGGGCTTTCCGGGCCAGAGCGCCCGCGTAGGCGACGGCGATGGGCTCCGTGCACCCCATGGCCAGAACCAGTTCCTCTTTCAGAATCGCGGCGTAAGCTGTTTTTATCTTTTGGTCAAGCATGGTTGTCTTCCTTTCTTTATAGTAAGTGCTTGGGCTGTAGTAGTGTCTGGGCTGCAGTAAGAGAGTTTTTACTGCCCGGTATGGTTTCGGCTGTGACGGCCCGTCTGAGGAGACTTTCCCGCAGAATCCTTTTTTTCTTCCGTCCAGGTCATGCTTCCCGCTTTACGGTTGAAAAGGACCGCAGAGATGAAAGTCACGATGAGACAGAGGAAAAATCCCGGGGCGCGGAGGAGTCCCTGCCAGTAGCCTTTCTGTATCACGAAGAGAATTTCTCCGGTCAGAGAGGCACCGGCGGAAACGGCCGTGATCAGGGAACGCCTGGGAAGGAGAAGAACGCTTTCGTTATATGCGTAGGTCCGCATGGGATTCCCTCCCCTGCACAGACGGATGAAAGCCAGGCAGGAGGACACGGAGAATGCGGCCGCCAGCGCATAGGGAATCAGCACCAGCGGGGTGGTCAGCCCCGGAGCGGGAAGGCAGCCGGCGCCAATGGCGGAAATCAGCATCAGCCCGGCGTATATGCCGAGACGCTTCTTCGCGGAAGAAAAGTCCGTTCCCTGGTATACGTACCGTCCCCCGGTGTATACCCAGGTTCCGTCCTCATTGACCTGGAAATCATCCAGATAAGCTCTGCGCCCTCTTTTTTTCTGATAGAGTTTCTTCGCCATGGTCATGCACTCTTTCTGTGGTTATTGAATGACAGAATCATTCTGCAAAGGAATACGCCGCTTTGAACGGCTGTTCCCATTCAGAGAGACGGATGACAGAACAATTCTGTAAACTCTTTTACTATACTTGTTATTCGTGAACTTTGCAATCATTTTCCTTGCATTTGCGCGATCATTTTCCTGATATTAAATGGAAATACTGCCGGTTCCGCTGTTTGTACGGGATGAGGGGGGATTTTGCTTTAAAAATGACTATTGTTCATTTTACACAATATCACAGCTGATTCATGTGCTGATTTCAGCACTATTTTTAAAGCTAAAGGGCGTTCGGGCTGATTTCAGGGAATAATATACAAAAATAGTAAAGAAATTTTTTCGTCCCTCTTGACGGACAACCTGTAAAAGTGTATGATAATCATCAGGAATTGATGATTCGACACGGAGCTGACCGGCTGGAGAAACCATGGAGGAGCAGATATGGAGGATCAGTTTTCCAGAACACGATTACTGCTGGGCGGAGACGCCCTGGAAAAATTGAAAAACGCACGGGTGGCGGTTTTCGGAATAGGCGGAGTGGGAGGGTACGTGGTGGAAGCGCTGGTGAGAAGCGGCGTGGGCACCTTTCATCTCATCGATGACGACAGAGTATGTCTCTCGAATCTGAACCGTCAGATTATCGCTACCAGAAAAACGATCGGGCTGTATAAGGTGGATGTGATGAAGGAACGGATCCTGGAGATTAATCCGGACGCCGAAGTCCACACATACAGATGTTTTTATTTACCGGAAACCAGGGACAGATTTGATTTCACCCAATACTCCTATGTGGTGGACGCCGTGGACACCGTGACCGCCAAGATCCAGCTGGTTCTGGAGGCCGCAGCCGCGGGGACGCCCATCATCAGCAGTATGGGCGCGGGGAATAAACTGGATCCCACACAGTTTGAGGTGGCGGACATTTATGAAACATCCGTGTGCCCCCTGGCAAGAGTGATGCGCCGGGAATTAAAGAAACGGCATGTGGAACATCTCAAGGTAGTTTATTCTCGGGAAAAGCCCGTTTCGCCCCGCGCGGAGGAAGCTCCGGAGGGCGGGAGGGAAGAAGCTTCCCTTTTTGGGGAGTCTTCGGAAGCAGAATCCATGCATACCGGGCGGAGACAGATTCCGGGCTCCGCAGCCTTTGTGCCTTCTGCAGCGGGCTTGATCATAGCAGGGGAAGTTGTCCATGATTTGATAAAAGTTTGAAGAGACGGGGGGACGCCGCACCGAAAGAATATTGGTACGGCGTCCCCTCGTCCCTTTATTGATTCCTTTTTCAGTTCTGTTCCCTCTATACAGAGATAATCACAGAGCTATGCCTGCGCCTCTTCGTTCATCGCGTTCACAATTCTCTGAATCGTCTCATTGGACAGGAGTCCCTGTCCGAAATCCGCCTCTCCGAACTGTCCGAAAGGAATAGCCAGAACCAGGGGAAGGAAGATATTTTTCTCCAGATCAAAGAAATTCTGAAGCTGTTCGCTTTCTCTCTCCAGTACCTTCCGGAATCTGGGGGATTTTACGAAATGTCCGATCTGCAGCTGAGGGCTGAAGCGCTTTACGGTCTCTGAGGAGGTTACGTTCACCGTGGCGGCGAGCAGAATGTCACGCACATTGCGTCCCACCTGGATTTCAAATTCTCCTCCTTCCACCACCCATTTATGCAGGGCCGGGCTGTAGAACTCAAAGGCTGTACGGTCCAGGGTAATGGACACTTCCTGCTCCTCTCCGGGAGCCAGATGCACTTTTTGGAATCCCCGCAGCTCTCTTACCGGGCGGTTCATGGTGGAGATCACATCATGGACATACACCTGGGCTACGTCGGAGCCGGGACGGCTGCCGGTATTTTTTACCCTGAAGGATACGGTGAGAGTTCCGTCAGCATCGATGGTATCCGCATCCAGACGGAGATCGCTGTAGGCAAAGGTGGTGTAGGACAGTCCATATCCGAAGGGGTAGGCCACGGCCATATTTCTGGCGTCATACCAGCGGTAGCCGATATAAATTCCTTCTCCGTATACCACGTTGGGAACCGTGTCCGGGTAGGAGGGGAAGTTCAGATAGGAGGGGGTATCCTCCAGTCTGCAGGGATAAGTTTCGGGGAGTCTTCCTCCGGGCTCGGCAAGTCCGAAGAGAATGTCCACAGCGGCGCTGCCTGCCGCTTCTCCCGCATAACCGCCCTGAAGGATGGCCCGCACTTTTTTATTGTAAGCGGAGAGATCCACCGGAGCTCCGGTATTCACTACCAGCACCACATTGGAATTTACCTCCAGCACGGCGTCCAGAAGATCACGCTGGCTTTTGGGCAGAAGCAGGTCGGTGCGGTCATAGCCCTCGGATTCCACGCCGTAGGGGTAGCCGGTGAACATCAGGATGAGTCCGGCTTTTTCAGCTGTCTGCACGGCTTCCGCGATCAGGTCGGGGCGGGGCGTGTCCTCCGGCGGGAAACCGGCATTGATCTGGTATCCTGCGGCATAGGCGTACTCTTTTCCTCCCAGGATTCTGTCCAGCTCCTCAGTGGGGATGTCCAGGGTGTGGCCGTTCATGTGGCCGGAACCGCCGCCCATGTAGCAGGGGGACTTGGCAAAGGCGCCGATGACGGCCAGATTGTCCGTCTTTTGGGGCTCCAGAGGAAGGATTCCGTCATTTTCCAGGAGGATGGCGCCTTCCAGGGCCGCCCGTTTCGCAAGAGCGTGATGAGCGGCCAGATCCACCTCCGGAACCGTGTATCCGCTGTGAATCTTATAGTAGCATTCCACTACATGATAAGCGATATCGTTCAGCGTCTCATCGGAGATCTCTCCATTGTTATATGCATTTCTCAGGAGATGTACATGATTGCTCTCCTCCGCCAGTTCCACATCCAGTCCCAGATTATGGTCGGCAACCTTGTCCTCTTTATAGTGCACCGCGAAAGCGTCGGACATTACCAGACCTTTGTACCCCCATTCCTTCCGAAGCTTGTTCATGATATAGGGGTTCTGGGGAACCCATTTGCCGTTCACCTGATTATAGCTTGTCATGATGGTCCAGGGATCGGATTTCCTGAGAATGAGCTGGAAAACCCGGAGGTACAGCTCATTGAGGGTGCGCTCGTCCACCACCGCGTTGGTAGTCATGCGCTCGTATTCCTGGCTGTTGCAGACGAAGTGCTTCAGATTCGCCGCCACGTGCTGGCTCTGCACGCCGTTGATGTAGCTGGAGGCCATCTCGGAGGCGAGGCAGGGGTCTTCGGAATAGTACTCGAAGTTCCGTCCCCCTAAGGGGCTTCGCTTCATGTTCACGCCGGGGCGCAGAAGAATGTCGATGTCCTGGTTCTTGCATTCACGGCCCACTGCCGTGCCGATCTCCTCTGCCAGCTGAGGATCCCATGCAGCTGCCTGAGCGGCCGCCTGGGGGAAACAGGTGCCCCAGAACTTGTCCGGGTCCATGTCCTCCCGGTTCTGGCGGAAATAGTCCACGCCGCCGCCGGAGGAGTTGTCGCAGCTGCGGTAGGCGATGCCGAGGCGGGGCAGGTTGCCGAAGCGATCCTCATAGAGGGCGCAGCAGCGGATTTTTTCGTCCAGGGTAAGCTGACGGACGATGTCTCTGATTTCTTCCGGTGTTTTTGTCATTGGTTTCACTCCTTTGCTCTTTATGATCGGAAGTATCGATCATGTTTTGTAATATATTAAGAATATCTCTTCTGCCCGGAGAAATCAACCGTTTTTGGCACGGTTCGGGCAGCGAAGGACAGCTGAAATGGTAAAGTATGAAAGCCTTTCGTAGGATGTGAGGTAAAAAAGGGCATAAAATCCCCCTCCCCATAAAAAAGAGCTTTTAAA
>CANQUG010000046.1 GCA_947626985.1 uncultured Lachnospiraceae bacterium | reverse complement strand
CCCGCTCTCACACCGCGATGGGAATATTCTTAATCTGCGGCCAGGTCTGATAATTTTCCACAATCAGATCCTCTGTGGTAAACTGATAAAAATCCGTAATCTCCGGATTCAGCCTCACGACCGGCGCCGGATAGGGCTCCCGGGAAATCAGCTCCTTCACCACAGGAACATGCCGGTCATAAATATGGCAGTCCGCGATCACATGAACCAGCTCGCCGGCCTCCATCCCCACCGTCTGGGCAAACATCATCAGAAGAATGGAATACTGGCACACGTTCCAGTTATTGGCCGCCAGAACGTCCTGGGAACGCTGATTGAGAATGGCGTTCAGGGTGAGACGGTCTTTGCCCGGCTCCTTCGTCACGTTAAAGGTCATGGAATAAGCGCAGGGATAAAGATTCATCTCGTGAAGATCCTGATGAACATAAATATTTGTCAGGATCCTGCGGCTGTAGGGGTTGTTCTTCAGATCGTAGAGCACCCGGTCCACCTGATCCATCATTCCCTCCCGGTACATGTGCTTCACGCTCATCTGATACCCGTATGCCTTTCCGATGGAGCCGCTCTCATCCGCCCAGCTGTCCCAGATGCCGCTGTGAAGGTCATGGATATTGTTGGACTTTTTCTGCCAGATCCAGAGAATCTCGTCCATGGCGCTCTTCAGAGCCGTGCGCCGGAGCGTGAGGGCCGGAAACTCCTTCCTGAGATCGTAACGGTTCACCACTCCAAACCTCTTGATGGTATAAGCGGGCGTTCCGTCCTCCCACACCGGGCGGACCTTCTCCCCCTCGGTGCTGGTGCCGTTGTCAATGATATCCCTGCACATATTGATAAAAATTCTGTCTGCTGCGCTCATTCTGCCTCCTCTTTTATATAACGATGCCATGCAGTATTTCTGCGTCCTGCTTCCGGGTATCCCCTTTTCACCAACCGCGTTTGCAGTATTCCTGCTCCTGTTTCCGGTCATCCCGTTTTCATGAACCAGTGCTTCTGTGATATTCCCTGGTGAACCGCCCCAGCATTTCGTCTATATGCTGGGAGTAGACAGGCTCCTCCGGCTTCCTGGAGAAGCGCTCCAGCTCCTCCTGAATCTCCCGGCGGATTTCCTCCTCCACCTCCAGTTCCTCCAGTCTGCTCTCATACTCTATGGGCGTGCGCAGATCTCTGTAAGCCAGAAGATATACCTTCAGCGCCTTCCTGCTCCGCCCTCCCTCGTAGGCCCGGAAAAAGCACTCCAATGCTTTTTCCCCCTGAAACAAATAACTGCAGGCGCAGCCCAGATTGTGCCAGATGCTCTCGGTGAGCCCCTCCCTGGTCTCCTCCAGATCCTCTCTCTTCAGCAGGTCTTCATACACCCTGATGGCGTTCCCGTACATGCCGTTCTCCACCAGAGCGTCGCCCTTTCTCTTTTTCCGGAGAAGAGGGGGCTCCTGATCAAATCTCTGCAGACGAATGTTGAGTTTCCGCAGCTCGTCATAGGTGAGATAATTGATCTCCTTAAACACGGGGTACAGGATGTCCTCCGCGCTGGCAAACTTTCCCACGCAGGGGCGAAGCTTCGCCGCCAGTTTGGGAAGATTCAGCTCCTCCTGAATCCATCTGCAGAGCCCTGTATTTATAATCGTCTCATCGATCAGATAAAGATTGTGATATAAATAGTAGCACAGTTCCTCCAGAGAATAGATATTTGTGCTGATATTTTCTATAAAGTACGGATTCTCCGCTCTCCTCGTCTGACATAAAATATATCCGCTCACTTCGTCCTTCCTCCCGGCGCCGATCCGCCCTTTCTACCACCGCGCCGTTTCCTTCCAGACCTTTCCGCTGGAGGGAAACAGCTCGCCGAACCCCAGATCCTTCACAGTGATGCAGCACTCTCCGGGAGACACATACCGGAGCTCCAGAGAAAGCCGGGTGGTCTTATTGGGCCGCCGGGGCAGACCCGGAAGGCTCATGGACACCTTCCGTTTTTCCGGAAACTCCATGGAATCCACCGTAAACACCAGCTCCTCCGTGTCGTCCAGAATCAGCTCGCACCGGGCCTGACATTCATACCAGTTTTTTCCCGCCTCGATGAGGGGATAGGGGGTGGGCGCGCCCATCACCCGAAGATCCATCCCCACGTTGGTCAGCACCAGAGAGGGACTGAGATAGCGGTAATTTTTCAGATTTTTCTTCTCCAGACGCTCCGCCGCCGCCGCGCAGGCCCCCTTCGCAAACAGATTATTGCCGAAAAACACCTTCCGCTTCTGAAAGCACAGAATCCTCACCGACTGGACCGCCCAGTCCTGCGAAAAGCCCTCCCCGGTGATCTGAATGCTGGAATACAGCTCGCTCCCCAGGGTATCCCGCACAAATCCGGAGAATGCCTCGTCCTTCCGCTCCGGCTCCTCCGGAAGAAGGGCTTCCACAGGATCCTCCAGCTTCACAGGCACCGGCCGGACACTGGTATTCATCACAAGCTTGCGGAAGAGAACCTTCTCCCGGTCAAACTCATACCAGCCCACGTTCCGGTTCCAGGTCTCCCGCTTCTGCGTGAGAACATAATAAAAAAAGCTCTCCCCATAATCCAGAAGCATATACTGGTCCCGGGAATATCCCAGCGTCTCGCAGGCCTTCTGAAAATTTTTCACCCGGCGGGGACTGAGGACAGGACTGACAATGGCCAGACATTTCGTATTTTTCACGACGTCCACCACGCCCAGAAATTTCAGGAAGCCTTTCAAAAAATAAGCCAGCAGCTCCCAGGGCTCCCGCTCCTCGTCGGAAACCTGGATGGGGTCCTCCCGGTCGCTGAGCTCGTAGAGATTGTCGATGAGGATCCCTTCCTTCTCCCGGGCAAAATATTCCGCCTCCAGACCCACACAGTAGCTGCTCCGGTCCGCTTTTCTGCAGAGAAGGGTGGGCGCCTCATACTGACTGCTCCCCACCTTCACCGCCAGGGAACGGTACTCGTCCGCCTTCCGGTCATAATAACAGATCTGGGAAAACTTCTCCCCGAAATCAATTCCTATCATCAGATCACGAATTTCGTTCATGCAGCCTCCTAATCATAAAGCAGCGTCCTCAAAAATCATCCGTTTTCCTCCTCGGCGTCCAGAACGAACATTTCCTTCACATACTGCTCTCTGCGCAGATATTCCCGGATCTTTTCCGTCACCTCGCCGTCCTTCCCCAGCTTTCTGGCAGAAAGCATCTGATTCAGGAGCTGGTACTTGCTCATGGGAGCGCCCTCCACCTTATTCATGGAGATGGTCCGTTCCCCGGTCCTTCTGGAGCTCCCCTCATGTGTGATCCTGAAATAATATCGAAGGGTCTCCCCGTAAAACAGCGTGAAGGTCTTCGTAAAAATTCCCTCGTACATATTTTTCAGAGGCTCGCTCTTAAACTCCGGTTCCGTGCCCAGTCCCGCGTCCAGGGCATAGAACAGGGTCACCTCCTCCCCGGGATGCGCATGGCACTCCACAAAGGTCTTGTCGTCCAGCTGATAGGGACTGAGCAGCTCCGGGGGAAATCTCCCGAAGAAAGAAAATACAAGCTGTTCTTCCACACATTCCCTCAGCAGTGTTTTCGTAAGCTCCCCGTATGCTTCTCTCAGGCCACGGTCTCTGGCCAGAACACAGAGAAGGGCGATGCGGCAGATCTTATTCACCGTCCAGTCATCCTCCCAGGCATACAGAAGATTCTTTTTCATAAAACTGTCGCAGGGCAGCTCTTTCACCAGCATGCCGTAGGCCTTCATGGTCATGTAAGCGCCCATCAGACGCTCCTTGCCCACCTGCTTCATATAGGAGGAAAAAATCTCCTCCCCCTCTCTGCCGTAATCGGAGGTCAGCATATACAGCCCCAGAAGCCTTTCCTCCAGAGCATAGACGTCCATATCAAAGCCTCTGGCACTGTTCCAGACGGAATACAGCTCATCCAGAGGGCCAAACCTGTAATCCATCAGATACTGCAGGGTCACCTCGTCATATTTGCCCTTCCGGTAAACCTCGGAGGCCAGAGCCAGCAGTTCGTCGTCCTCCGCCATATCGCAGCGGAGGATCATGCGGCTGATCAGCTTCAGGAGACTGCTGTCGTCAATTCCCTCGCAGCCGAATTCCTCCACCAGACTCATGGCCTGGGGAAACAGACCGCGGCTGATCAGCGTCTCCAGAAGCAGCTTCCGGTCCACCTGCACAAATTCCCGGTAATCCAGACTCTTCAGATCTCCGTCCAGATCCTCCCGGTGGGCGTTGTCCCCGTAATATTCCAGCAGACGTTTCTCCACAGAGCGGCGGTATTCCGCGGAAAATGCCTGACACCCGGCCGCTCTTCGGAAAATATCCAGATTTTCATGGCAAAGAACCGTATTCTCACAATAGTGAAGAAGCGCTCCCGGATCGGAAGCCCCCTTTTCCAGAATGCGGGAGAGGATCCCTCTCTCATCCATCAGGGGACTGAGATTATAAGCCACGGTGGAGACATACCGGCGCTGTTTTTCGTCCTGAAAGAGAATCACGGCGTCCTTCGTATAAATCCTGGGATAGCCTACGCCGTGAACGCAGGGATAGATTTCCTCCTTCGCCAGCTCATTATGACGGACAATGATCTGGCGGATCTTGGGATCATCACAGTAAAGGCGGAAGGTAAACAGCCTGGCCCCGATGGCCTGGGCGTCCCCGGGAGTTTCGGGATCCGACAGAAATTCCTGATACAGAACCGCGTAATCCTCGTTCATTCGCCCCTCTGCCAGCTTCCTTGCGGCAAACTCCGCCATATTTTCTTTATAGTTTTCGTAGATGGAGGGCTCCTGCTCCTTATGCCCCACCACGCTGGCATAGACAAAAGCCTTCTTGGTATCCCCGAGAGTATTGTCATTGTAGGCGAAATACATCAGGAGGGATCTGGGAAGCTCCCTCTGGTAGGAGGTATCCAGAGTCTCCACGTAGTATTCATAAAGTCTGGTGATGCGCAGCCCCCGCTCCACCGCCAGGGAAAACCACCGGAAATACTCCGGCCTGCGCGGATTTCCCTTCATAATATATTTGCAGACCGCCTCCAGGGTATCGTCCGAGGGGAACCTTTCGTAGCCCATGGAAAGCACCCGGTAAAGGCTCGGGCTGAATCCCTTCTCGTATCCCGAAAGGTAGGAGATCCGCATCATAAGCTCTTCCGTGAGCCGTTCTCTTTTGGCCGCGAACAGGAACACCTGAATCCAGAACCTGCTGAGGCGGCGGAGAAGAGTGATATCCTGAGTGACGCACTGCCAGGCCTCCCCATAGAGCAGAGGACTGGTGCATCCCCTTTCAAAAAGCCCCTCCAGAAGATCTGCCGCCCTGGCCGGACTGGCGGTATAGGTGCGGTCCATCAAAAGAATCACGCTGACCAGAGCAAAGCTGTCCGGCTTCTGATCAAAAAAGCTTTCGATCCTGTTCAGAGCCTGATTCCAGTCTTTATAAAGGCCTGCCGCAGCGCAGAGATAAAGATACACCCCCGCCAGCTCCAGATCATCCCTGGAGAACATTTTTTTCTGATATTTTTTCAGCATTTCCGCCGCCTGCTCCTTTTTTTCCTCATGGAGCAGAAGAAATACTTCAAAAAGCTGATACTCCGGGTATGTGCAGCCTGCCTCCCGAAGCTGGTTCAGCGTATAGTGACTGCAGCCCGCCCAGGTTTTGAGATCCATATCCCCCATGCGGTAGTCCAGATAATCCTTCACCAGGGACACCCTGTGCTTCTTTTCCCCGCCGCTCACACTCACCTGAATCTCCGATCCGGTGGAAGCCATAACAGAATATTTCAGCTCCTGATAAGGGCTCCGCACAACGATCTCTCCGAACTGATTTCCCTTTCCCAGCTTATCTCTGCGGATGACGTAAGCCATCCTGTAGCTGCTGCCGATAAAATCCTCATCCGTAATCACCCGTCTGGCGATTTCCAGAAACTCTCCCCGCGCCTCCACATCCAGACGGAGATGGCCCCAGCCGCTCCTCTGAATGACAAAATACTCCTGGACGGATTCCCGGAGATTGTAAAACTCCTTCTCCTCCTTCGGCAGAGACAGAAGCACCGGCTCCTTATCTCCCCTTCCCACAAAAAATTCCTCCAGGTGCTGGTAAGTCACCGGCTGCCTGGAAAGCCCCGCGTACAGAGCCTTCTCCCGGGCAGTTCCCTGCTCCAGGATCACAGGGAAGGACTGGTCCGTAAAAAGGCGGTAGGCCTCCCGGAAATCCTCCCGGGCAATCTTCAGAAAGTCCTCCGGACTGTTCACCGCTCCCCAGGAGGTGCGCACCAGAACCTGTTCCGTCCTGATCACGAAGGGAATTTTATACTCTCCGATACTGGTGGTAAAACAGAGCCATCCCTCGATCCGCTCACCCGGCTTCATGCCCACGCCGTCCACACCGTAGGGCAGACATATGGTGGTCCCCGAAAACTTCCCCAGTCCGGGAACCAGCCGGCGGCTGGAGGAAGTGATATACCCCCGGATACGCTCATTGTTTTCTGTGCCGAAGTACAGCTCGCCTCTCCTCGTCTCCCCCGCTTTAAGGGTGACAGACAGCTCCTCCGCCGAAAAAAGGAGTCTGGGCTGCTCGTATTCAAATTTTCCGTTTAATAACTGTTCTATCTTCTTTCTCAAAATCCGTCCCCTTATCTGCGTTCCGCACTCCCGGCCTCCCGAAGGCCGCATCCGGTCCCGGGAACCCTGCGGTTCCTTTTCACAACAATCCGGTTTTTCTAGATTATACACCACAAACACAGGAAGCGCAAGAAAACGACAGGGATTTGCCCCCGGGCGATCGGGCCCGCCCCCTGAAAAGGAACTTTTTGGGAAAAGCACAAAGAACCCGTCCCGGACATAAACTATAAAGAAATCCCCTTTGAGGTGAAGATTTGAAGACTTTTCTGAAACCTTTGACGTCTGCCGAAGAAAAAATCTATCTTCAGCGTTACCAGGGGGGCGACTCAGAAGCAAAAAGAATTCTCATAGAAAGGAATCTCCGTCTCGTGGCCCATGTGGCAAAGAAATACCAGGGCGCGGAGGAAGACCTGGACGATCTGATCTCCATCGGCACCATCGGGCTCATCAAGGCCATTTCCACCTTCGACGCCTCCCGGTCCTCCCGGCTTTCCACCTACGCCGCCCGGTGCATCGACAATGAGCTTCTCATGATGCTGCGCTCCCGGAAAAAATATGCCCGGGAGGTATCCCTCTACGAACCCATCGGCACCGACAGGGAGGGAAACGAGATCAGTCTCCTGGATATTATCGAAAGTCCTCCTGTGGACGTGGTGGAGGACTACTCCGTGAGGGAAAATGTAAAGCATCTCATGAAATCCCTGAAAGACGCCCTCACGCCCAGGGAATATCAGGTTATCTGCCTTCGGTACGGGCTGTTCGGGGAGGAGGAGAAAACCCAGCGGGAAATCGCCCAGAAGCTTTCCATCAGCCGTTCCTACGTATCCCGCATCGAAAAAAACGCGCTGCAGAAGCTCCGGGCCCTGTTTCTGGATTTTCCCTGAAACCCGACGTTCCGCCGCTCCGGCATCTCATATGATTCTCCGGCAGAAAGGAAACTTCCCCTGCCGGCAGATCATCTTTATTTATTCCTTTTCATTCCGGCGGAGCAGATCGAAAACCTCCGCTCTTTCGCCCAGATCCACCCACAGCCGCTGCTGCGCATGGGGCGCGCTCTCCACGGGATTCCCCTCTTCGTCCCACATTCCCAGAACAGTCACGGAACAGTTCCTGCCGTCCGGCTTCATGATCTCGATGGATTCTCCCACGGAAAACTTGTTTCTCTGGGTGATCCGGACTCTTCCCTTTTCGTCCGTCTCCTCCGCATATCCCAGGTAGGTGTATTCCTTAATGTAGGTGCTGTTGTCATAAATCTGGGTGTTCTCATCGGCTCTTCCGTAGAAAAACCCTGTGGAGAACCGGCGGTAGGTACAGGTGGAAATCTGTTCCCGGTACCAGTCCATGTTTTTCCGGTATGTTTCCGGGCTCTCCATATAATCGTCGATGGCCTTTCTGTAGGTTCTGGCCACTGTGGCCACATAGAGAGCCGTCTTCATCCGTCCTTCTATTTTCAGGCTGTCAATGCCGCTCTCCAGAACATCCTCCATATGCTCCACCATGCAGAGATCCCTGGAATTGAAGATAAAGGTCCCCCTCTCGTTCTCAAACACCGGCATGTACTCTCCCGGGCGGGTTTCCTCCACCACCGCGTATTTCCATCTGCAGGGATGGGTGCAGGAGCCCTGATTGGCGTCCCTGCCCGCCAGATAATTGCTGAGAAGACACCTGCCGGAGTAGGAAATGCACATGGCTCCGTGAATAAAGGTCTCAATCTCCATATCTTCGGGAATATTCTCCCGGATCTCCCGGATCTCGGCCAGGGTCAGCTCCCTGGCGGAAACCACCCTCTTTACCCCCAGACCGTACCAGAAGCGGTAGGTCTCATAATTGGTATTGTTGGCCTGGGTGCTGATGTGGCAGGCGATTTCGGGACAGATCTCCCTGGCCAGTGAAAAAATGCCGGGATCCGCAATGATCAGCGCGTCCGGCTTCATCTCCTTCAACTCCTCCAGATATTCCCGCACTCCGGGAAGGTCCCGGTTGTGAGCCAGAATATTCACTGTCACATACACCTTCACTCCCCGTTCATGGGCAAAGAGAATGCCCTCCTTCATCTCACGGGAAGAAAAATTTTTCGCTTTGGAGCGCAGGCCGTAGGCCTCCCCGCCGATGTACACCGCATCCGCTCCAAAGATCACCGCTATCTTCAAAACCTCCAGACTGCCGGCAGGCACCAGTAATTCAGGTTTTTTCATCCCTCTCCTTTCTCCCCGGAAAGCATCACGCTCACCGCCGCCCCGTCTCCCAGGGGCAGCACGGCGGTTTCCAGCAGAGGATGATGCTTCAACTCATAGAGATATTCCCGCATCCGCTTATAAATCGTCCGGTTCCTCCGCTCCACCAGATAATGGGATTCTATAATCTCCCCCTCCTGGAGCACATTGTCGGAGACCAGCACGCTCCCGGGGACCATCAGTCTCAGCACGGCAGGAAGCCAGCGGATATACTGTCCCTTGGCCGCGTCCATGAAGATCAGGTCAAAGGGCCCCTGCAGCCGGTCCAGCCATTCTCCCGCGTCTCCCTCCAGAAGGGTGATCTGTTCCTCCCGCCCCGCCCTTCTGAAGTTCTCCCGGGCAAGGAGGATCCGCTTTTCATAATTTTCTATGGTGACGATCTCCGCCCCCGGCGGGGCATACTGACACATAAGAAGTGTGGAGAAGCCTGCGGCTGTCCCCACCTCCAAAATACGCTCCGGCCCTTTCATGGCCAGGAGCACCTTCATAAAGCTCTGCATTTCCCTGCGGATAATGGGAATACGAAGGGAAAGAGCACTCTGCTCCAGCTCCTCCAGAAATGGGGTATTTCCCTTCTCCAGAGAATTGATGTAGGTCCTCATCCTCTCCTCCACGATCACGGGCTGTCCTCCTCCTCTTCCTCATCTCCTGCCAGAATGCTCATGATCCTGTCAGGCGTGTAGGCCGTGCTCAGCAGATAGGTACCCGGCTTCAGATCTCCCTTGTGATTGGAAAGCTTCTCCTGAACATAGAAGACTCTGGCGTCTTTGATCAGGCCCTTGCTCTCCAGAATTTTTCCGATGCGGTACACGGAGGTTCCCTCCTGGATCACCACGGTGATCTCCGTGCCTTCTCCCGGACTCATCGCCTGCTGATTAAACACATCATAGCCGAACTGATAGGTGGTCTTTCCGGCCCAGAAGATCAGAACCACCACGCACAGGTACAGGATGATCCGGAATATTCCTCCCGCAACGGCAACGCTGGCGGCCCCCAGACGTTCTCTCGTATTTCCCATAACTTCCATCCTTTCTGCGTTTCCCGGCAGCCGGACCGAAAGCTTCCCGGCGCGGACCATGCCCGCCGCCGGTACCTCTGTCTTCCGTCCGGCGCTTCTTTTCCTGCCCGGAAGCTGTGCGGAAACAGCCGGTACCTTCCGGCTCCGGCCTGTCCGTCTCCGCGCGCCTCCCTACAGCCGGGGAACGTGCATATCCACGCCCATCACGATCTCCTGAACGATATTCTGGATCAGCCTGCACAGGGCCAGCTCCGCGTCCAGGTAGGCGTTCACCTCGGGAATCCGCCGCAGTGATACGGACTCCCTGTTCAGATGCTCCGCCACATCCAGAAGGTTCTCCCTTCCGGCTTCGCTCTGCAGCTTAAAATTATTTGCCCGGAACAGATCCACCCTCTCCTTCAGACGAGGATTCCGGTCCAGGATCTCCTGATGTTTCTTATATTCCAGATAAATCTCATGCTCCTCGATGTGAGAGAGCAGCATCTGAATATCTTTTCTGACGATATCCATTCTCAGGCCTCCATAATAATAGGCAGAATCATGGGACTTCTCTTGGTACGTTTCCAGAGGAAATCGCTGAGGGCGTCCTTCACCACGGTCTTGATCCTGCTCCAGTCCGTGACCCGCCTGTCCAGGCAGGAATCCAGCGCCTTCTGCACCACCTCCCGGGCGTTCTCCATAAGGTCCTCCGACTCTCTCACGTACACGAAGCCTCTGGACACGATATCCGGGCCGGCGATGACTACGTTGCTGCGGCGTTCCAGGGTCATGACCACGATCATGATTCCGTCCTCCGCCAGATGCTGCCGGTCTCTCAGCACGATGTTGCCCACATCTCCCACGCCCAGACCATCCACCAGAATGGAACCGGTGTGAACGCTGCCTGTGATCTCCGCGCTCTGGTCATCCAGCTCCAGCACGTTTCCGGAGGAGAGGATGAAAATATTTTCCCTGGCAAAGCCCAGCTCCTCCGCAATATGCTTCTGAGCGGTGAGATGGCGGTACTCGCCGTGGACCGGTATGGCGTAGCGGGGACGCACCAGAGAATAGATCAGCTTGATCTCCTCCTGACAGGCATGTCCGGACACGTGGGCGTCCTGGAAGATCACCTTGGCTCCCTTCATGGACAGCTCGTTGATCACCTTGGACACGGCCTTCTCATTTCCCGGAATGGGATTGGAGCTGAAGATAATGGTGTCATTGGGCTTTATGGTGATCTTCTTGTGGATGCTGGCCGCCATACGGGACAGCGCCGCCATGGATTCGCCCTGGCTTCCCGTGGTGATCAGGGCCACCTTCTCATCGGGATAATCCTTCACCTCGTCGATATCGATCACGGTATTCTCGGGAATCCTCAGATATCCCAGCTCCGAGGCGGTGGAGATCACGTTCACCATGCTCCGCCCCTCCACAGCCACCTTTCTGCCGAAGCGGTAGGCCGTGTTGATGATCTGCTGCACACGGTCCACATTGGACGCGAAGGTGGCAATGATGATCCTGTTTTTCGTATATTCGCTGAACAGATTATCAAAGACCCGTCCCACCGTCCGCTCGGACATGGTAAAGCCGGGACGCTCCGCATTGGTGCTGTCGCACATCAGGGCCAGAACCCCTTTTTTCCCGATCTCCGCGAAGCGCTGCAGATCAATGGCGTCTCCGAACACCGGCGTATAATCCACCTTGAAGTCCCCCGTGTGCACCACGATTCCCGCCGGACAGTAAATGGCCAGAGCGGAAGCGTCCTGGATACTGTGATTGGTCTTGATGAACTCCACGGCAAACTCTCCCAGATTGATCACCTGACCGTGGCGCACCTCCTTCAGCTTCGTGGAGCGCACCAGATTATGTTCCTTCAGCTTATTGGTGATCAGTCCCAGCGTGAGCTTGGTGGAATAAATGGGAACGTTGATATCCTTCAGTATATAGGGAAGAGCGCCGATGTGGTCCTCATGTCCGTGGGTAATGACAAATCCCTTCACCCTGGAAATATTCTCCTTCAGGTACGTGATGTCCGGGATCACCAGATCGATGCCCAGCATGTCGTCCTCCGGGAAGGACAGTCCGCAGTCCACCACCACAATGCTCTCTCCGTACTCAAATACGGTAATATTCATTCCGATCTGCTCCAGACCGCCCAGAGGTATGATCTTCAGTCTGGAACTTTTTTTGCCCCGCCGCACGGGACTTTTCGCCGCAGCCTTCGCCTGAACCTTGGGCTGGGGCTTCGTCGTGTTCTTCAGTAATGGTTTCAGGCTCTTTTCCGTCCGCTTTACGTTTCTCGGCTGTTTATGCCTGCTGCTCTTGGATTTTCCGCTCTGCTTTCTGGGACCTGCCGCACTGCCGTCGCCGTTTATTAAGTTTTCATTTTTTTCGCTCTTCAATCATTGCACCTCCATGCTTATAGTGCAATTTATTCTGTCTCTCCACAACAGGGCCGTCCTGTCCGCTGCAGTCCCATATTCACGTTTTCCGGCTGCAGCCGGCATCAGGCCCTGAAGGACGCACAAAAGCATCCGCATCGAGCATATGCGGTTTTCGTGTGTCGTCATTTCTTCAAATCATTGCTGATCTGACATCCTCCGGAAGAATAAATTGCCTCTTCAATCATTCACCTGCTGCTGTCTGTATTGCTTTTTATTACTTCCATCTCCTGTTCATTTCCGGATACCGGAAGTCACATCTCCAGATCCACATCCTCCAGCATCTGCCGGAATACCTCAAATACGGCTTCCATCTCCCGTTCATCCTCAACCATCTCATAGCAGGCCTCGGGATCTTCGTCTTTGGAAACGTCCTTTAAAATATAAGCGCTGGCCTCCTCATCCAGAGAGTCCGAAACCAGCAGATAAGCAGTCCCGCCGATCCGGGTCTGTTCCTCCACGAAAAATTCCTCTTCTTCGCCGTCCTCCGACTGAAACCGTATTTTCTGCAGCTTTTCCCCCTGCTTCAGTCCTTCTTTTTTCTGCGATTCCCTATTCAATGATTCCCTCTTTTCCATGTTCGCCATATTCCGTCTCTCCCCGCCGGGACAGGTAATCCAGATATCCCTGCAAAATAAAAATGGCAGCCAGCTCGTCCAGATACATTTTCCGATTCTCACGGCGCACATTGGCTTCCATCAGCGTACGGTTGGCCTCCACGGTGGTCAGCCGTTCATCCCACATTACGACAGGCAGGCCCGTTCTCTTTTCCAGCATCTCCTTAAATTCCAGAGACTTCTCGGCCCGCTCTCCTATGGTATTATTCATATTTTTCGGGTATCCCACCACGATCTGCCGGACCCCGTACTCCGACACCAGCTCCTCGATGCGGGCCAGTGTCCGGCGCAGCTTATTCTCCTGCTTCCGCCAGATCGTCTCCACTCCCTGGGCAGTCAGTCCCAGAGGATCGCTCACGGCCACCCCCACTGTCCTGGATCCGTAATCAAGTCCCAATATCCGCATACTACTGTTCCCAGGATCTGTTCTTAATATATTCGATCAGAAGTTCCTCCACAAGCTCGTCCCGCTCCACCTTCATGATCATGCTTCTGGCGCCCTTATGACTGGTAATGTAGGTGGGATCTCCGGACATAATATACCCCACGATCTGATTCACGGGATTATAGCCTTTTTCATCCATTGCATTGTACACCAGATCCAGAACTTCCTTTACTTCCAGCTCCTGCTCCGGCTTTGTCCTGAAATATTGGGTATTTCCCAGATTTGTCTCTGACATTTTTTCTCTCACGTCCTTAATTTTATTTCAAGGTCTATTTTAATATAATTCCCGGGAAAATACAATGGAAACTTTCTGTTTCCCGGTTTTCACGGTTTCCCCGGGGGGTGCGCCCCACAGCGGCTCACAGGCAGACGCCGGACAGAGGATCCGGCAGACCCCGGCGCCGGATTTCTCCCCGCAGAATATGATCGCCGACAAAGGAATGCGCCGTCACGGAAACAATATCGTTGATCCTTACGTTTTCCGTTTCAGGAACCGCCGCTTTTACATATTCCCGGGTATGACCCACATACCACGTTTCTCCGGAAATTTCTTCTTTTTCCTCCAGAAGAACCTCCAGATTCTTTCCCAGCAGTCCTTCCTCGTACTCTCTGGAGCGCTGCTGATGAAGCTCCAGCATTTTTCTGCTCCGCTCCTCCTTCACGGCTTCGGTGAGCTGATCCGGCATGGCGGCCGCCTTCGTTCCTTTTCTCCTGGAATATTTAAAAATATGGGTCTCATAAAAACGGATATCCGCCACAAACTGCCGGGATATCCGGAAATCCTCCTCCGTCTCCCCCGGAAATCCCACAATGACGTCGGTGGTGAGCGCCGGATTCCCGTAGTATTTCCGGAGAAGGTCACATTTTTCCTGATATTCTCCGGAAAGGTACCGCCGGTTCATTCTCCGGAGAGTATTGTCGCAGCCGCTCTGGAGAGAGAGATGGAAATGGGGACAGACCTTTTTCAGCTCATGGATTCCCCTGACAAATTCCTCCGTAATGATTCCGGGCTCCAGTGATCCCAGTCGGATCCGCTGAATTCCCTCCACCTCGTGAACAGCCTGAATCAGGGACAGGAGAGTTTCCTTTTTTTCCCCGGAAAAATCCTTCCCATAGGAGCTCAGGTGAATCCCCGTCAGCACCGCCTCCCGATAGCCCGCCTCCGCCAGGGAGCGCACCTCCTTCAAAACATCCCGGATGTCTCTGCTGCGCACCCGTCCTCTGGCATAGGGAATGATGCAGTACGTACAGAACTGACTGCAGCCGTCCTGCACCTTGATAAAGGCCCGCACATGCTCGGCGGTCCGCTGTATGGACAGCGCTTCATACTCCTTCGTCTGACCGATGGCGATCACATGAGCTGTTTTGTCCCGTTTCTGTTCATACTCTCCGAGAATCCGCACCAGATCTTTTTTCTGATTATTTCCCAGAATGATGTCCACTGTGCCGTCCTCCATCAGGCGCTCCTGATCCGTCTGGGCGTAGCACCCCGCCGCCGCCACGATGGCCTGAGGATTCATTTTCTTCGCCCTGTGCAGCATCTGCCGGGATTTCCTGTCGGCAATATTCGTCACCGTACAGGTGTTGATCACGTAAATGTCCGCTCCCGGTTCAAAGGGCACGATCTCGTAGCCGGCCTCCTCCAGGAGCTGCTGCATGGCTTCCGTCTCGTACGCGTTTACCTTGCAGCCCAGATTGTGAAGCGCCACTTTTTTCCCCATGTATCCCCCTCCATTTTCCGAAGATTTTGTATATTTTAACGTAATTTTCAGCTTTTCCAGTCCAAAATTTTATATGTTCAAAGCTTGACTTTTACTGGGACGGCAGTTAAGATGAACCTGTAGGAAAAACGAGTTATAAATATATATAAGGGAGGAACTATAAATGAAAACAGTTAAGATCTCACTGAACTCCATCGATAAAGTCAAAGCATTTGTAAACGAAATCAGCAAATTTGAATGCGATTTTGATCTTGTATCCGGAAGATACGTGATCGACGCCAAATCCATCATGGGCATTTTCAGCCTGGATTTATCCAAATCCATTGACCTGAATATCCACGCGGACGGAACCACGCTGGATGAGGTTATGGCTGTGGTAAAGAAATATATCATTGCCTGATCTCTCAGAAATAAAACCGGCCGGCAGCCATGCCGCTCTGTAAACGCGATGTTCTTTCAGCGGAACCGTAACCCGGTTCCGCTTTTCTGTTTCTTCTGTTTCTCTTTCCTTTATACTTCACCGGCTGAAAGAGGACTCTTCCTCCGCCGGCGTTTTTCCCGGGCTTTCCGCCCCTTCCGGACGCACAGTTCAGCGGGCCGGTGCACGGCCCCTGACTTATCACGGGCTTTCCGCCGTCACTCTCCCACAACGATCACTTCCGTCGTCTTCAGCGCTTCCTCCATCAGCTGATCGATCTTCTCCGCCAGCTTTTCCTCGGACCGGCGGATCACCTTCAGATTGGGCTTCGTCACAGGATGTTTGGCCACAAAGATGGTGCAGCAGTCCTCATAGGGCAGCACCGAGGTATCAAAGGTTCCGATCCTGTGCGCCCGCTCCACGATCTCCTGCTTGTCAAAACCGATCACCGGACGGTACACGGGAAGACCGCACACTTCATTCGTGGCCGCAAGGCTCTGAAGCGTCTGGCTGGCCACCTGTCCGATGCTCTCCCCCGTCACAAGTCCCAGACAGCCGTCCTTCACGGCAAAATGCTCCGCGATCCGCATCATATAACGGCGCATGATGATCGTCAGCTCCTCATGGGGACACTGATCATAGATATACAGCTGAATATCCGTAAAGTTCACCACGTGGAGACGAATGGGTCCGCAGTACCGGGCAATGATGGCCGCCAGGTCCACGACCTTCTGCTTCGCCCGCTCGCTGGTGTAGGGCGGCGCATGAAAATAGACCGCCTCGATCTTTACGCCTCTTTTGGCGATCATGTATCCGGCCACCGGACTGTCGATGCCGCCGGAAAGCAGCAGCATGGCCCTTCCGTTGGTTCCCACCGGCATTCCTCCCGGTCCGGGAATCGTATCCGAATACACGTAAATCCTGTCCCGGATCTCCACAGAGATCGTAAGCTCCGGCTCATGGACGTCCACCGAAGCTCCTGGAAAGGCGTCCAGAATGGAACCTCCCAGCTCGGCGCTTACTTCCATGGACGGAACGGGATAGGTTTTCCGGGCCCGTCTGGTATAAACCTTGAAGGTTCCGCGATAGTCCGGATATCGGGCCTTCATGTACTCCACCACGTCCCGGGCCGTCTGCTCCAGGCCGCGGTCCTCATAAATCACCACCGGGCAGATGGCCACGATGCCGAACACCCGCTTCAGCGCCTCCACTGTCTCGTCGAAATCGTATTCTTCCGGGCAGTACACATAAATCCTGCCCCGCTCCTTCACCACGGAAAACTCCCCCTCCACAGAGGAAAGCGCAAGCCCGATCTGCTTTACCAGCGCATCCTCGAAGAGATACCTGTTTTTTCCCTTTATGGCAATTTCTGCATATTTGATCAAAAATGCGTGAAATAACATATCTCCGCTCCTTTCAGGCACGGCTCCTGCAGGCCGCTTTTCCACATCAGCACCGTTCCTTCTTTTCCGGCATAAGCCATATCCATCTGTTCTTTCCGGTCTCAGACAAGGATACCCTCTCTGTATATCCCTGACAGGCGCAGGAACATCATTTTCTGGAATATCTTCTCAGCATGGGCACAAGCTCCTTCAGTACCTGCAGGAAATAATCCGCTTCCTCAAAGGTATTTTCTTCAGAGAAGCTTACCCTTACCGTGCACTCCATCTGCTCCTTCGGCAGTCCCATGGCGCTTAATGTGGCGCTGGGTTTTCTTTTGTGGCTGGAACAGGCGCTGCCCGCGGAGACATAAATTCCCCGCTCCTCCAGCGCATGAAGCAGCACCTCGCTTCGAACCCCCATAACGCTCACACTGAGAATCTGCGGCGCGCCCTCGCGGAGCGGCATCCCGTTTATGCGCACATCCTCCAGCTCCGCCAGCCCCTTCGCCAGATGTTCCTTCAGTTCATAGAGATGCTCCCGGTTCCCGTCCAGATTTTCATAGATCTCCCTGGCGGCTTCCCCCAGTCCCGCGATCCCCGGCACATTATCCGTCCCGGAGCGCATGCCTCCCTGCTGGCCGCCGCCCAGGATCTGGGGCTGAACCTTCGCCTTCTCTCCTATATAAAGGAAGCCCACGCCCTTGGGACCGTGAATCTTATGGCCGCTCACCGACATGAGATCGATCCCCAGTTTTTTAGGATAAATGCGGTATTTGCCAAAGGCCTGCACCGCGTCCACATGGAACAGCGCGTAAGGACTTTTTTCATGGACAAGCTTCCCGATTTCCTCGATGGGCATCACAGAGCCCACCTCATTGTTTACATACATGACGGACACCAGTATGGTATCCTCCCGGAGGGCGTCCCGAAGAGCGTCCAGCCTCACCACCCCGCGGCCGTCCACCGGCAGGATGGTTACCTCAAAGCCCTGCTCCTTCAGATATGCCGCAGGCTGCCCCACCGCGGCATGTTCCACCGCAGTGGTGATGATATGATTTCCCCGCCTCCGATTGGCCGCCGCGCCGCCGATAAGAGCCAGATTATCCGACTCCGTTCCTCCGGAGGTGAACAGGATCTCCTTCTCCTTCACCTTCAGAAGATCTGCCAGAATGCGGGCGGATCTCCGCACATAGGCCTCCGCCTCCACACCCTTTCCATGTTTCGCGGAGGGATTGCCGTAATCCTCCATCATGGTCCGCACCACAATATCACGCACGGAAGCATAACATCTTGTGGTGGCCGTATTATCAAAATAAACTTCCATTTCCGTCTCCTGCCTGCCTTCTATGTTTTTCCCGCCGGAGAACTTTCTGTCCAGTCTGTTCTCAAAAACCTCCCGGTCCTCTATTCTTCCTCCAGCTGGAACATCAGCACGGACAAAACCGCCATCCCGGCCGTCTCCGTGCGCAGAATCCTCCTCCCGAGAGTGATGGGCGCCGCTCCGGCCTCCACGGCCCGGGCCACCTCCTGTTCCTCAAAGCCGCCTTCCGGCCCGATGAAAATCCCCACAGACTGCCCCGGCCGAATCCCGGCCAGAATCTGTCTGGTCTCTCCCATCCCCCTGGCCAGTTCGTAGGGAATCAGACAGACGTCCAGCTCCTCCGCCAGCTTCAGTGCCTGGGAAAAACTCTGCACCGCTTCCACCTTCGGCACCAGCATCCGCCGGGACTGCTTCGCCGCGCTCTCGGAAATCTGCTGCCAGCGGGCCGTCTTTTTCGCCGCCTTCGCTCCCTCCAGCTTCACCACGCACCGGCGCGTCTCCACCGGAACGATCTCATACACGCCCAGCTCCACAGCCTTCTGAATAATAAACTCCATCTTGTCCGCCTTGGGCAGACCCTGAAACAGATACAGGCGGCAGGGCAGCTCATACCGGGGCTCCTGAGCATAACGGATATGCAGGAGCACTTCCTCCTGACTCAAAGCTTCGATCACGCAGCAGTACTCCTTTTCCGCCCCGTCGCTCACCCAGAGCTCCTCTCCCTCTCTCATCCTGAGAACATTCCGGATATGATTCACATCTGTTCCGTAAATATGAATGCGATGCTCCTGCTCCTCCACCTGGGCAGGATCCACAAAAAAACGCTGCATAACCTGAATCCTTTCCGAATTATCACAAAACAGCCGCTGTATCTTCCTCAGTGAAAAATCTCTTCCCGCCCGGATACAGGAACCCTCCACAGAATCTCTCAGTCCTTCCTGGCCGTCACGCACACCCATTCGCCCTGTCTGGTAACCTCCATCAGGGTCAGACCCGCCGCCTTCACCGCGGCTGTGATCACATCCTCCTTCACATCCAGGATTCCGGAAGTGATATAGTATGCGCCCTGTTTCATATGCCTCACTGCCTCAGGCGTGAGGGGCAGAAGCACCTCTGCCAGAATATTCGCCGCCACAATGTCATACTTCTCATACCCGGCTCTGTCCTGAACGGCCGGGTCATCGATGATATTTCCAATGATCAGGTCAAAATCCTTCTCCGGAACATGGTTGGACTCCCTGTTTTCCTCCACTGCGGAGACCGCGCAGGGATCCAGATCCGTCCCCAGCACATGGGCGGCTCCCAGCTTCAGAGCCACAATGCCCAGGATCCCGCTTCCGGTTCCCACATCCAGCACCTCGTCCCCCGCCTTCACATATTTTTTCAGCTGGCGGATCACCAGCTGGGTGGTCTCATGCATCCCCGTGCCGAAGGCTGTGCCCGGATCGATATGCAGGATCATTTTATCCTGATCCTCCGCCTTCACTTCCTCCCAGGAAGGCACGATCAGGATATCGTCCACATAAAACTGATGGAAATACTCCTTCCAGTTATTGATCCAGTCCTTATCCTCCGTCTGGGATTCCTCTATGGTTCCCTCTCCAATATCCAGAAATCCCGAAAGTTCACGGAGAGCCTCCCGGACGTCCCCGAGAATCTTCTCCTTATCCGCATCCTCCTCCAGGTAGAAATTCAGATAAGCGATGCCGTCGTCCTCCGGCTCCTCCGGCATGATATCCACGAACATCTGCGCCTTATCCTCCTCCGTGAGCGGCTGTCTGTCCTGAATCTCCACTCCCTCGATTCCCAGCTCTCCCAGAGTGCAGATGATCATATCCTCCGCCTCCGTCTTTGTCTTAATGGTAAACCGGTTCCATCTCATGTCTCATTCTCCCATCTTTCTGATATCGCGCGCATCTTCATTTCCCTGTCCGGAATCCCTCATCTGCCGGCCATGATTCATACTATACACGAACAGCCAAAAAAAGAAAAGAGGATTTCTCCTCTTTTCATAAAATTCATCCTGCCCGGATAACGTATCTCCGGAAAATCCGGAAGCTCCCATGTCATTTTCTCAGTCCAGCTGCTCCAGAGCCGCAATGATCGTCTCGTACAGTTCCTTATCCTTCTGGAAATACGCCTGAAGATTCTCACTGTGATGGCTTCTCACCGCATCCACGATCTTCTGATTCACGTCAAAAAGCTCCTGAAATCCCAGATTTCCCGCTACTCCCTTCAGAGTGTGGGCGCTCCGCTCGATGCCGCTCTCATCATTGGTCTCCACAGCCGCGCAAAGTTCATGATAGGAAGGATCGGAAGGAAATTTCTTCAAAAATTTCTTCACCAGCTTTTCCATATTGGCAAATCTGGCCATCGTTCCGTCCAAATCCATATTTGTTACAGCGGCAAACTCCTGCAATGTCATATCTTTTCCTCCCTGTTACCTTCACTCGCTTATGAAAGCATTTCTGCATAAGTCAAAGATACGACAACTCACTGAAAAAGTCAAGATACTGCCGTCCTTTATTCTTCAAAGGTTTCCTTCAGCTTATCCATGAAACTCTTTTTCTTCTTTTCCGCCCTGTCGGACGCGGATGTACGCGACCCTGTATAGTCGCTTCTGCAGGCCTCGTCAAACCTGCGCAGCGCCTCTTTGGCGTCCTCATTCAGATTGGTGGGCACCTGGACCACCAGCGTCACATAATGGTCTCCCCGGACATTGCGGTTGCGCAGGGACGGAACGCCCTTGCCTTTCAGACGGATCCTGGTATCTGTCTGCGTGCCCGGCTTCACCTCGTAGGCCACCTCGCCGTCCACCGTATTGATCCGGACCTCCCCGCCAAGGGCCGCCTGGGCGAAGGTGATGGGCGCGGTGGAATAAATCGTCATATCCTGTCTCTGGAAAATGGGATGGCGGGCCACATTTACCTCCACCAGAAGGTCGCCTCTGGGGCCTCCGTTGGTTCCCGGTTCTCCCTTCTCCCGGATCCGGATGCTCTGCCCGTGATCGATGCCCGCAGGCACGGAAACCTGAATCTTCTTTCTGGAAGACGTATAGCCGGTTCCGCGGCATGCCGTACATCTTTCCCGGATCACCTTGCCGGTTCCGCCGCAGTCCGGACAGGTCTGCACGTTCCGGACCATGCCGAACATGGACTGCTGGGTATAAACGATCTGCCCTTCTCCGTTGCATCTGGAGCAGGTGACGGGCTGGGTCCCCGGTTTCGCTCCCGTACCGTGACAGGCGCCGCACTCGTCCTTCAGAGTGATCTCCAGCTCCTTATCGCATCCGAAAACGGCCTCCTCGAAGGTGACATTCACCCTCGCGCGGAGATTCGCCCCCTTCATGGGGCCGTTATTGCTGCGTCTTCTGCTGCTGCCTCCTCCAAACAGATCCCCGAATATGTCTCCGAAAATATCGCTCATGTCAGCGCCGCTGAAGTCAAATCCGCCGAAGCCGCCGGCGCCTCCTCCTCCGTTCTCGAAGGCCGCATGGCCAAACTGATCATACTGCCTTCTCTTTTCGGGATCGCTCAGAACGGTGTAGGCTTCCGTAGCTTCCTTAAATTTCGCCTCTGCATCTTTATCACCCGGATTGACGTCCGGGTGATACTTTTTGGCCAATTTTCGATATGCTTTTTTCAGCGCCGCGTCATCTGCGTTCTTATCCACGCCCAGGACTTCGTAGTAATCTCTCTTATCAGCCATGATTCCTCATTCCTCTGCTCTATTCTCAGATTTTTTGAGCTTCTCAGATTGTATGTTCCATCCGCCCGAAGGTTCCTGCCTTCGAAAAAGCAGGAACCCCCGGGGTTTTTCATTAAACTTCTTTATAATCCGCATCTACCACGTCGTCGCCGTAGCCTGCCTCATTGCTGCTGTCATAGGAAGCTCCGCCGGTGCTGCCTGCGCTGCCTGCGCCGCCCTGGCCTCCGGCCTGCTGGGTCTGCTCATACATCTTGGCAAAGAGCTTCTGGGCGCTCTCCATCATCTTCTCCTGAGCGGCCTTGATCTCGGCCACCTGGGAATCCGTCATTTCCTCGGCATTTGCGTTCTTCGCCAGAAGATCCTTCAGACTGTTCAGGTCTGCCTCAACCGCCGCCTTGTCGCCGGAATCCAGCTTGTCGCCCGCTTCCTTCAGAGCGTTCTCCACCTGGAATACCATGGAGTCCGCGTTGTTTCTGGTGTCAACTGCTTCCTTGCGTCTCTTGTCCTGAGCCTCGAACTCGGCTGCTTCCTTTACGGCCTTGTCGATCTCGGCGTCAGACATGTTGGAGCCTGCGGTGATGGTGATGTGCTGCTCTTTTCCGGTCCCCAGATCCTTCGCGGAAACATTTACAATACCGTTGGCGTCGATATCGAAGGTCACCTCGATCTGCGGAACGCCCCGGCGTGCGGGCGGAATTCCGTCCAGACGGAACTGGCCCAGGGACTTGTTGTCCTTGGCGAACTGACGCTCGCCCTGTACCACGTTGATATCCACAGCGGTCTGATTGTCCGCGGCGGTGGAGAAGATCTGGCTCTTCTTGGTAGGAATGGTGGTATTTCTCTCGATCAGGCGGGTAGCGATGCCTCCCATGGTCTCGATGGACAGAGACAGAGGAGTTACATCCAGAAGAAGGATGTCGCCTGCGCCCGTGTCGCCTGCCAGCTTGCCGCCCTGTACGGAAGCGCCGAGAGCCACGCACTCATCCGGGTTCAGAGACTTGCTGGGCTCTTTTCCGGTGAGCTGTCTTACCTTATCCTGCACGGCGGGAACACGGGTGGAGCCGCCTACCAGGAGCACCTGGCCCAGATCGGCCGCGGTGATGCCGGCGTCGGCAAGAGCACGGCGGACAGGCTCCGTGGTCTTTTCTACCAGGTCGTGGGTCAGCTCGTCAAATTTCGCTCTGGTCAGGTTCATGTCGAAATGCTTCGGGCCGTCGGCGGTGGCTGTGATAAACGGCAGGTTGATATTGGTAGTGGTGGCGGAGGAAAGCTCCTTCTTCGCCTTCTCAGCCGCCTCTTTCAGTCTCTGAAGAGCCATCTTGTCATTGCTCAGGTCTACGCCCTCCGCCTTGCGGAACTCGGAAAGCATCCAGTCCGTGATCTTCTGGTCGAAGTCGTCGCCGCCCAGACGGTTGTTTCCGGCTGTGGCAAGAACCTCGATAACGCCGTCGCCGATCTCGATGATGGAAACATCGAAGGTGCCGCCGCCCAGGTCGTATACCATGATCTTCTGCTCTCTCTCATTGTCAAGGCCGTAAGCCAGAGCTGCGGCTGTGGGCTCGTTGATGATACGCTTTACATCAAGGCCGGCAATCTTGCCCGCGTCCTTGGTGGCCTGACGCTGGGCGTCATTGAAGTATGCGGGAACAGTGATGACCGCTTCCGTAACCTTCTCGCCCAGATAATCCTCCGCGTCCTTTTTCAGCTTCTGAAGGATCATTGCGGAAATCTCCTGAGGAGAATATTTTTTATCGTCGATGGTCACGCGGTAGTTGGTGCCCATCTCTCTCTTGATGGAGGAGATGGTCTTCTCCGCGTTGGTAACCGCCTGACGCTTCGCAGGCTCGCCTACCAGACGCTCGCCGGTCTTCGTAAAGGCCACTACGGACGGTGTGGTTCTGGCTCCTTCTGTATTTGCAATAACGGTAGGCTGTCCGCCCTCCATAACGGCTACGCAGCTGTTGGTTGTTCCAAGGTCAATACCGATAATTTTTCCCATGATAAATTTCCTCCTGATATATAAATAAAATAAAGAATTTACTGTTTCATGTTCCGGCGCCGCTTTTGCGGCGGTTTTCTTCGCCGGTACGGCATCATGTCAGTCCCGAAGGCATCCGTACCCGCTGTCCCCGGGCGCTGATCACCCGGTCATGTATGGAATGTCCCTGTCAGTTCGCCACCTTCACCATACTGTGGCGCACCACAAAATCCTTGTAGGTGTAGCCCTTCTGCAGCTCCTCCACCACGATGCTGTCGCCCACGGATTCGTCCTCCACATGCATCACCGCGTTGTGAAGATTCGGGTTGAATTCCTGCCCCACCGCCTCGATGGGCTTCACTCCCAGGTCCTCCAGAGTGGTGAGAAGCAGCTTGTAGGTCATCTTCATACCCTCCGCGAAGGGATCTCCCTCCGGGGCCTGTGCCAGGCCGCGTTCAAAATTATCCACGACGGGAAGAATCTTCTCCACGATCTCCCTGGCGCCGATGACGTACATACTGGCTTTCTCTTTTTCCGTGCGCTTGCGGAAATTATCGAATTCCGCCAGATTTCGTTTCAGACGGTCTGTCAGATCTTCGATCTGAGTCTGCAGCTTTTCCTTCTCCTTATCCTTTTTCTTTTTAAAGAAGGAGGATCTGGTTTTTCCTTCTGATTTTTCCGGTTCTCCGTCCGATTCGCCTGCGCCGGACTCCTCTGCTTCCTCCCCGGATGCTTCCTCTTCGGAGGAATCCGTGTCCTCCGGCTCCTGCTGCTTTTCGTCCGCCGGAGTCTCCCGGGAAGCCTCCTCACCGGGGTCCTGTTCCGCTTCCTGATCCGCGTTCATTCCCGCCGCCTGCTCCTCTTCCTGCATTTCCGCCGCATTTCTGTTCTCTTCTGACACGTCTTTTCTACCGCCTTTCTTCCAAAAATCGTAAGCTTTAAGCAGAAATCTCTATCTGTCATCAGCAGGAATCCGGAGGCTCCTCCGGCTTCCTGCCAAATACCGTATCCAGTTCCTGTTTCAGCGTCTTCAGGCTGTTCACCACATTCTCATAATCCATACGCTTGGGACCGATGATCCCGATGGTTCCGTGCATCCCCTGTCCCAGCTCGTAGGTGGCGGTCACAATACTGCAGTCCTTCATGGTTTCGATGGGAAGCTCATCACCGATGTACACCCGCACCCCGGTGCTTTCCTCCTCCGCCATCCGGTCCTTCACCAGAGCCGCAAGCTGCTGCTTCTCCTCGAAGGTGGAGATCAGCTCGCTGGCCCGGCTTTTATCCGAAAGCTCGGGATATTTAAAAATGTTGGTAGCGCCCGAAGTATAAATCTCCAGATCCTCCTCGTCCACCTGAATGGTTGCCGCCACCGCGTCCAGAACATTGGCCACCACATCGCTGTGAATCCCTGCCTGTTCCTTCAGCCTGGCGATCATCCCCAGGTTAATGTCCTGAATGGGAAGGCCGTTCAGATTCGTATTGAGAAGGAGGTTCAGCTTCAGAATCGTCTCGTCGTCCAGCTCCTCCGCAGTATGAATGATCTGATTCCGGATCACATTTCCCTCGCAGACCACCACGGCCACCAGCTGCCTCTCGCTCACTCTGGAAAGCTGAATGAACTTCAGCCTGCTGCCGCTGTACTGAGGTACGGAGATCATGGTGGCATAGTTGGTGTTGGAGGCCAGAACCTTCACCACCTTCTTCAGCACCTTCTCCATCTTATCTGTCTTTTCGATCATAAGGTTGCGGATCTCCGCGATCTCCGCTTCCTTCTCCTGCATCAGCTCATCCACGTAAAGGCGGTAGCCCTTGTCCGAGGGAATTCTTCCCGCCGAGGTATGAGGCTGAATGATATATCCCAGATCTGTCAGGTCAGACATCTCGTTGCGGATGGTGGCCGAACTGACATTCAGATCCGTATACTTGGAAATGGTCCTGGAACCCACCGGCTCTCCTGTCTCCATGTAAGTTCTGATGATCGCCTTCAGGATCCGCTTTTTGCGTTCATCCAGTACTTCTCCCATGACTCCGGCTCCTTTCCTTCGTATCTGATCTGCCGCGCTCTGCAGGTTAGTATAACAGATATGGTAAAATCCTATTACAAATTTTTCTTTGTTAGCACTCGAGATTATAGAGTGCTAACATCTACGTTCTTAAGATAACACCCTTGCCAGCGTTTGTCAATAACATTCTGTAAATTTTTTGTGAACTATTGTAGTTTTGTTGTCCATTTTCCGCCGCTCCGGCCGCGCCCGGACCGCCTTCCTCCCGCCAGGCCCCTATTCCCCCTTGAAGCCCTCTCCCAGGACTTCGTTGGACTCCATGATAATGGTAAAGGCTTTCGGATCCACCTGACGGGCAAGCTTCTTGATGGCGTACATCTGCTTATTGTTGCAGGCGCAGAGCACAACGGACTTTTCCCTGCCGGAATAGCTCCCGATTCCTTTTAATATGGTAGAACCTCTTCCGGAAAACTCGTCGATCTGACGGGCCACCTCCGGGCCTTTTTCCGTGACGATGAGGCTGAGCTTCCCCTGATCCACCCCATAGAGAACCTTGTCGATCACGCTGGACATGATGTATGTGATGATGATTCCGCAGATAAATCCGTCCATATTGCGGTACACCAGCACGCTTCCCGCCGTAATGGTAAGCATGTCGAGGACAAAATTGATAATTCCCAGAGTGATATGGGGACGGACCTTCTTTATGGACACGGTGATAAAATCCTGTCCTCCTGTGGAGGAACCCCGCATAAAGATCAGGGCGTATCCCACGCCGCACAGGCCTCCCACGCACACCGCCGCCAGAACAATGTTGCCTCCCTCATAAACAGGGAAGCAGGGGGCCACGTAATCGATAAAGAACGAGGAGATCACCGTGGTCTTCACCGAGCGGAAGAAAAACTCCCTGCCCAGAAACCTGCAGCACAGAACCGCCACCGGAATGTTCAGCAGGAGGATTCCCGCTCCCACCGGCAGCCCCAGAAAATGATAAAGAATAATGGCGATCCCCGAAAATCCCGCCACCGGAAAATCCGAGTACAGCGCAAAATTATATACTCCCAGAGAGATCAGAATGCTGGCCAGAACATCCACCGCCAGGTCCGCCGCCAGTCCCTTAATATTCCATCGTCTCATAAAAATACCTCCT
>CANQUG010000045.1 GCA_947626985.1 uncultured Lachnospiraceae bacterium | reverse complement strand
AAACCGCCTTTAATTCTTGCCATTTCTCATTTCCTCCTGTTCGTCTTCTTCTGAATCTTATAAATATGGTAATGCTTTCTTCATGTTCTTTACGTTGGTAGAATCAACAACAGTAGATTTTCTGAGGTTTCTCTTTCTCTTCTGAGATTTCTTGGTCAAGATATGGCTCTTGTAGGCTTTGTTTCTGATCAGTTTTCCGCTGCCTGTCTTTTTGAAGCGTTTCGCTGCTGCTCTGCATGTTTTAATTTTTGGCATAGTAATTTCCTCCTTAATCTTCGTCTCTGTCTGTGGAATGAGCCCGGGCGCAGAAATCCCCCGGACAATTACCTGTATTTTAACGTTTTTCAGTTAAAAACATCGTCATGCTTCTGCCTTCCACCTTGGGTGCTTTCTCCACGGTGGCCACGTCGGCCAGAAGCCGGGCAAAATCATCCAGCACATGCCTGCTGCTCGCCATATGTGCCATCTCTCTTCCCCGGAAACGCAGGGTAACCTTCACTCTGTCGCCTTTGGAAAGGAACTTCCTTGCTGCATTTACCTTGGTGTTCAAGTCATTGGTATCAATGTTGGGAGACAAACGCACTTCCTTTATTTCAATGGTCCTCTGCTTTTTCTTCGCTTCTTTTTCTTTTCTGGCCAGCTCATAACGGTACTTTCCGTAATCGATGATCTTACATACCGGCGGCCTTGCCTGAGGGGCAATCTTTACAAGATCCAGCCCTGCCTCCTGGGCCTTAAACATGGCTTCTCTGGCGGACATAATGCCCAGCTGCGCTCCGTCAGGTCCGATCAGACGAACCTCCTTGTCTCTGATCTGTTCGTTAATCATTAAATTGCTAATTGTCGTGCACCTCCATACCCTGATAAATGATAAACAATGACATGCGGTCCCCTCTCAGGTCCCCCTTCTGCAGGACGGAACTCCCGTCTTCCCTGGATACGGAAGAAGCCTCCCCCTCTTTTTTATCGCGAACCCACCGGCCAAATAAAAAAGTGCGGACAGAATCCACACTCAAACTATACGCACAAAAATACAGACTGAAAGCCCGTACTGTCATGGAATATAAACCCGAGTCGCCTGTGCGCTGAGGTGAGAGTGAAACTCTGCTTTGTTTTCTTCACGTACCTGCATACAATACCATGAATATCCCGGAAAGTCAAGAGAATTTTTCAGAAATACTGTCAAAGTATTTTTCAGAAATGCCGCCAAAGAAATTTTCTGAAATATCATCAAATTCCTTAAATTCCAAAAGACAGATAAACTGACTCTGGTATTTTTCTCCCGACTGTGATAGTATCTTTAGAATAACATTTTTTCAGGAGTATTTGCAATGATCCGGCTTTTATCCTTTCTTTTCATTAAAAACAGAACCGACCTGAAGTCCCCTCAGGTCCGCCAGTCCTTCGGCATCCTCTGCGGAGCCCTGGGCATCGGGCTGAACATCCTTCTGTTCCTGGGCAAATGGGCGGCGGGGATCCTCAGCGGTTCCATCGCCATCACCGCCGACGCCTTTAATAATCTGTCCGACGCAGGCTCCTCCATCATCACCCTGGTGGGCTTTCATCTCTCCGGACAGAAACCGGACCCCGAACACCCCTTCGGCCACGGCAGGATGGAGTATATCGCCGGGCTCTTCGTCTCCGTAGCCATCCTGATCATGGGGTTTGAACTGATCAGGACCTCCGTGGAAAAAGCGCTCCGCCCCGCTCCCATCTCCGGCGGGCCCCTGATCCTTATCATCCTGGCCGTATCCGTGGCAGTGAAGCTCTACATGTTTTATTATAACCGCTCTCTGGGAAAAAAGCTGGACAGCGCCGCCATGCGGGCCACCGCCATGGACAGTCTCAGCGACGCCGCCGCCACCTCCCTGGTGCTGGCCGCCACCGTCATCAGCCGCCTTACCGGCTGGATCCTGGACGGATGGTTCGGGATTCTGGTGGGGCTCTTCATCTTTTACACAGGCATTACCACCATGAGAGACACCGTAAATCCTCTCTTAGGACAGCCGCCGAAGAAGGAGCTGGTAGACAATATCTATAAAATCGTGCTGTCCCATCCCATGGTTTACGGCCTCCATGATCTCATCGTCCACGACTACGGACCCGGCAGGAGGATGATCTCCCTTCACGCGGAGGTGCCCGCCGACGGAGATATCCGGCGCATTCACGAACAGATCGATCACATCGAGCAGGAGCTGCAGCAGAAGCTGAACTGCGCCGCCACTATCCATATGGATCCCATCGTCACCGACGACGAAGAAGTTCTGAAGGTCCGGGACAGGGTGGAACAGATCGTGACCTCACTCGATTCACGGTTTACCATGCACGATTTCCGCATGATCAAAGGCCAGCACCATATCAAGCTCATCTTCGATGTGGTCCTGCCCTATCAGTGCCAGTATACGGATGTAGACGTGGTGAAGGAGCTGAAAAAAAGGATCTATAACCTCCCCGACGAAAAATACTTCGCCGTGATCCGCGTGGACCGCGCCATGTAATTAATCACTGAAACTGCGCAAAATACACCGGCTGTATCACATCCCGTCATGTGGTACAGCCGGTATTTTATCGTCTGATCATAAAACAAAATCCATCCGGTCATATTCGGCCCGGCCAATTCGTTTCAGCTTATCTTCTTAATCGTAAAACTGAATCCCGATAAGGGTCAGTCCGTGAGCGGGCGCCGTAGGCCCCGCCGCCTCCCTGTTCCGGGCCTTCAGAATCTCCTCCATACGTTCGGGCGGATACTGACCGTTCCCGATCTCAATAAGGGTTCCCGCAATGATCCGCACCATGTTGTATAAAAAGCCCTCCCCAGACACCCGGATCGTAATGATATCTCCCTCCCGCCACACATCCATGGAGGTAATCGTCCGGACGGTGCTCTTCACCTGAGCCCCCGATCCGCAGAAGCTGGCAAAATCATGACGTCCGATGAGAAAGGATGTGGCCTCCTTCATCTTCTTTACATCCAGCTTATAATGATAAAAGTAGGAGTACAGCCGCTCCGTGGGCACCGGAAAGCGCCGATTCAGAATGCGGTACTCATACGTCTTCTCGCTGTCGCAGTACCGCGGGTGAAAATCCGGCTCCACCTCCTCCGACAGCTGGATCCGGATATCCTCCGGAAGCCTCTGGTTCAGCGCGTAGGAGAATTTATCGCCGGGCATCCTGGCATTGGTGTCAAAGACAGCCACATTTCCAAGGGCATGAACTCCCGCGTCGGTGCGGCTGGCGCCCATCACCTCCACAGGCTCCCCCAGCAGCTGAGTGAGAGTTTCATTCAGCACTCCCTGAATGGTAATCCCGTTGGGCTGCACCTGCCACCCGCAGTAATTGGTGCCGTCGTATGCTACTACCAGACCAATCCGTTTCATAAGCTTCTCCTGTCCGTTACTCATCCGATCCGGCTGAAAAGATTCAGCCAGCAATAAACTCCTTACCAGCCCATCACCCGGAACATCACCGCAATCCCCAGGTAAACCGCCAGAGCCCCCATCGCCGCAAAATCCCTGCTCCGGTAAACCAGCGGCTTCATCTGCGTCCGGTGATCGCCCCCGTGATAGCACCGCGCCTCCATGGCCATGGCCAGATCATTGGCCCGGCGGAAAGCGGAAATAAACAGCGGCACCAGCAGAGGAACCATATTTTTCGCCCTCTGGATGATATTCCCGTTCTCGAAGTCCGCTCCCCTGGCAATCTGAGCCTTCATGATCTTATCCGTCTCCTCCATGAGAATAGGGATAAAACGCAGGGCAATGGACATAATCATGGCGATGTCATGCACCGGCACATGAATCTTATTCAAAGGACGCAGCAGGCGCTCCATACCGTCCGTCAGCTGATTGGGCGTGGTGGTCAGCGTCATGATGGAAGACCCGATCACCAGATAGGTCAGCCGGATGGCCATGGTCCCCGCAAGAACCAGTCCCTCCTTCGTGATGCGCAGAATCCCCCACTTCCAGAGAATCTCTCCCGGAGTGAGAAGCACATTGAACACCACCGTGATCATCAGGATCATAAATACCGCTTTCAGGCCCTTGAACATAAACTTCACGGGAACCCTGGAAAGCAGGATCAGAAGTCCCAGAAACAGGGTTGCCACCCCGTATCCCGGAAAGGTATGGAACAGGAACACGGACACAATGAAGCAGATGGTTCCGATCAGCTTCGTCCTGGGATCCAGCGCGTGAAGAAGAGAATCCGCAGGATAATACTGTCCGATGGTGATATCCCGCATCATTTTCCCATCCCTCCTTCCTTTTTCAGAAGCGGCGAATGGGACTCCCTAAGAGCGTCCAGAATCGTCGCCCGGGCCTCCTCCACCGTGGTGGCGCTGATATCCACCGGAAGGCCATGCTCCCGCAGGGCATGCATGATATATGTGATCTGAGGCGCCGCCAGACCCATGCTCTCCAGCTCCTGATAATGGGAGAACACCTCCCTGGGCGTATTGTCAAAAGCCACCTCCCCGTGATTCATCACGATGAGCCGCTCCACGTATTTCGCAATATCCTCCATGCTGTGAGACACCAGCACAATAGTGATTCCCCGGACCTTATGAAGCTCCGCGATCTGATCCAGGATATCGTCCCGGCCTCTGGGATCCAGGCCGGCTGTAGGCTCGTCCAGAATCAGAATCTTCGGATTCATGGCCAGCACGCCCGCGATGGCTACCCGCTTCTTCTGACCGCCGGAAAGCTCAAAGGGAGATTTTTTATAATTCTCCTCCTTAAACCCCACCTGCCGGAGGGCTTTTTTCGCCTCCGCCTCGGCCTCCTCCCGGGTCAGTCCCTGATTCATGGGGCCGAAGCACACATCCGACAGCACGTCGCTCTCAAAAAGCTGATGCTCGGGATACTGGAACACCAGACCCACCTGGCTGCGGAGCTCCTTCCGGTTATACTTTTCTCCCCAGATATCCTCGCCGTTATATAAAATAGTCCCGGAAACAGGCTGTATCAGAGCGTTAAAGTGCTGAATCAGCGTGGACTTTCCGCTCCCGGTATGGCCGATCATCCCGATAAATTCTCCGTCGGGGATATTCAGATTAATATCCTTCAGAGCGTGAATTTCGTAGGATGTTCCAGGACTGTAGGTATAAGACACATGTTTCAGTTCGATCGACATAAGGCATTCACCAATTCCTCTGTAGTCAGTATTCCATCCGGCACATCCGCCCCGGATTTTTTCAGTTCATGGGCAAGAAGCGTCACCTGAGGCACATCCAGACGGTATTCCTTCAGAGTCTCCACCTGAGAAAAGATTTCCCTGGGCGTTCCCTGCATGACTACCTTCCCGCTGTCCATGACATACACCCGGTCCGCATGGATCACTTCCTCCATGTAATGGGTGATCAGAATCACTGTCACCTTCTCCTGTCGGTTCAGCTCCCGCACAGCCTCCAGAACCTCTCTGCGGCCGTTGGGATCCAGCATGGCCGTAGGCTCGTCCAGAACGATGCACTGAGGCTGCATGGCCACCACTCCGGCGATGGCCACTCTCTGCTTCTGCCCGCCGGAAAGCTTGTTGGGAGAATGATGGCGGTAAGCGGTCATTCCCACCTTTTTCAGGCTGTCGTCCACACGCCTCCAGATATTCTCCGTGGGGATTCCCATGTTTTCCGGGCCGAAGCCCACATCCTCCTCCACGATGGTGCCGATGATCTGATTATCCGGATTCTGGAAGACCATTCCCGCCTTCTGACGGATCTTCCAGAGCTCCGGTTCCCTGGCCGTGTCCATATCGTCGATCCACAGCGTCCCCTCGCTTGGGAGGAGAAGCGCGTTCATATGTTTCGCAAGAGTGGATTTTCCGGAACCGTTGTGTCCCAGAATCGCCACGAATTCCCCGGCTTCAATGTCCAGGTTTACATCATCGACGGCCCTCTGCGTATCCTGCACATTGCCGTCCTCATCATACTTGAGATAGTCAAATCCCAGCTTGAATGCCTTGATAATTCCCATGTTTTCTCCTTCAGGACTGTTCCGCAGCTGCCGCCGCAAGGCCGGTCAGCCCGTCGATCAGTGTCCATATCTCCTCCCGTCCCTGCTTCGTCTCGGCGGAGAAAGGAATGAGAACAGAATCCGGGCGGAGACGCAGCCCCTCGCGAATTGCCTTGATCTGCTTCTGTACCTGGCTTCGCTTCAGCTTGTCCAGCTTGGTGGCGATGATAATGGGCTGATACCCCTTTTCCAGGATCCACCGGTACATGGTCTTATCATTTTCCGACGGATCATGGCGGATATCCACCAGGAGAAACACTGCCTTGAGGTTTTTGGATACATGGAGATAATTCTCCACCATCTTTCCCCATTTCGCCTTCTCCTCCAGGGATACCCGGGCGTAGCCGTAGCCCGGGAGATCCACCAGGTACATCTGCTCATTGATATTATAATAATTGATCGTCTGTGTTTTCCCCGGCTGGGCGCTTGTCCTGGCCAGGGACTTGCGGTTCATCAGACCGTTGATCAGGGAGGATTTCCCCACGTTGGACTTCCCCGCAAAGGCCACCTCCGGCCTCCCCGTATCGGGGATTTTGCTGGTGATTCCGCAGACGATCTCCAGTGATACATGTTTTATAACCATTGGGGTCCTTTCTCCAATGCTGTTCTGTCGTTTCCTCTCAGGGGCCCCGCAGCGCCCCTCAGCTGCTCAGCGCCTCCTTCAGCACATCGCTCATGGTATCCACGAAAGAGATGGTCAGCCCCTCCAGGATCTCGTCATCCATCTCCTGGATATCCGGCTTGTTCTCCCCCGGCACCAGAACCTGACGGATCCGGGCGTATTTGGCCGCCAGAAGCTTCTCCTTCAGGCCGCCTATGGGCAGCACCCGTCCCCGCAGCGTAATCTCTCCCGTCATGGCCACATCCGCCCGCACCTCTTTTCCGGTGATGGCGGAGAGCATGGCCGTAGCCATGGTGATTCCCGCGGAAGGTCCGTCCTTGGGAACCGCTCCCTCGGGAATGTGCACATGAATATCGTGTTCCCTGAAGAACTCCCGGGAGATGCCGTATGTATCGGCCACGGAACGGATGTAGCTGATTCCCGCCATGGCGGATTCCTTCATCACATCCCCCAGCTGACCGGTGAGCACCAGCTCGCCCTTGCCGGGCAGCACGTTTACCTCGATCTGGAGAGTATCCCCTCCCACCTGGGTCCAGGCCAGTCCTCTGGCGATTCCCACCTCGTCCTTCTTATTGGCCATAAGATAATTGTACCGTTCTTTGCCCAGGTAGCTGCTGAGATTTTTCGGCGTCACCGTCACTCTCTGCTTCCCGTTCTCCATGATCTCCCTGGCCGCCTTCCGGCAGATTTTCCCGATCTGCCGCTCCAGAGCCCGGACTCCCGCCTCCCTGGTGTACTGGCTGATGATCTTCGTGAGTGCGGCGCTCTGAATCACCAGGCGCCCCTTCTCAATGCCGTTGATCTCCATCTGTTTGGCAATCAGATGTTCTTTGGCAATGTGCTCCTTCTCATTCTCCGTATAGCCGGAAATCTGGATGATCTCCATACGGTCCATGAGAGGTCTGGGAATTCCCTGAGGATCGTTGGCCGTGGCAATAAAAAGAACCTCGGAAAGATCCTGCGCCAGCTCCACATAGTGGTCGGTGAAACGGCTGTTCTGCTCCGGATCCAGGACCTCCAGAAGGGCAGACGCCGTATCTCCCCGGTAATCGCTGCTGGTCTTGTCGATCTCGTCCAGGAGCATCAGGGGATTGGACACCTCCGCCTGCATCAGGGCCGCGGTGATCCTTCCCGGCATGGCTCCCACATAGGTCTTCCTGTGACCCCGGATCTCCGCCTCATCCCGGACGCCGCCCAGACAGATACGCACATACTTCTTATGGAGGGCGTCCGCAATGGACCGGGCGATGGAGGTCTTCCCGGTTCCGGGAGGTCCCACCAGACAGAGGATGGGACTCTTTCCCTTGTGGGTAAGCTTGCGCACCGCAAGGAATTCCATCACCCGCTCCTTCACGTCCTTCAGACCATAATGGGCTTCCTCCAGAATCTTCCAGGCCTCCTTCAGATCCTCGGAGTCCTCCGTCCGTTTCTCCCAGGGAATGGCCAGGAGGGTCTCTATATAGCCGCCCAGCACCGTGCTCTCGGACATATTGCTGTTCATGCTTTTGAAGCGGCCGATCTCCTTCTCGATCCGCTCCTTCACCTCAGCCGGAGCCTGCAGCTCCTTCAGCTTTTTGCGGTACTCCTCCACGACGTCCGCCGTATTGTCCTCACCCAGTTCCTCCCGGATGAGCTTCATCTGTTCCCGCAGAATATATTCTCTCTGATTCTTATCCACACGGCTCTTCAGCTTCTTCTGAAGATCCTTGCCGATCTGCATTACCTGGATCTCATTGCTTAAAATGGCGCCCAGAACCTCGTACTGCTCCTCCAGGGTCACCGCTTCCAGAAACATCTGTTTGTTCTGATAGGTCAGGGGCAGATTCACGGAAACCTGGCTGATCAGCTCCTCCACATCCGTGATGGACAGAATCTGGGCCACCAGCTCCCGGCTGATCTTCCCGCTCTCCATGCAGTAATGATGAAACAGCTCCCGGATGCTCCTGTGCATGGCCTCCAGCATGGCAGGCTCCATCCGGCTCCGGTCCTCCTTCTCGAAGAGGGCCACCTCCGCCTTCAAAAACGGGTATTCCTGATCCAGATTCATAAGCTCCGCCCGCTCCGTTCCCTCCACAAGGACGCGCAGCAGATTCTGAGGCAGCTTTACCACCTGTTTGATATATGCGATCGTTCCGACCTGGTACAGATCCATAAGCCCCGGCGTCTCCATACCCGGATTCTTCTGAGTGATGAGAAACGCCTGCTGATCATGAAGCATGGCTTCCTCCACGGCTTTCATGGAGCGCTCTCTGCTCACGTCAAAATGAACGATCATTCCCGGAAGAATCGTCGTGCCCCGCAGCGCCACCGCCGGAAGCACACTGACCGGATTCTTCATTCTCCATCAGTCCCTTCTTAAGCTGTTTCAGGCTTTCCTTTCTTCCTGGTGCGGGAACTTCTCCTGGCCTGAGCCATAGGCAGCTCCCCGTGAACGATCTCCGGCTCCCCGGTTCCCTCCACAGCCTCTTTTGTAATAATGCATTTGCGGATCGTGGCGTCCGAGGGCGTCCGGTACATGAGGTCCATCAGAGAATCCTCCATGATCGCCCGCAGTCCTCTGGCTCCGGTCTTCCGCTCCAGAGATTTCTTCGCCACAACCTTCAGGGCCTCGTCCTGGAAATCCAGTTCCACCCCGTCCAGTTCAAACAGCTTGCGGTACTGTTTGGTGAGGGAGTTCTTGGGCTCCCTCAGAATCCTCAGAAGAGCCTCCTCATCCAGAGCGTCCAGCGTCACCACCACGGGCACGCGCCCGATAAACTCCGGAATCAGGCCGTACTTGATAAAATCCTCCGGCATGACGTCCTTGAGAATCTCTCCCACGTTCCGTTCCTCCCGGGTGGAAACCTCGGCGCCGAAGCCGATGGACTTGGTGTCCTTCCTGGCCTCGATCACCTTCTCGATCCCCTCGAAGGCTCCCCCGCAGATGAAAAGAATGTTCGTGGTATCGATCTGTATGAACTCCTGGTGGGGATGCTTCCTGCCTCCCTGAGGCGGCACGCTGGAGATGGTCCCCTCCAGAATCTTCAGAAGCGCCTGCTGCACGCCCTCGCCGGATACATCCCGGGTAATGGACGCGTTTTCAGACTTTCTGGTAATCTTGTCAATCTCGTCAATATAAATAATTCCGTACTGTGCTCTTTCTATGTCATAATCCGCAGCCTGGATGATCTTCAGGAGAATATTCTCCACATCCTCGCCCACGTAGCCAGCCTCCGTCAGAGTGGTGGCGTCCGCGATGGCAAAAGGCACATTCAGCATTCTCGCAAGAGTCTGAGCCAGAAGGGTCTTGCCGCAGCCGGTGGGGCCCAGCATGAGAATGTTGCTCTTCTGCAGCTCCACATCCAGATTCCTGGCTGCCAGAATGCGCTTATAATGATTATATACCGCTACGGATAACGCCTTTTTCGCAGCGTCCTGTCCGATCACATAATCGTCCAGTATCGCGTGGATTTCCTCCGGCTTCAGAAGATTGATGTCGGAGTCGAACACCCCGCCCTGACCGTAGGACGCAAACTCCTCCTCCAGAATCTCCGAACAGATCCCGATGCATTCATCACAGATAAACGCTCCGTCCGGTCCCGCGATCAGCTTGCGCACCTGATCCTCTGTCTTATGACAAAAAGAGCATCTTACTTTACCTTCTCTTATTTTTTCCGCCATGGATATCCCTTTTTCCTTTCTGATCCTGTCAGTGCAAAAAGCAAGACAAGACTCCTGCATACAGGAGTCTTACTGTCTTATCTCATCCATCATTTGTGCGTTACAACGCCGTCAATAAGCCCATAAGCCTTCGCTTCCTCCGCAGTCATATAATGATCCCGGTCCGTGTCTCTCTCCACTACCTCATAGGGCTGCCCGGTGTTTTCCGCGAGAATCTCATTCAGCGTTTTCTTGGTCTGGGCAATATGCTCCGCCACAATCTGGATTTCCGTCGCCTGTCCCTGAGCGCCGCCGGAGGGCTGATGAATCATGATGGTAGCGTGAGGAAGGGCATACCTCTTCCCCTTCGTTCCTCCTGCAAGAAGAAACGCTCCCATGCTGGCCGCCATACCCAGACAGATGGTGGATACGTCACATTTTATATATTTCATCGTGTCATAGATGGCCATTCCCGCCGTCACGGAACCGCCCGGACTGTTGATATACAGCTGGATGTCCTTGCCGGGGTCCTCGGCCTCCAGGAAGAGGAGCTGCGCCACCACGATACTGGCGCTCACATCATTTACCTCCTCGCCCAGAAAGATAATACGGTCCTTCAGAAGCCTGGAATAAATATCGTAGCTTCTTTCCCCTCTGCTGGTCTGCTCAATGACGTATGGTACCAAACTCATATTCCTACCTCCATCCTCCGTACGCCGCCGTACTCCCTGTTCCGGCGGCATACCCGGCTTTATGCTTCCACTGCTGCATCCGCGATAAACGAAACCGCCTTCTGAACAGCCAGATCCAGTTTCAGCTGCTCCATCTCACGGTCGCCCAGAAGCTCCTTCACCTTCTCAACATCCATCTTATAGCTGGTCGCCATCCGGCTGATCTCATTTTCCACTTCTTCCTCGTCAGGCTGAATATTCTCGGTCTCCACGATCTTCTCCAGAACCAGTCTGGTCTGAATGCTCTTCAGCGCGCGGGGTTTCATATCCTCCTGCATTTTCTCCACAGTCATTCCGGTAAACTGAGCGTACTGCTCCATGCTGATGCCCTGTGACTGCATTCTTCTGGCAAAATCGTCCACCATCTGACGGGCCTGGGTCTTCACCATGGCGTCCGGAATCTCCATCTGTGCGTTCTCGATCGCCTTGTCTACTGCGGCGTTCTCTTTCGCTCTGCGGGCGTCCTTTTCCTTCTTCTCTGTCAGTTCCTTCTTTACGCTGTCTCTGTACTCTGCAAGCGTATCAAACTCAGACACATCCTGGGCAAAATCGTCGTCAAGCTCCGGCAGCTCCTTCGCCTCCAGCTTTTTAATATCGCACTGGAAAACGGCGGCCTTTCCCGCCAGGTCCTCAGACTGATAGTTCTCCGGGAAGGTCACGTTCACTTCCACGTGATCGCCGGTTTTTGCGCCGATGAGCTGCTCTTCAAATCCGGGAATGAAGGATCCGGAGCCGAGAGTCAGAGGATAATCCGTGCCCTTGCCGCCCTCAAATGCCTCTCCGTCGGCAAAGCCTTCATAATCGATGGTAGCGATGTCCCCGTTCTGAGCGGGACGGTCCTCAATGGTAACGGTTCTGGAGTTTTTCTCCTGCTCCCTGCGGATCTCCGCGTCCACCTCTTCCTCGGTAACTTCCGTCTCTGTCTTCGGAACCTCAAGGCCCTTATACTCGCCCAGAACCACCTCCGGCTTCACAGCCACCTCTGCGGTAAAGATCAGGGGCTGGCCGGGCTCCGCCTGGGTAATGCCGATCTCAGGCTGAGAAACGATTTCCAGGTCACATTCCTCAAGGGCTTTGCTGTAGTGTTCCGGAATCAAAGCGTTCACTGCGTCCTCAAGGAAAACTCCCCTGCCGTACATCCGCTCGATCATCATTCTGGGAGCTTTTCCCTTACGGAAACCGGGGATGGTGATTCTTCCCTTCATTTTCTGATACACGTTCTGCATCGCCTTATCCAAATCTTCCGCGGAAACCTCAATCGTCAGCTTCGCCATGTTTTTTTCCAGTTTCTCTACCTGTAAACTCATGTGTCCTGTTCCTCCTTAATATTCAGGTCTTTTCTTCTATAAATCTATATTTTTCCCGTTTAAAGATGTAATTGCAGTCATTATCGTAGTATAGCACAGGTACTGAAAAAACGCCAGCATTTTTTCACACATTCCCCAGATTTTTAACGAAAACCCGCCTGAAACCTCTGTCCGGCAGAACCTGCCGTCCCGCCGCCTGTCCGTAAAATCCATCGCGGAGGTATTATCTGCAGTCCGTATTTCGCCAGATTTTATTCTCTCCCGCACATGAAATCCGCCGCAGAGGTATTATCTGCGGTACACGATAGAATCGGCGATGGCGTCCGCCTTCTCCTCTCCCGCAAGCTGAGCGATGAGGGACAGGCCGAAATCGATGGCCGTTCCCATCCCCCTGCTGGTGGTCACATTCCCGTCCACCACCACGGAATCCTCACTGACGGAGGCTCCCGTAAGCTGATCCATAAAAGAAGGATAGGAGGTCGCTCTTCTGCCCTCCAGAATTCCCAGCTGAGCCAGCACGCTGGGGGCCGCGCAGATGGCCGCCACCTTACCGCCCTTTTCGTAAAACTCCTTCAGAAGCTTCTTCAGAGGCTCATACTCTCCCAGATATTTCGTCCCCGGCATGCCTCCGGGAAGCACCAGCATGTCCGCGTCGGAAAAATCCGTCTCCGCAAACACCCGGTCCGTGAGGAGCGGAACCCCTCTGGAGGTAGTCACCTCCCGGGTATCCTTAATGGAAACCGTCTCGATATCCACCTGCGCCCTGCGCATCAGATCCACAACTGTCAGCCCCTCAATGTCCTCAAATCCGTCCGCCAGAAAAATATATACCTTACTCATAAAAAAATCCTCCCCGTGATTTATTTCCTTCCTTAATTATAGTTTTAATTATAGCATCCATTCTTCCATTTATCAACGAATTCACGCCCCTGTTTTTCAGATATTCCGGGGGAATTTCTTTACATTTTCCGGCGGATTGGCTATACTGAACATATTCTCATCAAAAGAACAAGGAGAGTATCAGCCATGGAAATCGAACGCAAATTCCTTATCGCAGAAGAACATCTGCCCAAAGACCTGGATCAGTACCCCTCTCACAAAATCGAGCAGGGATATCTCTGCACGAACCCGGTCGTGCGCATCCGCCGGGAAAATGAAGAATATTATCTCACCTACAAATCTAAAGGTCTCCTCGTCCGGGAGGAATACAATCTTCCTCTGAACGAACAGGCCTACGAACATCTGAAAAAAAAGACGGACGGCATCCTTCTCTCCAAAACCCGGTACCGGATCCCGGAAAAGGACGGCCTCACCATCGAGCTGGACGTGTTTGACGCCCCCTATGAAGGGCTTCTGCTGGCGGAGGTGGAGTTTCCCAGCGAGGAGGCTGCCAACAGCTATCTTCCTCCCGCCTGGTTCGGAACAGATGTGACGTTCTCCACAGCCTACCACAACAGCACCCTGAGCAAAGGCCCTGCTGCCGGTCCGGCCTGATCGGAATTTCCCGTTTTACATCCTCTTTCCCTTCTCCGCACAGGAGGTCAGCGCTTCAAACACCGCGCTGCGCATACCGGCCTTCTCCAGCACCCGGACCCCTTCTATGGTAGTCCCTGCGGGAGAGCACACCATATCCTTCAGCTCCCCGGGATGAAGCCCTGTTTCCAGCACCAGTCTGGCGCTTCCCAGCACTGCCTGAGCGGCAAAGGAGTAAGCCTGTTTTCTCGGCATCCCCTGAGCCACCGCCGCGTCCGCCATAGCCTCAATAAACATGAACACAAAGGCGGGGGAGCTTCCGCTCACGGCCACCACTGCGTCCATCAGCCTTTCCGGCACGATCTCCGTACGCCCGAAGCTGTCCGCCAGTTCCTTCACTATGCGGATATCCTCATCAGACATCCGCTCATTCACGCACATGCCGGTCATTCCTTCCCCCACCTTCGCCGGGGTATTTGGCATAAACCTGGCGATCCTCAGGGGCTGTCCGCACTGCTCCTCCAGCCAGGACATGGTCTTCCCCGGAGCTATACCGATGATCAGATGCTCCGGCGTGAAAAACTCCTTCACCTGGCCGATGACCTCCTCATAGAACTGAGGCTTCACCGCCAGCACGATCACGGACGCGCTCTTCACCACTTCCCTGTTGTCCAGGGTCACCGCCACTCCCAGCAGCTTCCGGCTTCTCTCAGCCCCCGCCTCCGTGAGATGAGAAACGATGATGTCCTCCTTCTTCAAGGTACCCTTCTTTAAAATGCCGCCGATCATGGCGGTTCCCATATTTCCGCATCCGATAAATCCCAGTTTCATAATCCTTCTCCTCTTTTCACCTTATCTGTTCTTCTGTCTAAAAAACGGCGCACCTGCTGCAGCCCGGCGTTCCGGCTGGTCCTCCCCGCCGTTCATCCAGCCCATCATACCACATGTTTCTGATTTCTCCAATCAGAAATTTCCCGCTGTACGCCATAAGAAGAACTGTCCTGCGGTTTCCCGTCCGCAGGAATAGACGCATAATCAAACAGACCGCTTTCTTTGGCACAGCCGCATATTCCGCATCCGCACACTGTTTTGCCGGAAAAAACACCCGCATACTGAAACAGGGGACTTTCCCAAGGAAAGCCCCCTGCCATACGTGCCATATTTACTCTACCAGACGTCTCACAGAAAGAATCGTCCTGTACGCCGCATTGTCGCTGATCTTAATACCGTCCCTGGAGTTGGAGGCATGTACGATCTTGCCGTCCCCCATGTAAATAGCCACATGACCGCCGTAGCAGATCAGGTCACCGGGCTGAGCGTCTGAATAGGAAACCTCTCTTCCCGCATTCTGCTGCTCATAGGAGGTTCTGGGAAGGCTGACTCCGAAATTGGAGTACACACTCTGTACGAAACCGGAACAGTCCGCCCCGTTGGTAAGGCTTGTACCGCCCCATACATAAGGATTCCCCACAAACTGTGTGGCGTAATCCACTACGGAAGAACCGGAACCGCCGCTGTAATTGGTCACGGTATTGGAGGTATCAATCACATTTCCGTATTCATCATACTCGTAATTATTAGCGCTTACTTCCGCCGCCGCGTCAACCTCATTGCCATCCTCATCGTAAACGGTCTCTCCTGTCTCGGCAGCGGTCAGGATATCCATCTCGTTGCCCTCCTCATCATAAACAGGATCCACTATCTCCGGCTCTGCAGCTGCCGCTGCCATCGCCTCGGCCTCCGCTTCCGCCTGACGTCTGGCTTCCTCCTCGGCCGCGATGCGCTCTGCCTCCAGCCGTTCGATCTCCGCCTGCTGCTGCTGAATGATGGCTACATAGTCATTGGCCATCTGCTGAGCATACGCGATCTCATTGTCGTAATTCGCAGATGCGGCCCTTCTCTCATCGATCTGGCACTGAAGATTATAGGACTCCGCCTCGTATTCCTGTTTCATGGCCTCCAGATCAGCCTTATCCTGCTCATATTTTTCCTTCAGAAGCTTTACCTGCTTCACCGTATTTACATATTTCTCAAGGCTCTCTCTGTCATAGTCATACATCTGCTGCGTGTATTCCGCCTTGGTGAGAAGATCCGAAAGATCCTCGGCGCTCATCATCATCTGAAACCAGGCGTCGTTGCCGCCCTTCTCGTAGAGGTACTGGATCCTCTGCTTCATATCCTCGTACTGTTTCTTGCGGGCCTTTTTCGCTTTTTTCAGCGAATCTTTGGTGTTCGCAATCTCCACTTCCTTATCGGCAATGTCACCCTTCAAAATATCAATGGATACCATCACGTTGACCAGATTTTCATCCAGAACCGCTATCTCGTTCTCCAGCTGCTGCTTCGCCCACCAGTATTCGTCGATCTGGGCATAAATGGAATCCAGCTGCGCATAGGTCCATGCCTGTTCTTCCCTCAGTTCCTCTTCTCTGGATGCGCTTACGCTCACCACCTGGGTCATCCCCATAACCAAAGTCAAAATCAGACATGCCATTCTCTTTTTCATGATAATCACCCTCATATCTTAAATATTTTATCTCTTATGTAATATTTATGTAATAACTTCTTTAAGCTTTTTATATATTACCATATTGTTACAGAGAATGCAAGGGTAAATCGAGAAAAAGTTTAATATTTTGTAACATTTAGTAACAAGTCGTTAAAAAGAGAAGAGCCCTGAGGCTCTTCTCCTGCATCTTCCTGTAATCTGCAATCTTCCGATACATCCGGATGAAAACAATTTCCGCTTCTCTCAGTTCTGCTCCGCAAACAGGTCAGCCAGAATCTGAGCGGCATTTTTCTTCATATAATTATCCGGATCCGCCAGCGTGGCTCTGTTCCACCGGAAGTAGTTTCCGTTCCTCACATAATTTCCGCTGGAGGTATGATAATCGTATTTTGTGAATCCCGCATACCTGGACATATACTGCTGGGCCAGCTTAATGGCATTGCTGGAATAATTGCCGGAAGGAGTAGGCGTGCCGGAAATCTGGCATCCTGCCTGCGGTGTGGAATGAACGATCACAATGCTGTTATCCGAACACTGTCCGATCACGATCCAGGTATGACCGTCATTATAACCCACGTCTCCGGGCTTCAGCGTATAATCCGAGGAAGCCAGATCCGACTGAGTAAGGATTTTTCCCCAGCCTCTGGACTTATAGGAGGAACCCACGTCTCCCGACACCACCGTGTAGCCGCTGCCCACACCGGACTGTGTCTGCATCACCTGATAAGCGGCCCATCCTACAAAACCGGAGCAGTCAAGTCCCTTCACTCTGTTGGAAACGCTCAGATCTCTGTAATTATTGTAATCATAACTCCTGTCCTGACTGACGTACCACTGGGTCCAGACAGGACTTACGCCCTTCCTGGTAGCGTCTGTCCAGCCGCCGCCCCACACGTACAGGGCCTGTCCCACGGGCTGAAGAGCTCCCAGGAGATAATTCTTGATGGTCTTCTGAGAACCGGGACTCTGGACCTCCACTCCCGGATCCCATGCCTCCTCAAGAATACCGTCCTCATCAAACGTATATTCCTTGCCGTCAATCACCTTAGTACCGGTGGCCATATAGCCTGTCTCGGGATCAAAATAACGTTTCTGGCCTTTGCTGTTGGTCAGCCACCCCGTAGCCATCACGCCGCTCTTACTGTAAAAATAATAGGTATGTCCCTTCAGCGTCTGCAGGCCGGTGGCCATCACACCCGTACCGGGGGCAAAATAACGTTTCTGGCCCTTGCTGTTGGTCAGCCACCCCGTAGCCATGGCGCAGGACTTGGAGTAGAAGTAACGGGTATTGCCCTTGCTGTCCTGAAGAAAACCGCTGGCAGCCACCCCTGACTTGCTGTAAAAATAATATTTCTGGCCGTCCAGCGTCATCCATTTCGTTTTCATAATTCCGGTGGCAGGATCAAAATAACGTTTCTGACCCTTGCTGTCGGTGAGCCAGCCTGTAACCATCGCTCCCACGCCGCTGGTAAAATAACGCACCTGACCTTTGCTGTCCGTCATCCAGCCTTTTACCTGGACGCCGGTCTGGGTATCAAAATAATACTTCTGCCCCTCCAGCGTCAGCCAGCCCTTCTGCTTGGTGCCGTCGGCGTTTATGTAGTAGGTCTTTCCGTTAATGGTCTGAAAACCGGTCTTCGCGGCAGCCTTTACCTTCACTCCGGAACCGTACAAAACAAATCCCGCCGCCAGACACATCAGCAAAAATGTGATTCCCCAGCTCCGCAGCTTCTTACTTATGTTCTGCATACATGCCTTCCTCTTTTTTTCAACTTTTTACAATGTTGTTACAAGATTATGTACTCATTATATACCAGTCAGGTATTTTCGTCAATATATAAGTGGACTCTGCGAAACAAAAAAGTAAGAAAAAATTATTGTACAGGGTCAGGATTTAAAAATTATACATAAAGCAGAAGCACAGAATATTCCCCCTTCTGCCCGGAACTCTGTCCGGGCAGAAACAGGAATCTCTGCGCTCTCTAAAAAAATTCTACAGCATATGTCTGCGAAGCTCCGCTCCCTCCGCGGCGCAAAGATACGCCGGCGCCACGTCAAATACGGTCCTGCAGCCTGTCTGGCCTTCCTTCGCCATGCGGTACGCGGCTCTCGCATATGCCACGATCACAGAGGAGGTAAATTCCGGATTGGAATCCAGCCGCAGGCGATACTCGATCACATGACTGTGCTCGTCCTCCCAGCCGGTCTTCCCGGTACGGATCACAAAGCCTCCGTGAGGAATACCGCTGTGATTCTTCTTCATCTCCTCCTCGGAAATAAAATGCACGGTGGTATCATACTCGTCAAAATAGTTGGGCATGGTTTTGATCTCCTCCTCGATGCGGGCGAGATCCGCGCCCTCCTCCGCTACCACAAAGCACTCCCTCGTGTGCTTCTCCCGGGTGGTAAGCTCCGGATTTTCACCCCTCCGCACAGATTCCAGGGCGCTCTCCACAGGAATGGTGTACTGTCTGGCGTCCTTCACCCCGGCGATGCGGCGCACCGCGTCGGAATGTCCCTGGCTGACGCCCTTGCCCCAGAAGGTATAATCCCTGCCGTTTGTAAGAATGGCATTTGCGTACATACGATTCAGAGAGAACATGCCGGGATCCCAGCCCACGGAGATAATTCCCACATGGCCGCTCTCCTTCGCCGCCCGATCCACATTTTCGAAATGCTCCGGGATCTTTGCGTGCGTATCAAAGCTGTCCACCACATTGTACCACTGCACATATCTGGGAGTCTGAACCGGAAGGTCCGTAGCGCTGCCTCCGCAGATGATCAGCACATCGATCTCATCCTTCATCTTTTCCGCGTCATCCGCGGAATACACCTTCGCGGTTTCCGTAAGGATCTTCAGATCCTCCGGATTGCGGCGGGTAAACACAGCCACAAGCTCCATATCCGGATTGTGCTTTACCGCGCATTCCACTCCCCTGCCGAGATTTCCATAACCCATAATGCCAACACGAATGCTCATATCGAATTTCCTCCTCTGATGAAACGTTTACTGTCACTTTACTATATTAATACGTTAAAACTCATTTGTCAATTTCTGTGTGGAAAAACATCTCCTCAGCAGCACAGCATTCCCCCGCCGGGACAGCAGAGATTGCAGGCAAGATTCGCCAGACACAGTCTCATGCACAGATCGTTGCCCTCCGCGGGCATCCCTCCGAAGGGATTCTGCCGCTCCTGATACCAGGTGCCTCCTCCCTCCAGTCTCTGGAGAAGCATCCGGTACTGAAGGTTGTCCGGCTCCATCTGAACCGCTTCCCGGATATGATTCAGCGCGTTTACATTATTCCCCAGTCCCATATTGGCCATGGCGGAGAGATAATACCACTGGGCATTCTTCTCGGACAGAGAGGACAGCACATTCATCGCCTCCTGATAATGACCGCTCTGAATGTAATTGGCCGCGGCCTGCCTGCGGATAGCCTCCTCATCCTGATATTCCGTCCTCCGGGGTCCTGCCCCCTGGGAACCGAATCCCCCGAAGCCGCCAAAGCCCCCATAGCCGTCATAGCCTCCGGAGCTGCCGCTCCCTCCGTAGGAGGAACCGTATTCCCGTTCCTTCATGATCTGCTCATAGGCCTGCTGAATCTCCTTGAACTTCTCCTCCGCCTCATCCTTATGGGGATTATTGATATTGGCGTCCGGATGGTACTTACGGCTGAGCCTGCGGTAGGCCTTCTTTATTTCCTCGTCAGACGCGCTCCTGGGCACTCCCAGAACGCTGTACGGATCAGTCATCTCTTTTTCTCCTTTGCTTCCCTTCTTGCTGCGGAAACCGTCTCAAAGCGGCACCACACCCCGGAATATAAAATATTACGGAGGATATCCTCGTATTTTATAATAGGAAGCTTTTCAAATTCCCTGCAGGCCTCGGACATCATCATCACCAGAAGCCGGCGGGTATTCCCCTCAAACTCCTCCATTATATTGCTCCCTGAAAAAGGATTGTAATTTCCTTTTTCCTCATCCTTTTCCAGATCCTCGTAGGCGTCCAGAAGATAAATAAACTTTCCCAGATAAAATCCGAATTTCCGCAGGGAATCCTCCCACGGATCCTTCCGGTACGCAAAAATCTCTTCCATGATCCGTCCGAAAGCCCCGGACATGCGGTCAATGTCCCTCTCCCCCGCCTTCTCCAGACGGGAGATTTCCTCCAGTTCCCGGCGGATCGCTCCGGCCTTCTCCTTCATCCTCCCGGCGGATTTTTCGCTTTTGCCCCTGAGAAGGCGGGAATATAAGAACTGCGGCAGCTTTTTTTCGTCCTTCCAGTCGTCCACGCATTTATAATACACCAGCAGCACATTCATATCCGCCGCATATTCGGTAATCTCATTTTTCCTCACCTCATGAGAGCATACCGGGTGTATGGCGCACCGGGTCTTTCCCTTCCGGGTGGGCGGCTCATACAGACCGCTGAGGAGAAGAATGACAAAGGTCATGTCGTAGGTCAGGCTCAGCTGCCCGGAAATCCCGTATTTCTCCCTCAGCTCCCTGCACAGGCCGCAGTAAAAGGACCGGTACAGCTCGTAGTCCTTGAATTTTATCTCCGGCTTATTGATCATCACGTAACCGAACATGAAACAAACTCCCTCCCGTCGTCAGTCCTCAGCTCTTCTTCACAAACTTCGTCCCGCATTTTGGACAGGAAATCTCGATCTTGCCCTTGCCCCGGGGAATCCGGATCTTCTGTTTGCACTGAGGACAGGTATAGATGTGATAGTCCTTCCGCTGAGCCATGATATTCTTCTCTCTGCGCAGCCGTCTGCGGATATTCTCCGTCTTCGCCAGAAACTTCTGATTCTCCTGGTATCTTCTGGAAATATCCCGGGAAAAGATCCGGTAGTAGCCGTACACGATCACCAGAAGCCCCGCCGTATCCAGCAGGGAGGCCAGGGCGGTTCTCCCGGGAATAAAAATGGCGATCACGATCAGCGCCAGGGCCAGCCCCATAAGAAACTTGTTCAGCTGATCCACTCCGTAACGTCCCCGCATAAATCTTTCAAATTTTTCTCTCATGCAATCCCTCTTCTCTATTATATCCAATATCATTTATATCCAATATCATTCTTCAGAAACGGCGCTCTTTCCCCTGCCCGCTGATTTTTCCGGATATCCCGCTCCATACGCATCAGCGATGCGTCTCTCCCTATTTCTCGTCGCAGACCTGGAAGACATAGAATTTCAGATAGTAGGACTCGTCCGCCGCCCACAGAATGGGGTGGTCCGGCGCCTGAGTCCGGAACTCCACCTGGCGCAGCCTCTTATGCACATTGGCGGCCGCCTGGGCGATAGTCCTGGTAAAAAGCTCGTACGTCATGAAATGGGAACAGGAACAGGTAGCCAGAAATCCTCCGTCCTTCACCAGCTTCATGGCCCGGAGATTGATCTCCCGGTACCCCTTCACCGCATTCTTCACGGAATTCCGGGACTTGGCAAAGGCAGGCGGGTCCAGGATCACCACGTCGAACCTCTCCCCCTCCCGCTCCAGGCGGGGAAGCAGCTCGAAGACGTCCTCACAGAGAAAATGAACCCTGTCCTCCAGGCCGTTCAGCGCCGCGTTCTTCCTGGCCTGCTCCACCGCCAGCTGCGAAACGTCCACACCGGTAACCTCCGCAGCCCCGGCAATCCCCGCGTTCAGGGCGAAGGACCCCGTGTGGGTAAAGCAGTCCAGCACCCGGGCCCCGGGACAAAGCTTCTGGATGGCCAGCCGGTTAAACTTCTGATCCAGGAAAAATCCCGTCTTCTGGCCGTCCTTCACATCCACCTCATATCTGACCCCGTTCTCCCGGATCTCCACAAAGGTGGGAAATTCCGGTCCCAGGAAGCCTTTGCAGAGCTCCATGCCCTCCTGCCGGCGAACCTTCACGTCGCTGCGCTCATACACGCCGCGAATATGGATTCCGTCCTCCTCCAGCACCTCTTTCAGAAGCCGGGCGATCTCCTCCTTCCAGCGGTCGATTCCCAGGGCCAGCGATTGAACCACCAGCACATCGGAAAATTTGTCCGCCACCAGTCCCGGGAGGAAATCCGCCTCCCCGAAAATCAGCCTGCAGCAGCTCACATCCACCACCTTTTTCCGGTATTCCCAGGCGTTCTTCACTCTCATTCTGAAAAAGTCCGGATCGATCTCCTGCCCCGCATCCCTGGTGAGCATACGCACGGTAATCCTGGACTGGGTATTGATAAACCCCCGGCCCATGGGATATCCGTCAAAATCCCGCACCAGCACCACGTCGCCGTCGGAAAAGTCTCCCTCAACGGTATCGATCTCATTATCAAACACCCACATTCCCCCGGATTTCAGAACACGTCCCTCTCCCTTTTTCAAAGTCACTGCCGCAAGTTCCATCCTCGGTCTCCTTCCACTGTCCTTTTTCCGCCTGCATTTCTCTCTGTCTGCATGCATCTCTCCGTCCGCATATTTTCCCTATTCTACCACAGTTTTTTTGATATTTCCAGTCATTCCCGCAGCACCGCGGAGAATCCATTAAAATTTCACAAAACCCGCCTCCCGCGGGACAGATTTCCGTATCCCGCTCAAAAAAGAAGGCCCTCTCCCCCTATTCCCGGGGAAGAAGGCCTTCCTTTCCTGGCGTTCTCACCATCACTTATCTTCTGTCTGCCGGCGCGTCCTGTCCGAAGCTTTTTTTATTTTTCTGTCACGCCTGACGGGTTTCCACCTGGAGAACCCGCATTTTGATCAGAGCCGGGCGGACCGCGTTATACAAAAATCCTACCAGCACCACGGACACCACCGCATTTACAAAAGTGGTCCCCGCGCTCATCTTCGCCAGAGTCTCCGCCATCTTCTGGGGCTGGCCCAGAATATACTGCTTGTAAAAATATCCCGCCAGAGGATCCGCCACCACATTAAAGGCCAGACCTGCCGCGGATGCGATCACACTCCACTTGAAAACATATTTTCTGTCATTGCTCTCATTGATCCTGGCAATCCTGTGGGCCACCAGACCGGTAATGAGGCCGATGCACAGCTTCAGCACAAAGGTCTTGGGGGCTGACAGAATATAAACCGGATCCAGCAGATCCGCCACGGTCATGCCCACAGCTCCGGCGATCCCGCCGTACCATCCGCCCATGAGCAGAGCGCCCATCACGCAGAAGGCATTTCCGATATGAAGAGATGTGGCGTCCCCTCCGGGAACCGGAATCTTGATTTGAAGAAAGGTAAAGGCCACAAAGCAAAGAGCGGCCATAATGGCAGTTTCCGCCAGCTTTACAATTTTCGTATTCTGAGTATTCATAATCTCTCCTCCAGTTTTCCTGTATTTCTTTATGGCCTATCATACCCGCAAAGTGTCCTCTTTTCAATGTCCAATTATAACAAATTATAAAGGGACAGTTACGGGAACTGTCCCGCCGCCGGGCGCACCAAAAAGGCCGGACGCCCCGCAGCAAGCTGCGGGACATCCGGCCCGTTCTTCTTTTCTCAGCGCCTTACCCGGCGCACATACAAAATAAATGCACTTCTGTCACGCGGATGATCTTACGCCTCCGGTATCTCCTCCTCGGAGTAGCTCTCTTCCTCATAAGGGCCTTCCTCCTCATAGGAACCTTCCTCCTCGTAATAGGTCTCGTCCGCGGAACCGCTCTCCTCAGCGGTGCCCTCCGTATCGTCAGTACCGGCGTAATCGTCCGGATTCTCCCCGTACAGATCCTCGAAGAAGTCCATGGTGTCGTCATAAAGAGCCAGTCTGTCCTCCGCGGAATAATCCGCCCACATTCCTTCGGTGACCTCCAGATCTCCGTCCAGAGCAAACACCTTCATCATGGATTCCTTGATCATATTCAGCTCCGGAGTGATATACTCATCGGAATCCGAGGGAACATAAGAGGCTCCGCCGTCCTTCAGAACAGCGATATAAGCTTCCAGAACCTTCTCGGTAACAGCAGCGCCTGTCTCCTCATCCAGGGTCACGAAGGCAGCCGGTCCCTGGCTTTTCACAGCGTACTGCTCAGATTCCGTATCCTCCTCGAACTCTCCTGCGCAGAAGGATTTCGCGCTCTCCACCATGGTTTTCGCAGTATCGGAAAGATCATCGGTATTCAGAGGATCCGAAGATTCCTCGCCGGAGCCTTCCTCATACCACTCATCCCCGTCGGAACCGTCGCCCGATTCGCCATCCGAAGACTCTTCATCCACCCATGCGTCTCCGTCATCCTCATTATTCCATTCATCGGAACCGTCGGAAGCCCCCATGGTTTCCTCCTGAAGAGAGGGATCCTCGGTGGAACCTGCGATCACGTCGTCGCCCAGAATGCTCTCGTCCAGATCGCTGATAATGCTTTCTCCGTCGTCCTCCGTCACAGGCTCCTGCACCTCGGCGGAAGAAGCCTCTCCGTTTACATTGCTCTCCACATTTTCCAGAGTTTCCTTCATCTGCTCATAATCATAATTCTGCTGAGCGATCTCCTCCAGCAGAGATACGATTCTGTCCAGCTGCTCGGCCTCCATCTGCATGTTATTCTGCTCCGCAATATTCACCACGATATTATAAATCTCATCCGCATCCTGAATATTGGAACTGAGGATCTGCATTTTCGCCTCGTTAATAATATTGGTAGCGTCGTCCTGTCCCACCTCCTGGGCCAGATTTCCGGTGACCACCAGTTCCTGCGTGGCAAGCTCCTTCTTGATTTCATCCAGCTCTACCCCGCTGGCGGTCTCATAAGCCATGATAATTCCCGTAAGAGCGCCGGTCCCCGATACCTCGAAGGGGCAGGCCGCAACCACCTCGCAGTTGGATACGCCGGAGGTGGAAAGGGTGGAAGCGATCATGTTGCAGGTAACCCAGTTCAGATTCGCCGTGCGCACCTTGATGCCGCCGGACGTGGTAGGCTTCACGTAAGCGCAGCTCACCGTCCTGGTTCCGATCTGCTCCAGAGGAACGTAAGCGCTGAGATGCTCTCTCTCATCCTCATTGGTGATGGTGAGAATCTGCACCTCGCTGGAATTCACCTTAAAATACCTCATCATAACATCCTTCTGCTCCTGAGAAAGATCCGCTCCCAGGGTAACCACCTTCATCCCGTCCGCCATGACCGGAACAGCGCCGGATACCGCAAGGCACAGGCTGGTGACCAGAGCTGTCAGAATATGTCTTTTTTTCATATGTTTCCTCCTTAAAAAAAATTTCCTTAATTGCACACATTATATCATACTTTCCGATAAAGCTGTAATCTTTATTTGAGCCTCCTTCTTCCGTCACGCCGGCGCTTCTCTTCCAGTCAGACAGAGCCATCTGCCCTGCTTTCCATCCGGATTCCGCCGCCTGCCTATCAGGAAAGCGGAGAAATCCTCCCGAATCGCCGGCACAGTCCCCTGCTCACTCCTCTTCGTCGGCGGGTCTCCAGGCCATCCCGAAATTCACGTCCCGGAAAAGCTCCGCCAGTCCGGTGATCTGCTTCAGCCGCAGGATCTCGTCCCGGTCCATCCCCAGATGCCTGGAGATCCAGGCGTCGGACCGCCCCAGATCGTGCAGTTCCTTAATAATATTGCTCATAAGATCCACATTGTGGCTTCCCCTTGCCCGGTTGTGCCGGATGGTGCTGGCCATCCGCTGATCCAGGGGCTTGTCAATGACGGAAACGGGAAGCATTCCCTTCTCCCTGGCAAAGATATCCTCATGCTCCAGCATGATCCGGTACCGATGGAACCCGTCCACGATAATATAGGTATCGTCCTCCTTATTATGATAGCACACAATGGGCATGGTATACCCGTCCGCCTTAATGCTCTCATAGAGCAGCCGCATCTCCGGAGGCGCCACCGCATTGGGGTTGTAGGTATTGGGCTTCACCTTCTCGATAGGGACGGAAATTACATGATACACAGGACTTTTATACTCCATAATCCAGTTCCTCCACACTCTTATATTCTCCCCGAATGGCATTGATCCTCTTCTGCTGCTCCCGGGTGAGGCCAAACCCCATAAACCGGCAGATGTGATCGTTTTTCAGGATACAGTAGCACATCCGCTTCCAGCTGGGAATATCCTTGGAGGACCGGATATCGTCCGTATCATCGGGAATTTTTCCCACAAACACCACCCTGGATTTCTTGTTCAGGGTATAGTTGGACACGCCGTTTCTCCTGATCTGATATCCCTTCTCCTCCAGCTCCCGGATCGTCTCCTCATCCAGTCCTCCGCCCGTTTTGTGCCAGAACTCTATGGAGGTGTTGAATTTCTTCGCGTAATTATTCCGCAGCCGCACCGGAAGGGTATCCAGAAGGAACATGGTGTAGGATTTCCAGGTATGGCCCTCCGGAAGAGTCACGTTCCGATAGCCCATGGCCTTGGTTTTCCCGTAAAAGCTGGCAAAGTTGGCTCCCTGCACCCTCCCCACCAGCTTCACCCAGATCTGAGGATCGATCACCCGATAGAGATTCAGGGAATCCTTGGAATAATCGTTGAAGGGGGACGCCACTCTCATCTGGGACACGTTCAGCCCCGCCATATAATACAGATCGTAGAGATGATTGTAATCATAGCCGAACAGGTAAATGGCATGCCAGATATCATTCACGGACCAGTCATAGAGAGGAGAAGCGCACCACACATTCTTAAACTCCTCGCTGATCCAGCATTCCCCCTTATAGCCGAATTTTTTGTTCAGAAAGCCGCTGTACCTGTGGAGAGATTCCTCCGCGCGCATTCCCAGCAGGCAGACGGTCTTTTTATCCCCGTGGGACATCCTGTACCACCGTCCGAACTGTTTGGCCAGGTCCTCCTGATGCATTCGGTACCGGTAGGTCGTGATGGGATTGTTGTCCAGATTGATCACATACTCCTTATCCGGCATCTCCCGCACCCAGCTTTCCTTCTTTTTGTCATCCCAGGGATACCAGAACATCTCGTAGCTGCTGACAGCCGTTCTGGTAGCCATGGGCAGACACACCCAGTATGGCTCCACCTGATCCCGGATCCGCTCGAAGGTCCGCTCCACATACTCTGTCGTCACTGTATACTGCGCCTCAAAATCCTGATGGAACACTCCGATGGTCCGGTCCGGATAATACTTATTCCGGAAATCCAGCACCAGGTTCAGAAGCAGCCCGCTGTCCTTTCCCCCGGAAAAGGACAGATAAATATTGTCAAATTCCTGAAAAAGATACTCCAGCCGTTCCTGAAAGGCCTCATATACGTTCTTCTTCAAGTATTCCTTTCTCATGTCACATCACCATCATAATTTGTAATATTTTCGTTGATATTTTAGCAGATATTTTTGCAAATATCTACCATAATTGCCAAATTT
>CANQUG010000044.1 GCA_947626985.1 uncultured Lachnospiraceae bacterium | reverse complement strand
CTCCATGGCTCCGATAATTCCAATACATCTCATAGAACTCATTTCTCCGATCCTTCGTATTTTTCCGCTCTCCCGCTCCCGGCAGGAACGCGGAAGCCTGTTCCTTTCTCCGGAAGCGCCGGCAAAAAAGTCGCCGCTTTGCCTCATTATCTTAACATAGGCAGGTATCAATCGCAAGAGATAGCAAATATTTTTCGCAGATCGCCCGGCACGGCAGCAGCCTTACAGAGGAAATAGCATTGATATTGGGGAAAAATATAAGTATAATAGCCTTATCCTGAACATTCTGACATATTTATAAAGGAGGACATCATGGCAAACATATGGGCCCACAGAGGGGCTTCCGGCTACGCGCCGGAAAATACCCTGGATGCATTTGAACTGGCAGTCCGGCAGAAGGCCGACGGAGTGGAGCTGGACGTACAGCTGACAAAAGACGGCGAGCTGGCAGTGATTCACGACGAAACCATCGACCGGGTCTGGGACGGCACGGGAGCGGTAGCCGGCTATACTCTGCCGGAGCTGAAAGCCTTTCACCCGAACAAGACCTTTTCCCGGTATCCGGACGCAAAAATCCCCACGCTCCGGGAAGTCTACGATCTTCTGAAGAACACGGAGCTTACCGTAAACGTGGAGCTGAAGACCAGCGTGATCTTTTACCCGGGCATCGAAGAGAAGGTGCTCCGGGAAACCGCGCAGATGGGAATGGAGGAGCGGGTCTGGTATTCTTCCTTTAACCATTACACCTTAAAAAAGATCAAAGCACTGAATCCCCGGGCAAAAACAGGGATGCTCTACGGAGACGGCATTTACCGGGCCGCGGATTACGCCTCCCTGCTGGGAGTGGACGCTCTCCATCCGGCCCTGTATCACCTCCAGTATCCCGATCTGGCGGAAGACTGCAGAAAAAAAGGTCTGAAGGTCCACGTATGGACGGTAAATGAACCCTCGCAGATCCAGGGAGCCCTCCGGTGGGGAGTGGACGCGGTGATCACCAACTATCCCGACAGAGCCCGGGAAATCATGGGGCAGCAGGAAGAACGCAAAAAGGATGACTGATATCAGTCATCCTTTTTGCACTGCAGCCCCCCGGACTCCCCCGGGGAATCTGCCTTTCCTGTTCTTTTATTTCATGGACTCCAGATAGGCGTTGTAGGCCTCCGTCTGGATTTCAACCAGCTCCTCAAGCCCCATGAGGTTCAGGCGTTCCATATAATCGTCCCATTCCTCCTCGATTCCGCCGTCGGTTACCCAGTGAGCGTACTGGGCCTCCACGTACTTGTAAATATCGATTCCAATGGAAATGATTCTGGAAAGCTCGTCCTCCGTATACTGGATCATAGGAAATCCCGTATTCCTGCCGGCCTGGACATACTTCCCGTTCACCTCATCCTCCGCCAGCTTCACTCCGTCTCCCTGATCCGCAGGAATGGAAACCTTGCCGTAAAAATCAGGATTCATATATTTCGGTCCGAAATCCCGGAGGGAATTCGACCACGCGGACAGATCCAGCGAGCTGCCGTCCTCCGGCGTGAGAACCTCATAGGTTCCGTCCCCGTTCTCCGCCACCTGATCCGGAATGCTTCCGTAAAATGTCTGTAAGGACGCCAGATCCGTGTAAAACGCGTCCGCCCATTTTAACAGCGCCGCCGGATCCTCACACTCCGTTGTGATCACAAGCTCTCTGTCCCCGATATCCAGATAATCGGTGGCCGCCTCTACATAATGATTTCCGTCGTATCCCTCCACGGCCTCAAGAAGCTGGAACTGGCCCGCATTTCCGGAAACCTGGGCGTCCGCCGTCCAGCCGAAGGCAAGACCGATCTGAGAGCCTCCGCTCTGCTGCAGCTTGGCGTCCTTCGCGGACTGTTCCTGAGTAAAGTACTCCAGGTCCACCGCTCCGGCTTCCCACAGATCATGCATCCAGATTACCGCCTCTTTATAATTCTCCTGAGCGGGAACAAACACCGGTGTTCCTTCGCCGTTCAGCCCCATGTAATTGCCGTCCCGGCTTACCATGGTCCCAAACGGAGAAAGGATCTGTCTGAGATCTCCGGAGAGCAGCTGCTCCGACCTGTGATTGGTGATGCCGATCTCATTGGCGGAATCTCCGTCCCCGTCCGCATCCTCAGCGGCAAAGGCCTTCAGCACATCCGCCAGCTCCTGATATGTTTTCGGTACCTCCAGTCCCAGATGATCCAGCCATTCCTTATTGATATACATGGAGTCCCCGCAGACCTGCGGTCTCAGGGGCAGCTTCTTGGGAAGACTGTAGATACGCCCGTCACGGTTGGTGCAGACCGCCTTCAGTCCCGGATTTTCCTCGAACACCCGCGTCAGATTCGGCATATTCTCCTCGTTGATCAGATCGGTCAGATCCACGAAATAATCCCTGTTCTGGGCGATATCATTGGCCGTGAGAGAAATGGAACCGAGAAACGCGTCAGGCAGAGTGCCGGACGCCAGCAGAAGAGCCTTCTGCTCGGACCAGTCCCCGGCAAAATAAACCTGCCAGCTGATATCTACGCCGGTTTCCTCCTCAACGGATTTCATGAACCCGCTCTCCAGAAAGTCGGTGGGCCAGGAATCCGTCCATCTCACAGTCAGCACGTCAAAAGAAGGGGTTTCTTCCGCAGACACCTGCCGCGCGGAACCGATTCCCAGCATTCCGGCAGTCACAGCCGCCGCCATCGTCAAACTCAGAGTCCTCATGATCTTTTTCCTCATACACATTCTCCTTTTCTTTTTTATTTTTTATGATTTTTCAACAGCCCCGAAGCCCTTTCTCTCCGGAGCCGCAAAATCCCCTTCCCGGATCATCCCTTGACAGCGCCGATCATCACTCCCTGGTTGAAATACTTCTGTACAAAGGGATACATGCACATGATGGGCGCGGAGGACAGAACGATCACCGCATATTTCACAAGATCCGCCATCTGCTTCGCTTCCACTGCCGCCGCGCCGGTCGTCATGCTGCTGATGGTCTGATTACTGATCAGAATGTTCCGCAGTATAATCTGCAGCGGCTGCAGCTCAGGGCTCCTGATATAAATCAGAGCGTTAAAATAGCCGTTCCATTGTCCCACCGCCGTCCAGAGAGCGATCACGGCGATCACCGCCTTCGACAGGGGAAGCACAATCTTCCAGAAAAATCCCATATAACCGCTTCCGTCCAGCTGGGCCGCCTCCCATAATTCTTCCGGAATGCTGTTTTCAAAAAAGGTCCGCGCCACGATCAGATAATAGGTCACTACGGAAAATGGCACCACCATCACCCAGAAGGTGTCCAGCAGATGAAAATCCCGCACCGCAAGATAGGTGGGTATCAGACCTCCGGTAAAAAACATCGGAATCAGATAATAGACGGTAAAAAATTTGTGCCCGTACATCTTTTTTCTGGAAAGGGCATAAGCCGCAGGGATATTTACCGCCAGAGAAACCGCCGTTCCAGATATCACGTACAGCACCGTATTTCTGTAGCCCGTCCAGAGCTGGGAATAGGACGCCAGCTGCCGGTAGGCCTTCAGACTGATCTCCCGCGGGAGCAGCATGATCTGTCCGCTGGACACGAGAGTCGGGTTGCTGACGGAGGCAATCACAATAAAATACATGGGATACAGAGTCAGAAAGATCAAAACAGCGGAAACGAAATAAACCACGATGTCGAACAGCCGGTCCTCTCTCGATTTTTTCAGTTTGTTTCCGGTTCTTTTTTTCCCGTTCATCGCTTCCCTCCTTCCTATACCAGCGCCGTATCACTGATCTTTCCCGCGATCCGGTTCACCAGAATCAGAAGAACCAGGTTGATCAGATTATTAAACAGACCAATCGCGGCGGAAAGACTGTACTGGTTGCTTACCAGACCCATCTTGTACACATAAGTGGAAATGATTTCACTGGAACTGCTGTTCAGCGTATTCTGCAGCAGATATACTTTTTCGAAGCCCACGCTCATGACGCTGCCCATCCGCAGGATAAACATGATAATTGCCGTGGGTACAAGGGACGGTATGTCAATATAACGTATCTTATCCCATTTCGTAGCCCCGTCCACCGTGGCGGCTTCATAAAAAGCGGGGTCCACGGAGGAAAGGGCCGCAATATAGAGAATACTGTCCCAGCCAAGGTGCTGCCAGACCTCTGTCCAGACATAAATGTGCGGAAAAGCTTCCGCGCTGCCCATAAGGTTGGGCATCTGATATCCAAACAGCTGAGCAGCCTTCGCAATTATCCCCGCGCTGGGCGAAAGGAACAGAATGATCATGCCGCACATTACAACCGTGGATATAAAATGGGGCAGATAGGTGGACACCTGAAATAATTTTTTGAAGCGGAGCGCCTTCATCTGATTGCACATCAGGGCCAGCATAATCGGAAGCGGAAAGGTTACCAGAATGGTATACAGACTGATAATCAGCGTATTCCGGATCACGGGCCAGAACTGATAGGAGCGGAAAAACTGAATAAAATTGGATATTCCCACCCACTCGCTTCCCCAGATTCCCTGAGCGGGCTTAAAATTTTTAAACGCGATGATAATTCCGTACATGGGGTAATACATGAAACATAAAAACAGAACGAAGGATGGCAGCATCAAAAGATACAGCGCCCTGCTCTCCCGGATCTCCCTGAAAGGATTTCTCCCGGATCCGGATTTGTTTTTTCTCATTCTCATCCCTCCTTTTGATGATTTTCCGGTCTTCACGCTTCTCCTGCCGAAAGGAACCGGTACAGGAATCCATCCCGGTTTTCGGTCATCCGGAAATTCTTCCGTTCCTGTCCTTCAGCAGATTCAGAACCTCCCCGTTATTTTTCACGAATAAGGGAATTTCCGTCAGCGGCGCTTCCGCCGCAATCCTCTGTCCGCCCTCATACACCCTTCCGGTATACACTTCCGTCCACATGGCGCCTGCGGGAAGATACACGGACTTCTCCGTCGCCTTCTCCTCCGTCACAGGGCTTACCAGCAGGTCGTGTCCAAAGAGATAGGACGTTTCCTCCTCCCACGCCCGGGGGTCTTCGGGAAAATCGTAAAACAGCGGTTTGACGGCCGGCGTCCCTTTCTCGTGAGCTTCCTTCATCATCTCCCGGATGTAGGGTTTCAGACGTTCCCGGATCTTTATGTAGCGGGTCATCATTTCCTCCGCCTCCGGTCCATAGCTCCAGATTTCGTTATCCGCCCCGGAAGGCCAGGCTCCTCCTCCCCTGGCGCCGATCGGTTCTTTGCGGGGGCTCCGGTCTCCGTGCAGACGCATTACCGGACAGAAGGTCCCGTACTGGAACCAGCGGAGCAGCAGCTCTCTGAACCGGGGATCCTCCCCGTTTCCGCCGTGAAATCCTCCGATATCCGCCGTCCACCAGGGAATTCCTGCAAGTCCCATATTCAGGCCCGCCCGCACCTGATAATTCAGATAGGTGAAGGTGGAGGGCACATCTCCCGACCATACCAGCGCCCCGTACTTCTGAGAGCCTGCCCAGGCGCACCGGATCAGGTTCAGCGGATTTTCCACGCCTTCCTGTTTCATTCCCTCAAAAAAGCCCTGCGCGTAACATTTCGCGAACTCGTTCCCGCATTCCGCCGCGTTTCCGTCGTACAGCCGATATGCGCCGAACTCCGGCCTCTGATACCCCGGCTCCGCTTCATCCAGCCAGAAGAGATCTATTCCGTAATCGAAATAATTCTTTTTGCATTTGTTCCACACATACTCCCGGGCTTCCGGATTCGTGGCGTCAAATACCCTGGCATTTCCGAGGATATAGTCCATGCCGCTGTTCGCCCGGATCAGAAGGCCCTTTTCCGCCATTTCCCCGCTGTTCTCGCTTCCGTGCTCCACGGTGGGCCAGACGGAAACCATCAGCCGGATCCCCATTTCATGAAGCTCCTCCGCCATCCTTTTCGGATCGGGCCAGTATTCCGGATCGAATCTCCAGTCGCCCTGGTGCGGCCAGTGAAAGAAATCTATCACGATCACCTTCAGCGGCAGCTTCCTTCGATCATATTCCCGGGCTACCCGCAGCACCTCCTCCTGATCCGTATAACGCAGTCTGCACTGCCAGAAGCCCATGGCGTAATCGGGCATCATGGGAACCTTTCCCGTAACATCGGCATAGTTTTCCACAATCCCGGCGGGCGTATCCGCGGCTGTGATCCAATAATCGATCTGCCTGGCGCTTTCGGCCGTAAATTCCGTGATGTTCCTGCCGAAATCCGCGGTTCCCACGGCAGGATTATTCCAGAGCAGACCGTAGCCTCTGCTGGAAACGGCGAAGGGAACGCTGATCTGGGTATTCCTGGGAGCCATCTCGAGTCTGCACCCTTTCAGATTCAGATACGGATGCTGGTACTGCCCCATCCCATAGATCCGCTCCTCATCCTCCGCCTCAAAACGCACCTGGATCCGGTAACTGTCGCCGCCTGCATTATGGTACTCTCTCGCCGGAATCCGCAGCATCACGATCTGATCCAGGTCCTCCCAGTTTTCGATCCCATGCTCCCAGGAACGGTAATATTCCTTTAAAAGCAATTCCCCCTTTTGATTATAAAAACAGATTTTACCATACGGAGTGACTTCCGCCCTGATGTTCCCGTTTGAGATGATTCCTTTCTTCTCCCCGATTTCTATCAGGGCCTCCCTTTTATCCTCCGGGGACAGCGCCCAGTCCTTCCCGGAAAAGCGTGTATTCTCGGTCGCACGCACACGAAGGCCCTGTCCCCATGCGGAAATCTCCATAATTTCCTGGCGGCGTTTAAAAAATAACGCGCCGTTTTTTTCAAATAAATATTCCATGAAAGTCCCTTTCTTGTATGATATTTTGCTTCTTTGCTCCCGTATTTACTTATCCTTTTTTTTCAGATATAATTGTACCGCGCAGCCCTGTTTTTTTCTGCCATAATACCGTATTCCCATAACACTATTTCGTATTTTTTTCGCAGGCAGAGGGGAGATTTCCATGAAAAATACTTATATCTATGAACAGACCCATTATGACGGCATTTATCCGGTCTATATATGGAATTTCGGATCCGGATCCTCCGATCATCTGATTTACTGCAACTGGCATAAAGAAATCGAACTGATCTACATAAAGGAAGGAACGCTTTGCCTGTACATCGACGAAAAACCGGTCACTCTGCAGAAGGGAGAGATCGGCATCGTAAACTCCAACCGGATGCATTACGGACATCCCTCCCCGGGAACTTTCTGCGATGTGACCGTTGTTCTTTTTGATCTTCAACAGCTGCTTTCCGTGGAAAAACACATGAACGAACGGCACTTAAAGGCTCTGGCCCACCAGGAGCTCTGGTTTCCCTCCCGCATCGGCGCAGATATGCCTTCCTGCTCCGCCGCCGTCCATATCCTGGAACATATCTCCCGCTACTGGGAGTCCAGACCTCCCGCCTACGAGCTTAAAATAAAGTCCCTTCTTTTCGATCTCCTTTTTGTCTTTTCCAGCACGGAGCATTTTTTTACACAGGAATATGAATGGGGAACGCCGAAATCTCTGGAAAAAAAAGAAAAGCTGATGAACCTGATTCAGTTTCTGGAAATCCATTATTCCGAGAAGCTGACCATTTCACAGCTTGCAGACGCGGTCTATATGAGCAGCGATACCTTCTATAAATTTATAACCTCCATGACCGGATCTTCCCCGGTGGCTTTTCTCAATCAGTTTCGTCTGACCAGGGCCGCGGAGCTGCTGCAGAATACCGGCGCCTCGGTGACGGAGATCTGTTTTCAGACAGGTTTCTCCAACGTCAGTTATTTTATCCGCTGCTTCTGCAATTTCTACGGCTGCACCCCCGGCAGATACCGCTCCCCCCGGCAGGAATCCTGACAGACCTCCCGCCGGGAGGAGTAATTTTGTGGTTGCATTAAAATCACTCCATGCTATAATATGGCATGAGACATTCAAAGCGCATAAATGGAGAAGAATCAATGAACATAGACAGAAATGCCCCCGTCGGCGTGTTTGACTCCGGTGTGGGCGGACTCACGGTAGCCCGGGAGATCATGCGGAACCTTCCGTCGGAAAAGATCGTCTACTTCGGCGATACGGCCCGAGTTCCCTACGGCAATAAATCCAGGGACACCGTCCTTCGCTTCTCCCGTCAGATCATCCGTTTTTTAAAGTCCCAGGGAGTCAAGGCCATTGTGACAGCCTGCAATACCGCCAGCGCCTTCGCTCTGGATGAAATACGGCAGGAGGAGGAGATTCCCATCCTGGGGGTGATTGAACCGGGAGCCAGAGTTGCGGCGGAAAAAACCAGAAATAAAAAAGTCGGCGTGATCGGAACGGTGGGAACAGTGGGCAGCGGCATTCACGAAGCCTACCTGAAAAAATTCGATCCCTCCGTCACCGTATTCGGAAAAGCCTGCCCCCTGTTCGTGCCGCTGGTGGAGGAGGGATGGCTCCACGATCCTGTCACCGTGGAGGTGGCGGGCAGATATCTTCAGGAACTGAGAGAAAAAGAAATCGATACGCTGATTCTGGGATGCACCCATTATCCCCTGATCCGCTCCACCATCGCGGACATCATGGGGGACGGCGTCCAGCTGGTGAATCCGGCCTACGAGACGGCTCTGGAGCTTCTTCACCTTCTGAAGGAAAAAAATCTTTTAAGCTCCGGAACGGAAAAGGAGGAGTTTCCCTATCGCTTCTATGTAAGCGATCTGGCGGATAAATTCAAGGACTTCGCCAATTCCATCCTTCCCTATGACGTGGCGGTGACACGGAAAATCGATATCGAAAACTATTAAAAGAACAGGAGACACTCATGGAAAAAGACGTACTGATCCACGTGAAGGGAATACAGATCACAGACCCGGAATACAGCGATGAACCCATTGAGATCGTGGTTCCGGGACAATATTATTTCCGAAACGGCAGTCATTATCTTCGCTATGAAGAAATGTACGAGAATTTCAGCGAACCCACCGTGAACTACATTAAAATGTCCCCGAAAGGCGTGGAAGTCCAGAAACGGGGCTCCATCAATATGAGCATGGTATTCGAGCAGGGCAAAAAAAACATGTCCTACTATTCCACCCCCTTCGGAACCTTTCAGATGGGAATCGCGGCCACGGCACTGAACTTCCGCGCTACGGAGGACTGCATCGATATGGAAGTGGATTACGCTCTGGATATGAACGACGAGCACGTAGCGGACTGCTTTCTCACCGTAAAGGCTCAGCCCAAAGGCGCTCGGGGACTTTCCCTGTAATCAGAAACGGGACGCCGCCCGCAGGGCTGCATCCCGTTGCTTTACACTTCTTTATGTTTCTTCTTTCAGGCTGTACCTTCCGAAAACCCTTCTCAGTCTTTTTTAAACAGCCGTTTGAAAAATCCCTTTTTCTTCTTCTCCGGCGCCTGAAGAGATCCGCGGATCCCCCGCACCCCCACGATATAAAGGCCGCTCACTTCCGCCTTGATCTCCTTCTTCACGGGGATCAGATCGAACACCTTTTCATCGGCAATAAGAATGGAAATCCTGGGACCTACCTTCGCTTTTACAATGGGAAGCTTGGAACGGCGGAGAAGCTTCGGCGTCTGATCGATCACCATCTGGGGAAGACCGGATTCTTTTATGGGCATTCGTTTTTTATCGATCACCAGCATGGAGACGGTCTGCTTCGCTGCTTCAATCTGGGCCTGCTGTTCTTCCTGTTTTTTCTGGGCCTTTTTACCAAAGAAATACAGAGCAGCAATCGCCGCGATTATGACGACCAGAATAACAAGAAGGACGATGGTAACTGTGTTCATAGGTATCCTCCTGAGTATATGATTTTACCAATGCTCCCCCCGCACGAAGGACATTGGAATTACGCAAATTGTATTGTACCATTATTCAGAAGAAAAGGCAATTAAAAATAAGTCAAAAAATCCCCAGTATCTTTGTGCGGAACCCATTATAGAGCTCCTCATAGGTGGTGTAGGAGATGTTGCTCCCCTTAAAGCGCTTCCTCCAGGCGGCGCAGAGCCCGTCCGCCGTCGCCTTCCCCCAGGGACTCTCCGTAAGGAGAATGGCGGGAAACACATAATAGATCATGAAAAAATCCAGATCCGACTGGGTACGTCCGCCCATTTTTCCCCGTTTCTGATGGGCGTTCCACACCTTCTCCGCAAACATCTCTCCCAGTTCCCGGGCGGCCTTCTCCTGGTCAGGCTCCGACTGCACATACTGAACCATCTCCTGAAAATAATGCCCGTACTTCTCCCTGAAGCTCTTCATGTTGGCTTCATAGGTATCCTTTTTCAGGCGCTTCAGCATCTGAGTCATATCGCTGAACATCAGTTCCATTTGTTCTAACATAAGCTCCTCCTGTTTCCTGCTTCCGCAAAGTACTCTTCTTTTTCTATAGTAGCAAAAAATCAGGTGGAAAGCCAGACAAAATTGGATTTCTTTCCGCGCAAAAACCGTTGTCTTACTGTCCCGAGCAGGGAATCCCCTTCCCTGACGTCAGAAAATTCCCTCGATATTCATCAGTGCATCGATCCGCGTTCCGAATATTCTGGCAAAAACCAGCAGTTCATAATCCGCCACAAACCTGGTCCCGCCTTCAATCCTGCTGATGCTGTCCCGCTCCAGCATGACTCCCTCCCTCTGAAGCCTCTCCGCCAGATCGCTCTGGGACATTCTGTTTTTCACCCGCAGTTCCCGTATCCGTTCCCCGCATACATTCTTTTTTCCCTGATAAGTATAAATCTTCATATATCCTCCGGATTGTCAGTTCATGTTAATTGTCTGCACTTTTCTGACAGTAACATATGCTGCGCCCAAAGGTATGTTAAAGTCCCACAAAAAGGAATTATTGTCGCTATTTGCCCGCCTCCCGGCCGCAAATGGCGTCGGTTTTACTTTCAGGAAATCAGTCTGCGCGCCGCAGACTCTATCGGCACTGTTTTCACTTCTGCTCTTCCTCTACCTCCAGAAGAGTCGTCATCTCTGTCCCCAGAACCTTGGCAAATATATACAGCTCATAGTCCGCCACAAACCTGGTCCCGCTCTCAATTCTGCTGATGCTGTCCCGCTCCAGTGTCACTCCTGCAATCTGGACTCTGGCAGCCAGATCCCCCTGGGATAACCGCTTCTGCACCCGAAGCTGACGGAGCTGAACACCGCATGCATTTTTTCTTCCTTTGTAGTCGTACACGTCCAGTAATCCCCCAAATTACCATATTATGTTAATTATCAGCATTTTTCCCAACATTAACATACCAGGCAGCAAAAAATGTGCTAAACATACACATGATACATTTATTTTTATAAAGATTTTCATTTCCTGGGGACTCACCCGGACACAAAATGATTTGCGGCAGCAGAAAGCCGCCGGGAATGGCCGGCGGCAAATGAGATTACCGGCATTCCCGGCGGCTGTTTTGGACCACCGCTTTTGTTCTGTTTTTTCTTATACGCTCTCCTTTCCTTCTGCAGAATCCTGACTGTTCTGTTCCGTGCTTTCACGTTTCAGCATGTTTTGCTCCATGCTTTCCTGTTTCTGTACGGTCTGTTCCATGCTCTCCTTTTTCTGTATGTTGTGCTCCGTACTTTCCCATTTCTGCACGGTTTGCTCCATGCTCTCCTGTTTCTGGACGTTGTTCTCCGTGTTTTCACGTTTCTGCACGGTCTGTTCCATGCCTTCCCGTTTCTGCACGTTGCGCTCCGTGTTTTCACGTTTCTGCACGATTTGCTCCATGCTTTCTCGTTTCTGCACAGTTTGTTCCATATCTGTTTGCATCTGTCTGCTCCGATCAGCTTTTTCCTGCTTATGAATGTTCCGTTTCGCTTTTGCTGCGTCCTTTCTCCGTTCCCAGCCATTCACCAGAGCCGCTTTCCATTTCCTTAATAAATCCCGGATTTTCCTGAACCATGATGCCTCTCCCGGCTGTCTTCCGGATCTGAAACGCTTTCTCTCATCCGGATCTGCCGCTTTTCCCGCTGCCGGGCTGCGTTCCGTTCCTTCGCCGTCCCCCGCCGGACCGGCCGTTTCCTTCCGGGCATGACCTTCCTCCTTCTGCTCCACGCCCGCAAGGACAAAGGTAATCACCACTTTAAACAGATCGCCGTCCACATACACCTGGAAGGTTCCGGCCTGAAGCTCCGTAAGGCTCCTGGCTATGGACAGCCCCAGACCGCTGCCCTCCGTGTTTCTGGAGACGTCTCCCCGGATGAACCTTTCCGTAAGCTCATCGGGAGAAATGTTCAGAGGCTCGGCGGAGATATTTTTCAGTGAAAATTCCATGGAAGCTTCCTTCCTGTCCACCTCCGTATACACCCGGGTTCCTTCCATGGCGTATTTCACTGCATTGTTGAAAATATTTTCCAGAACCCGCCACATCCGCTGCCCGTCCGCCCGGATGATCACCGGCTCCTGGCCCAGCCGCAGCAGAAGAGTCAGGCGCTTCTCCTGAAATCTTTCCTGAAATTCTCCCGCCACCTGATTCACCAGCTCCACAAAATCCAGATCCGTCATATTCAGAGTAATGCTGCCGGTGCTGGCCTTGGAAGCCTCCACCACATCCTCCGTGAGAACCTTCAGCCGCTGGGCTTTTGCCTCCAGAACCTCCAGATACCCCTGGATTTTCGGATCCGGAATATTCTCCCGCTTCAGAAGATCCACATAATTGATGATGGAGGTGAGGGGCGTCTTGATATCGTGGGACACATTGGTGATGAGCTCCGTCTTCATCCGTTCGCTGCGGACGCTTTCCTCCACCGCAGCATCCAGCCCGTCGCCGATGCGGTTGATATATTCCGCGATGAGCTTCTGCTCTCCCCTCAGACGGTCCGCCGGAATTTTGTACTGCAGATCCCCGTCCGTAATTCTTTTCAGACCGTTCAGAATACACTCGCGGCCATAGGCCCTGCCCGCCACATAAAGGCAGGAGAAACCGTCCAGCAGAACAAGGGGAATCAAAAAGGCGGAACTCTCCTCATAGAGCAGCCCCACAAGTACAAACTGGGCCAGAGCAAATCCTCCGAACATCAGCATAGCCTTCGCGGTGGTCCTGAGATCCGCAGTGACCATATGAAAGACGCGGACACAGAACCTGCACAGAGCTTTCCAGATCACCAGGCATTTTTTCAGCAGAAGCACCAGCCAGCGCCAGCCCAGGCGGCAGAGACTGACTTTCCAGAGATTTCCTGCCTTGATCCGTCTGACAAGGCTCAGATAGCCGGTCAAAAACAGCGCCGCCGAGCAGAGACTCATGATGCCGGCGATCACAAAAGCCGCCTCCACATTCATCCAGGAATCCATCCGATACAGAAACTCCATCCCCAGCCCTATGGCGATCCCCCAGACCATTACCACCGTCCCGGCGGCAAGCTCCGTATACCAGCGGTCAAACCAGATCAGATGGATTTCCTCATCCTCTGCCCTGCGTCCTGCCGCGGCAGTCAGCCAGATCAGACAGACGAAGAAGAGAAACACAGACGCCGCCCCAGTGACGATCACAGGAATTCCATATCCGGAAAAACGGCTGTATATGCTTTCCTTCCAGGCCAGGTCATCCATAACAGGAAATTCCCCGTCCACCTTCAGCACGAATACATAATCATTGTAGCCGCAGCATTCCTCCACCATATGCTGCCAGGTTCTCAGGGTAAAATCCTGCAGACTGATATTGGCGGAACACTCCGCAAGGACAGGATACAGAACAATGTAATAACCGTCCTTCGTCATCTCCTCCACAGCCCTGGAATAATCCGTAAGGTTTTTGTAATCGCTTTTATTCGTAAAAACTTCCTTTTTGTCCAGATCTGCATAGAAATAGGTGAGATTGGAATTGCCCTCCTCATAATTTCTGATTCGGACGGCGTACTGCTCTTCCAGCGAGTCAACCTTAAATACTGCGTTTTCCAGAGCCTCATAAGCCTCGGACAGCCTGCCGTTCCACTCTCTGCTGGCATTCACCGCCTCCAGAATATTCTCCGCTCCCACAGGAGAAAAATCTTCTGTCAAAACGGTGTATTCCATCTGCAGGCCCACAATATTATAAAGAGCCTGTCCTTCTCTGTCCCTCACGGAAGGTTCCCCCAGATCTCTGACCCATTCATTGAACTTATCAGTCCAGGGCTCCAGTATATCCAAAAGAAATTCCTTCTGCGCAGACGCAAGGGGCTCGCCTGTTCCCCATTCCTCCCCCTGGATTTCCTCCTGAATTCCATACTGCTGCAGATACCACCCCATACAGGCCTGCTGCCAGTCAGAATTAAAGCTGGGCTGAAGCTCTCCCGAATCCAGCTTCTCCCGAAAATCCTCCAGATAAAAATATACGCAGCTTCCGTCTGTCCCGCGGCACTCTACGATGTTCTCATCACAATAGGAAAGACCGCCGCGGCTCCAGTTTTTCAGATCCTCATAATAGTATGCCAGACCGGAGGTGTTTGTCCAGGTAATGGGAGCATCCTCCGCCACCTCCTTTAAATCCAGCAGGAGATTTTCCCTGCTGCCGGCCGGCAGGTCAGTCAGATAGTTATTCAGATCGCTTTGTGCGGACAGAAGATTCTGGGTTTCCAGATACAGATCTTCCGCCAGTCCCCTGGAATTGCCATATGTTTTGCTGCTGTCCAGCACGTCCACCCCTGCATCGTACATAAACAGCATAAAAACGCCTGCCAGAACAGCCGCTGTGAGCAGGATATGTTCCAGCACGATCAAAACTCCTTTTGAAATATTGCTTCTGTACCATTTTTTCATGTTTTCCCCTTTCCTGCCTGCCGCATTTGTGATTCCCCTGTTTCTCATGCCCGTTTTTTCTGCCGGCTTACCCTGCAGGCCGCCTGCCCGGCATCTGTGCCCGAACGGCGATTTTCGCTGAAGCCTCCCGCAGTCCCGCCGGGTACAGGCTTCGCTATATCTTCTCCACCTTATATCCCAGCCCCCATACCACTTTGAGATAGCGGGGCTCCCTGGGATTGATCTCAATCTTCTCCCGGATGTGGCGGATATGGACCGCCACCGTATTATCCGCGGCGATGGCCTCCTCGTTCCAGATATTTTCATAAATCTGATTGATGGAAAAGACTCTGCCCTGATTCCTGATCAGAAGAAGAAGGATATTGTACTCGATGGGAGTCAGCTTCACCGGCTCTCCGTCCACCCGCACTTCCTTCAGATCATCGTTCACTGTGAGTCCGCCGGTCGTATAAATGTGCCCGTCCGCCCTGTTTACGGCAGCCCCCAGCTGCGTGTATCTTCGAAGCTGGGACTTTACCCTGGCTACCAGTTCCAGCGGATTAAAAGGCTTGGTGACATAGTCGTCGGCGCCCACGTTCAGACCCAGAATCTTATCCGCGTCCTCGGACTTCGCGGACAGAATAATGATGGGAAGCGGATTGTCCTCCCGGATCTTCAGAGTGGCACGGATCCCGTCCAGCCTGGGCATCATCACATCGATCACCAGAAGGTCCACCGGCTGATTCCTGAGAATTTCCATTGCCTCAGCGCCGTCATAGGCTTTCAGAACGTGATACCCCTCCTGGGTGAGATAAATATCGATTGCCTCCACAATATCTTTGTCGTCATCGCACACCAGAATATTTGCCACTGACTTCACCTCCGTATCCATTCGTTCAGACGGATGATTCCGGAAAAGCTCCCGAAATCCCGCCGCCGTTCTCTTTTTTGTCTGCTTCTGATGCTATCCTATCAGGGGATTTTTAAATCGAAAGGGGAAAATCCTTAAGGTTTCCTTAATTTTTATTCTTCTGAAACCCTTCATTTTAAAGGCTTTCAGGGAATCCTTGTGTCTGGCAGCATAATAAACTACAAAATATTATAACATTTTAGGACGGAAAATTCCGCCCTGAATTCTCAAAATATCATTCGCATCTTATTCCCGTAACCTTAGTATCTCTGATGCTCGTACTCTCCCGAGCAGTTTTCCCTGGCGTTTTAGAATCGCGGCCGTCTTAAAAGATTTTGACGACCATACCTCTGTCGCGATACGCGTATCATCTGACAGGCGCCTGGCGTTCCGAACAATGTATCCGCTCCGAAAATCACAGCTTGAAAATTACATAGCAAACGGACATTTTTATTACAGCACCTATAGGGCACAAAAGAAGACAGAAGCTATTATGTAAAGGCCTCACAGCAATGTGGGGCCTTTCACGTTATGGTTTCCTTTATTTTATTATATGCGCAGCTCCGCCAAAATCAAGGCTTTCCGGGTATCTCTGTGTCCGGTGTGTGTCTGGTACAGTGCTGCATTAATTATCGAGTAATCAGCACCCGCTGTCCGCGCCGGCGCTGCGTTGTCATCAGTCAGCGATGCCTGGCGGCATAAAAAAGAGACCGCCGGTATTACGCGGCAGCCCCTTCTCATTTATTGACCAAAATAAAACCTGCAGCCGGAAGTTTGCCTGTTATTTTCCCCTCTCCAGCAGCTCTTCAAAAGAAGTTTTCTCCGGCAGCGGCAGCGCAAAGCGTTTCTCCAGCCAGCATCCGGCCAGATCCGCCCATTTGGCAGCGTCGGGATAGATCTGAGATTTCGCCTGGGCCGCGGACTGATCCGCCAGACTCAGGCCGTGAGGTCCTTCCTCAAAAATATGGACCTCAAAAGGAATCCCCTGATCCGCCAGCGCATGAGCCATACGGATGGTATGCTGCACAGGCACCAGATTATCAGCCGCCGTGGCCCACAGAAATACCGGAGGCATATATCCGGTCACATGCCGGGCCGGACTCACCTCGTCCAGAAGCTCATCCGACGGAACCGCAGAACCCAGGAAAGCCGTATTGGAAAAAGCGAAAAACGCGGCGTCCATGGGATTGGACTTTTCCGTATTTTCCTTCATGAACACGTAATCTGTCAGCGAATAGCCCAAAATAGCCGCTGCGGGACGGAACTTTTCCGTATCTTCGTGGAAATACCCGGAGATCACGTCCGTATGCCAGTAGGCCGCGTACATGGCCGCATTGTGTCCTCCTGCGGAAAAACCGCAGACAGCAATTCTGTCCGTATCCACCAGCCACTCCCCGGCATGCTCCCGGATCATCAGCATGGCTTTTCCGATTTCCCGCATGGGCGTGGGATGCTGACAGTGCTCCTTCACGGGAGCAGGTTTGGAAATATCCGGAAAGCCTCCCTTTCCTTCCAGATAGGTAGAGTATCTCAGCACAAAAGCGTGGTAGCCCATGGACATAAATTTCAGCGCCACCGGTTCGCCTTCCCGGTCGGAACAGTTCAGATAAGCCCCGCCGGGACAGATCAGAACCGCGGGACGCCTTTTGCCCTCCAGAAGCTCCGGCGAATCCGCTGCAAGATAAGTGGTCAGCGTCACGTCGTCTCTGTTTTCATATAATTTCAGTACCTCAGATTTCATGTTCTTTTCCTCCCTGTTTTGTCAAGTATTTTTTTCAAAGACAAAGCCTGATACCAGAAGCGTCTGATAAAAGTATTTTTACAAAAAAACTCTTAAACGTATTTTTACAAAAGTATTCTTATAAAATGTTCTTCTTAAAAAGTACTCTATAGAAGCCTCCTGTAGATCTCATAGTCCATATCCTTGAAAACATTGAAAATCACCTTCATATCCCCTCTGTAGCGGCGAACGGTCTTCACAGCGATTTCCGCCGCCAGATCATTGGGAAAGTGAAATTCTCCTGTGGAGATGCAGCAGAAGGCGATGCTCCTGAGCCCGTTTTTCCCGGCGAGCTCCAGACAGGATCGGTAACAGGAAGCCAGAAGTTCCCTGTCCGTTTTCGTAACCGCTCCATAAATGATCGGACCCACCGTATGGAGAACATATTTGCAGGGAAGATTATAGGCGGGCGTGATCTTCGCCCTGCCTGCAGGCTCCTCATGCCCCTGTTCTCTCATAAACTCCGCGCAGGCGAGGCGGAGCTGAACCCCGGCATAGGTGTGAATACAGTTGTCAATGCATCGGTGGCAGGGAACGTAGCATCCGGTCATGCCGCTGTTGGCCGCATTTACTATGGCGTCACAGCGGAGAGTGGTAATATCGCCCTGCCACAGCCAGATGCCATCCTCCGCCGGCGTCAGTTCGGCGATATCCGTAACGCCCCTGGCGGCATTCTCTTCCTGGAGATATGCGTCCTGCACTGCCAGAAAATCATCGCTGATGCTCTTCGGCCTGCGAATATTGAAAAGGGAACGAAGCAGCTGTTTCTGCTCCTCCATATCTTCCGGTATTTCGAAGCTTTTATATCCCGGCTGTTCGTCCAGGAGCCTCTGAATCAGAAAGATTCTTCTTTCCGCCTGTGTCATATTTCCCTCTCTTTCCCTGTGCCTTCCGAAATACCCGGTACAGCACCTTATCTTTGTATTTATTTTATTTTGAAGGATTGCCCCGGAATTGTCAAGCCGATGAAAGGATATTTCCTCTGACAGTTTCCTCCGACCCGTATCGAAAGCCGCCCAAAATGAGGGATGAACCAACATCCTCAATATTGGGGCATCCAGATTGTACAGTTTTTCTCATTAAGAAATTTGCCTGCAGAAACCATCTGTGTTATCATAAGAACGCATCACAGGGAGAACGGCGATACGAACGATACGGGTAAATCGCCATTCTTCAGTTTCTTTTCCTTTTCTGCTTACAGTTGACTTACAGTTTATTTTCAGGAGAATACAAGATGAGCAAAAAAACCGCTTACCTGGGCCTGTTTGCGGCCGTGGCAATTATTTTCGGATATGTGGAGTCCCTGATTCCCTTCTTCGCGGGCATTCCCGGAATTAAGCTGGGACTGGCCAATCTGGCCGTTCTTTTCATTCTTCAGCGATACACCTGGCGGGAGGCCGCGTTCGTTTCCTTCGTCAGAATCCTCGTCATCGGCTTCCTCTTCGGCAATCTGTTCAGCATCGCCTACAGCATTGCCGGAGCAGCCCTGAGTCTGGTGACCATGACCTTCCTCATACGCAGACCGGGATTCAGCATCACAGGTGTAAGCATCGCGGGGGGCGTCACTCACAACATCGGACAGCTCCTGACAGCCATATGCATCGTGGAAAATTCCAGTCTGTTCTACTATGCTCCGGCGCTTCTGGTCTCCGGAGTGGTGACAGGTACGTTGATCGGGATTCTCGTGACGGAGGTCTCAAAGCGAATTCCTTAACTGCTTCTATGCCGGGATTCTCGACGACCCGCCCAGGCAAAATCAGAATTACCCGGATAAAATTAGAATTGTACGGTTCCACACTGCAAAAAACTTCGCAGAGAAAAAAATTTCTCTTATTTTCTCATATGCTATTGACATTCATATGAATATGTGATTAACTAAACATATGAACATTTCATCATATGTTATGATCAGAATTTAAAGGAGATTCCATATGAGAGAAGATAATTTGGCCAGAATTGAAGATTCAGCAGAAGAACTTACGGATTCCTGTGAACGTGAAGAACATTGCGGCTGCGGACTGGAGCATCATCATGAACATGATGAGCACTGCGGCTGCGGGCACGAACATCCTCATGAACATGAACACCTTCATGAACATGAAGAACACTGTGAATGCGGGCATGAGCATCACCATGAACATGAAGAACACTGCGAATGCGGGCATGAGCATCACCATGAACACGAAGGACACTGTGACTGTGGTCACGAACATTCCCATGAACACGAAGAACACTGTGACTGTGGTCACGAACATTCCCATGAACACGAAGAGCACTGCGAATGCGGGCACGAACATCATCACGAACATGAAGAGCGCTGCAGCTGCGGGCACGAACACTCCCATGAGCATGAGCATCATCATGAACATCACGAACACCGGCATACTGCCGCAGGAGCATCACAGAGAAAAACCGTTTTCCTCCTGGAAAACCTGGGCTGCGCCCACTGCGCTGCCAAAATGGAGGAGCGCATCCAGGAGCTTCCCGGCGTCTCGGACGCCACTATCACCTTCGCTACGAAACAGCTCCGCCTCACGGCCGACCACCCGGAGGCCCTTTTGCCTGAAATCCAAAAAATCTGTACTTCCATTGAATCTCAGGTAAAAGTTCTTCCCAGAGAAAACCGCTCATCCGGAAATGAAACCACGAAGGTTTACATTCTGGAAAACCTGGGCTGCGCCCACTGCGCCTCCAAAATGGAGGAACAGATCGCATCCCTTTCCGGCGTCAGCGAAGCTACCATCACCTTTGCCACAAAACAGCTTCGGGTAACCGCACAGAATCCTGATCGGTTCCTCCCTGAAATCCGGAAGATCTGTACCTCCATTGAGTCTCAGGTCCAGGTTCTGGAACGAACAGCCGGTTCTTCCTCAAGAACAGAAACGGAAACATCTGCCGTCTCCAAAACCTCCTCTGCGGAAACTGCCGCGGCGTCCGCTGCCGGCAAAGAGGATGCCAAAGAGCGGCGTGAGTTCCTTTCCATAGGAATAGGAGCTGTTCTTTTTATCGCAGGCGTCATTCTGGATCATGCCGGAAACAGCCCCATGGCCGTTGTCCCGGTCTTCATCCTCTCCTACCTGATCCTGGGCGGTGAGATTCTATTGGAAGCAGCCAGGAACATCACACACGGCCAGATTTTTGACGAAAACTTCCTGATGAGCCTTGCCACACTGGGGGCCTTCGCCATCAGAGAATATCCGGAAGCCGTGGGCGTCATGCTCTTTTACCGCATCGGAGAATTCTTCGAGCACAAGGCCGTTGACCGCAGCCGCAGTCAGATCATGGAAACCGTAGATATGCGTCCGGAGGTTGTAAACCTCCTCTCCGGAGACGAAATCCGGGTAATCCCCGCCGAAAACGCCCGGGTGGGCGACCTTCTTCTCATCCGTCCCGGCGACCGAATCCCGCTGGACGGCGTGATTGCCGAAGGGGAAAGCCGTCTGGATACTTCTCCCATCACAGGGGAACCGGTCCCGGTAGCCGTAAAAGCCGGCGACAATATCACTTCCGGCTGTGTGAACACCTCAGGCCAGCTGAAAATGCGAGTGGAACGTCCCCTGGAGGAATCCATGGTATCCCGCATCCTGGACTCTGTGGAAAACGCAGCTGCAAGCAAACCGAAGATCGACCGTTTCATCACACGTTTTGCGAAAATTTATACGCCCTGTGTGGTTCTGATCGCACTTGCCACAGCCATCCTTCCCTCCCTGGTGAGCGGAAACTGGAATTACTGGGTATACACGGCTCTCACCTTCCTGGTCATGAGCTGTCCATGCGCACTGGTTCTGAGCGTACCCCTGGCATTTTTCTCGGGAATCGGCGCTGGCTCCAAAAAGCGTATCCTTTTTAAAGGCGGCATTGCCATAGAATCCTTAAGCGGCCTGAAAGCCGTAATCATGGACAAAACCGGCACCATCACGGAAGGAAACTTCCAGCTGCAGAAGGTTGTTCCCACTGACAAATACACTGAAACGGAACTCCTCCGCATTTGCGCAGGCTGCGAGCAGCGCTCCACTCATCCCATCGCTGAGAGCATCACAGCCGCCGCCCGGAGCAAAGGTCTGAAACTGGAGACTCCCTCTGCCCTGGAAGAAATCCCCGGCCACGGCATCGCCGCCACACTCTCCGCAGGAAACGTTCTCTGCGGAAACCGCAAACTGATGGAGCGTTATCACATCACCATTGACGAAATCAAAGACGCCTCCTACGGCGCGGAAGTATTCCTGGCCGTCAACGGAAAGCTGGCCGGATATCTCATCATCTCCGACACCATCAAACCCGACGCAGCTTCCGCCATCAGCCGTCTGAAATCCATGGGACTCCGCACCGTAATGCTCACCGGAGACTCCCAGGACAGCGCGGACGCGGTAGCCAGAGCCACCGGTATCGACGAGGTTCATGCCAGACTGCTTCCTCAGGATAAGCTGAGCATTCTGAATCAGGTTCGCAGCGCTCAGGGCGCCGTCATGTTCGTGGGAGACGGCATCAACGACGCGCCGGTGCTTGCAGGCGCAGACGTGGGAGCCGCCATGGGCAGCGGAGCAGACGCTGCCATCGAGGCAGCGGACGCCGTATTTATGAATTCCAGCGTGGAATCCATCCCCACAGCGATTGCCATCGCCAGAAACACTAACCGCATCGCCGTGCAGAATGTCGTGTTTGCCCTGACCATCAAGATCATTGTAATGATCCTGGGTCTTCTGGGCTTCGCCAATATGTGGATGGCCGTCTTTGCCGACACCGGCGTCGCCATGCTGTGTGTGCTGAACTCCATTCGGGTTTTGTACAAAAAAACAGAAAAGTCTCCGCAGGCCAAACCTGTAGCCAGCTTTTCCGTATAACTGCTTACGGTGTCAAAAAGCCGCCGCAGAGCCGCATTACAGTACGATAGTCATGATCGTTCATAACGTTTCATGAATATTGTACTGTACAGGCATTCTGCGGCAGCCTTTTTTTCTGCCGATAAAAACATTTGACCAAATTCCATATTTTCGATACAATAAGGGAAGAACAGAAATACAGAACGGAGGCAAGAGAGATGGCGATACAGAAACAGGAACAGTGCACAGATGAAGAAAGCTTATATCGTCTCGCAGAGCTGTTTAAAATCTTCGGAGATTCTACCAGGATCCGGATTCTGCACGCCCTTTCTCAGAAAGAACTGTGCGTGCAGGATATCGCAGATGCGCTGGAAATGACTCAGAGCGCCATTTCTCACCAGCTGCGCGTCCTGAAGCAGGCCGCTCTGGTGAAATCCCGCAGAGATGGAAAGACTATTTACTACTCCCTCGCTGACGACCACGTATTCACCATCATGCAGCAGGGACTGGAACATGTATGCGAATAAAATCCTGCTTTATGAAGAGAAGCATCCGCAATTACGACCTGACATCAGACGGCTGTTTTTCATTACTGAAATCATTTGCCGGAGATTTCCGCCATAATATACGAAAGCTATGCGGCGATACTGCTGACACATATCATGACGGAACGCTCAGAAAATCAACGGAATTATCATTTCCTGCTCTCATACAGTGCCTGGAGCATTTCCCGAACCACACTCCTGGCTACCCCTGCGGATATTCCGCTGGAATCACAGCATTCGCTCAGTTCACTCACATCACAGCCCACCACCCTGGCCCTGCGGCATACAAGAATCGCCGCGTCTGTCAGTTCTCTGACGCTCACGCCTCCCGGCTCGGGCAGTCCCGCGCCTGGAAAAACCGCCGGATCCAAAACATCCATATCCACAGTAAAATACACCGGACTTCCCTTCAGCTTTTTCAGCACTGTTTCCAGCCGCCGAAAATCAAATCTGTATATTTTCACATGTCCGTCAGCCCAGCGAAATTCCTCCCTGCCCCCGGACCGTATCCCGAACTGATAAATCCTGCCGTCCCCCAGCATCTCCCAGCATCTTCTCATCATACAGGCATGAGTCAGCCGCTCTCCCAGAAATTCCTCCCGCAGATCCGCCCGGGCGTCAAAATGAATGATCTGCACATTTGGATATTTCTGAAAAACCGCCTGAAAAGCTCCAAGCATGGTGAGATGCTCCCCTCCTGTAAGAAACGGCAGTTCTCCTTTTTCCAAAATCTCCTGCGTGCAGGTACGGACCTGCTCCATCGTTCTCTCCGCATACCCATAGGGAAACTCCAGATGCTCAAAATCCAGCAGTGTAATTCCCGGATCACGCCTCCACTGTATCTCACCCTTCATGAAATTTTCCGGTTTTATCTTCTGCATCCTGCCCGCCGCCTCCGTGATCCCCTGAATCTGCCTGACTTTCTCACATTTTGTGCGTTATTCCCACAATATATCCTTTTTTCTTTCTTTTGTCAATTTTCTGATTATTCAGATATTTCTGAATTTTACTGTCACGAAAAAAACTCTTGATTTTATTCGTTTGTGTGATATACTTTGAGTATGCAGATATAGTTCATTGGTAGAACATCAGCTTCCCAAGCTGAGGAGGCGGGTTCGATTCCCGTTATCTGCTCTCGAAAAGCCAGTGTTTATGCGGGTTTGCGGACTTGGCATCTATGGATCTCCTGTTGCGGTGGTAATGATCTTCCGTGCAGGAGATATTTGTATGCCCAAGCTTATTTCTGATACAGCTCCTCGGGTTTCTCCGATGCATCTTCAGCAATCTCACAGCGTTCTTCCAGAAAATACCCTATCCGGTCGTTTTCCTCATGATATGCCGCAATCACACCCTCCACGGCCTTCGGAAGCGGAATCCTAAGGTCTATATCCGCTGCCTTCTTCGCCCTTTCAATGATCCAGCTCATAATAAAGGAGCCGCATGGCGGAACAAAATCCGCTTCAACACAATCGGTCAGACTCAAATCCCTGCTGGTTGTCTTGGGCGTGACGGCAGAGTTCATCCATAAGAAAAACCGGGATGGAGCTGCTGCGCTCCTCCCGGCGCTGGAAGTGGCCGATACTGTTCTCAAAACGCGGCGGTGTTGTTCGCCGTTGTCACCGCATTCTCCGAAAGCCTTACACCAAACGGGATTCCTTTGACCATCCTGCTTTTATTCATGATCGTTGAAGCAGTTTGGGATATCGTCACAGCAGACGAAATACCTGTTCCGACGCAAGGGCCAGATTTTTTCTGGCGGCAGCGGGGTGCATAGCTTCATCCAGGGTACAGACTCCCCGCACGACAGGGAAGAATGCGTCGATTCCCTCCCTGTTGCATCTGCCTGCATCATCCGTTACTTCCCCTGCAAAAGCAATTACCTTACAGCCATATTTTTTTGCGAGACGGGCCACGCCTACCGGCGCTTTGCCCATTGCAGTCTGAAAATCCAGCCGCCCTTCTCCGGTCACCGCAATATCCGCGTCAGACAGCTCTTTTTCCAGTTCAACTGCTTTCAGAACGATCTCAATCCCGGACTTTAATTCCACGCCGGGAAGAAAACTTAAAAACGCGAAGCCCAGACCGCCTGCGGCTCCGGCCCCGGCCGTCCCGCTTACGTCCTTTCCGGTAAACTCTCTCGTTTTCTCCGCATAATGCGCCATGGCGGCATCCATCCTCTCCCGCTCCCACGGCTTTACGCCTTTCTGCGGGCCGAAAACATATACGGCGCCGTTTTCTCCGCACAGCGGATTCGTCACATCGCAGGCGATCTGGAAACGGCACTCTTTTAATTCTTCCGACATCCCCGCGCTGTCAATCCGGTGGATTCTGCCCAGACTGTCAAAAACAGGAGGCAGTTTTTCCCCCTTCTCATCATAAAAGCAGCAGCCCAGAGACTGCAGCATCCCGATCCCGCCTTCCGTGGTGGCGCTGCCTCCGATACCCATGATAAACTCACGGCAGCCTCTTTTTACCGCGTCCAGGATCATTTCTCCCACTCCCACAGTTGAGGCTTTCCAGGGATCCAGTTTCGTCCGGTCCACCAGAATGATCCCAGACGCCTGAGCCATCTCCATAACGGCGGTCCTGCCGTCCCCCAGGATTCCATATCTCGCGGAAACGAGTTCTCCCATCGGGCCGGTCACTTCAACTTCCGCATAGCTTCCGCCCAGACCTTCCACCAGTGCCTCCATCGTACCCTCTCCGCCATCCGCAAGAGGCTTTACCACCACCTGGGCATCGCACGCCTTTAATATCCCCTCCTTCACCGCATTCCCGGCTTCGAGGGAACTGAGACTGCCTTTAAACGAATCGACTGCAACTACAACTTTCATAGAATCTCCTCCCTATTCTGTCAAGCGATTTTCCGCTCCTGATAATGATACCCTGTTCCGGATCCTTATTTCAGCGGCTTTTTTCTGATTATCAAGAATCATCTGAATTGCTGCCGCACGAGATTTCCGGCTTTATCAAATTCCAGGGGAAAGATCTCACTTTCGATCTCCATATCCTCCCTTTCCTTCACTTCTTCATAATAAGCCTCTGAAAGCATAATATGTTCAATATGAAGACTGTTGGGAATCCGGACAATGCGTACATTTTTTCTGTCGATTCCCGTACAGGTGCGAATGCACACCTGAATGGCCCGCAGGTCGCTGTCCATAATCAGAGGAATTCCCGCAGTTCTGGTAACGGTACTTGTAATACAATTCGGATACATTTTATCAAAATCTATTTTATCAAACAAGCGCCTTGTTATGGCATCGGACAAACCTGTTCCAAGAGCGTTTCCATGGGACTCCTCACTTAAATCAAGCATACAGGTTCCCTGCACCTTAAGTCCTCCGCTGGCGCAGTCCGTACTGAAGGTTCCTGTAATATTGGGATCTGTCCCGCTTCCGCTGTAATTTTTGCCGATCTCATCGATGATCAGAACATCCGCGGAGCCGACCAGAATACGGGGCATATTCCCTTTGGCCTCCTCAAGGAGCCGGGGTTTCCCGTTCCAGGATCATGGACGCGGGCACGGCTTCTATACGGGCAGTCTCATCAAAAGCGTTTTCAATGATCGCTACGGCAAAAAGAACCGGTTTCTTTTTCAGTATCACCTTCGCATACCGTTCAATATTTTCAGGAAGCTTCGGAACCCCATCTTCATGACAGCGTTCCGCTCCCACCTGTTTTCCAAGACCTACCGCCATCATTTTCAGAATGCCGCTCTCATATTTATAGCGGTAAGAATTATGCGGCTTTACCCGGCAGGAGACAATAATTCCATCTGCCATGGCCGCGTTTGCGTCCATGACTACTTCTTTGCCGTCCTCCGCGGTTCCCACTGTCACTACATCCATAGAGGATTTTACAGGACATCCCAGATAATCTTCGGTAATGTCCAGGCTTTTCAATACCTGAAGCTGCCCCCGGGCTGTTGCGCCTCCATGACTTCCCATAGCAGGGATCACAAACGGATATGCCCCTTTCGACCTGACAAAATCCACGATAGCTTTCGTTATAATATGAAACTTGACGAGCTGCAGGCTCAAAATGAACACGATCTTTGCCGTTACCATAAATATAAACGGAAATGCCAGCAAACTCAATCCCCTTCCGTCTGCACAGTTTCATTTATGGTGGTGCCAAGTGTGCGGGCATGGGGGTTTATTTGTTAAGTTAATATATGTTAGTCAAACTGGACGCCAACCCCAGAAACACAAACTTTTTCACTACCAATAAAAATGTCCCGTAGAAACATTCCACAGGACATTTTTATTATTCTCACCAATATTCTTTCACATTAGCCCATGCATGTTCCTCAGTCAGCCCGCATTCCGATTTCAGCTTTTGGACTGCTGCGTCCTGAGAGGCCCCAAATTCTTTATAGGTTTTCACAATACCTTCGATCTTACCTTTTTCTATTCCTTCTCTTTTTAATTCTTCCAACGCGCTGCACATATTCATGCTCCTCCCTTCTTTTACCAATGCCTGATGAATGATCTCCCTGGATTCCGTGATCGCGCCGATCACAAGGCCCAGCTCTGAATCAATCTCCCGGCTGCGGTATTCTTTTTCTATTGTCTCATAATCTCTTTTAAAGATGTTTCTGCTCACCTCAAAAACCGTGTCCACATCCGGACATTGAAAATGAAACTTCCCGCTCTCCCGCACCTGTATCAGGTTCATCTTATAATCACTGACAGCCTCTTTCAGCCAGTCCGGAATCTTCAGCATATCTGTCAGGGAAAACGGTCCGTCCCAGGGTTCTTCTCCATAATAAACACAAAGCGTCACCATCGGATGCAGCCGGTCTTCCTTCCGGAAACCGGAAAGGAACTCGTCCGGACTGTCCCAGTGTCCATCTGCTTTATTCTGTTTTGCGATCTCGGAATATTCCTTTAAATACCCAAGGGCATCGCCGACAATGTGGCGCAGCGGCATTGCATAATTGATCCGCTGCTGATTCTCCAGCCCTAAAATGACAAAATCCACTCCATACGCGCTTTTCTTTACTACATCGAAGATTCTCTGCAGAGTCTCCGCATGTCCATTAAATTTAAGAATCGAGGAAACATCTGTGTCCGCCTCTGCCAGAGCTTCCGGATCGATCATTCTTCTGCCTTCAAATAAAACTGCATTAAACAGATCCGCAAACCGTTCATTGTTTCTCCAGAAATTCTTCAGTATGGTATCCGCTTTTACCTGATTTTTCTTCACATCTTTTCCGTCGAGTAGACAGTCTCGACACTCCTTCCTCAAGTTTATTTTGTGAAAGGCTTGCCTACTGCCCCTCAC
>CANQUG010000043.1 GCA_947626985.1 uncultured Lachnospiraceae bacterium | reverse complement strand
AAGATTTCCGCAGGCGCAGGCTTTATCGTGGCCCTGACCGGCGAGATCATGACCATGCCCGGTCTGCCCAAGGTTCCCGCGGCTGAGAAGATCGACGTGGACGAAAACGGAAAGATCTCCGGACTTTTCTAACAGGAACAGCTCAGAAAAGGCCGTAAAGGATTTTTGCGGATGAATGATCATCTGCCGGCTCTGTAAAATAACCGGCTCTGTGAAATAAAAGATAAAAACCTTAAGGGGGTCCGTTCCAGCTGCCAGGCTGGAGAGACCCCCTTAAAATTTAAAATCTCCGTTCAGATTATTCTTAAATTACTCTGCAAGACACTGATCGAGAATAGACGCCATCTCGTCGATGTTCTCTTTTGTAATCACCAGCGGAGGAACCAGACGCAGAACATCGGAACCTGCGGATATCACCAGAAGTCCCTTCGCCAGAGCCTTATTCACCACGTCTCCCACAGGACGGCCGGCGATCACCAGCCCCTGGATAAATCCTCTGCCTCTTCTTGCGGCCACGCAGTCATATTTTTCCGCCAGTTTATCCAGCGTTTCCTCCAGATAAGGAGTCAGCTCCTGAACATGATCCAGAATATGATCCTGCTCAAAAATATCAAATACTTTGCTCACAGCCGCGCACACAAAGGGATTTCCCCCGTAGGTGGTGCCGTGGTCTCCCGGTACGAGAGAGGCCGCCGCCGCTTTCTCTCCCAGGACGAACGCTCCCACAGGCACGCCGCTTCCCAGAGCCTTGGCGCAGGTCATGATATCCGGCTTCACGCCGTACCACTGCCAGGCAAAATATTTGCCGGTGCGGCCCATACCGCACTGAATCTCATCGAAGATCAGCAGAATATCCTTTTCGTCGCAGATCGCCCGAAGCTCCTTCAGGAAGTCTTCCTGCGCGGGATAAATTCCGCCCTCCCCCTGCACAGTCTCCAGGAGAATGGCGCAGGTTTTCTCCGTAATCTGCGCCTTCACACTGTCCAGATCATTGAAATCCGCAAACTTCACACCGCCGATCAGAGGCTCGAAGGGCTCCCGGTAGTGGGCGTTCCCCGTCACGGAAAGAGCTCCCATACTTCTTCCGTGGAAGGAATGATTCATGGCGATGATCTCATGATCCGCGAATCCGTCACGGAGAAAGGCATATTTTCTGGCTGCCTTTAAGGCTCCCTCGATCGCCTCGGTTCCGCTGTTGGTAAAGAACGCCTTGCTCATGCCGCAGGCTTTGATCAGCTTTTCCCCTGCCTCGGACATGGGCTCATTATAGTACAGATTGGAAATATGGAGAAGCTTGTCGATCTGGGCCTTCAGAGCCTCGTCATACCCCGGATAGTGATACCCCAGGGCATTCACAGCGATTCCCGCCGCGAAATCCAGATATTTTTTTCCCTCCGTATCGTACACATAACATCCCTCTCCCCGGTCGATCATCACGGGAAAGCGGTTATAGGTATGCAGAATATTCACTTCTGCGGCATCCATCTGTTCACGCATCTTCATAATAGTATTTTTCCCCATCCTCTCTCAAAATAGCTGTTCCGATACCTTTGTTCGTAAAGATCTCCAGCAGCAGACTGTGCGGAATCCTGCCGTCCAGGATATGTACCCGGTTCACTCCGTGCTCGATGGCGTTAATACAGTTCTGGAGCTTTGGAATCATTCCGCCGCCCACATATCCCTCGGCGATGAGAGACTGGGCTTCCTTCACCCGAAGCTCGGAGATCAGGGTCTCCGGGTCATTCTGATCCCTGTACACGCCCTCGATGTCCGACAGAAAGGCCAGCTTTTCCGCATGGACCGCCTCGGCGATGGCGCAGGCCGCATCGTCCGCATTGATGTTGTAGGTTTCAAAATTATCGTCGAATCCCACAGGGAACACAATGGGCAAAAAGTCCTTTTCCAGAAGATCGTAAAGGGCCTTCGGATCCACCTGAGTGATCTCTCCCACGTAACCGATATCCTCGCCGCCGGACAGCTTCTTCGTGCATTTGAGAAGCCCTCCGTCCTTTCCGCTGATACCCACGGCCCGGACGCCCAGAGACTGCACCAGGGTCACCAGCTCCTTGTTCACCTTCGCGAGGACCATCTCCGCCACTTCCATGGTGTCCTTATCCGTCACACGAAGCCCGTTTACAAACCGGGGCTCCATTCCCACCTTGTTCACCCAGCGGCTGATCTCCTTGCCGCCGCCGTGGACGATGATGGGCTTGAACCCTACCAGCTTTAAAAGAACCACGTCCTTTACCACGTTTTCCTTCAGCTGCTCGTCCAGCATGGCGCTGCCGCCGTATTTCACCACTACAATTTTCCGATTGAAACGCTGGATATAGGGAAGGGCCTCGATGAGCACCTCCGCCTTATCCAGATATTTCTGTTTCACCATAGTCTTCTCCTCTTTCCTGCCGCTCTTTGCTTTTACAAATATATTCTGCCGGCGTTCCTTACTCCTGTCCGCCTGTTTCCTTCTGCTGTCAGTTTATCATAATCAAAATTTTCAATGGCTCTCTCTGACTCCTGCACGCCTGTTTTTTTCTGTTACCAATTTATCATAATCAAAATTTTCAACGGCGTCTTTTCCTTCTGCCTGTCTGTTTCTCCTCGGAAATAGCAGTATCAGGAACGATAGTCCGCGTTGATCTTCACATAATCGTAAGTCAGGTCGCAGCCCCAGGCCGTAGCCGAGGCGTCTCCCATTTTGATATCCGCAATGGCCGTTACTTCCGTCTGGGAGAGAATTTTCGTGGCCTCCTCCTCGCTGTAGCCGGTGGAAACTCCATTCTCAATAATCTTGATTTTTCCCGCGCTGCTCTGGAAATACAGATCCACCTTTTCCGGGTCAAACTGCGCGCCGGAGTAGCCCATGGCGCAGAGGATCCTTCCCCAGTTCGCGTCATGACCGTAAATTGCGGCCTTGGTCAGGGACGAGGTAACCACGGATTTCGCCAGCGTCACCGCCTGCTCCTTGCTCTCCGCCCCCAGGATCGTGACCTCAAAAAGCGCTGTGGCTCCCTCTCCGTCTCCTGCGATTTTTCTGCACAGGAAGGTATTCACAAAGTTCAGAGCCTGGCAGAATGTCTCATAGTCCTGCCCTTTTTCCGTAATCTCCGGATTCTCCGCCATGCCGTTGGCCAGAAGAAGCACCGTATCGTTGGTGGAGGTATCTCCGTCCACGGAAACCATATTGTAAGTATCTTTAATATTCTCACTCAGCGCTTCCTGAAGCAGTTCCCTGGAAATGCAGACGTCGGTGGTGAGGAAGCTGAGCATGGTGCACATATTGGGATGAATCATCCCGGAACCCTTGCACATGCCGCCGAGAGTGACCGTTTTCCCGCCGATCTCCACCGCCACGGCGATCTCCTTTTTCACCGTATCCGTAGTCATGATGGCCTGCGCTGCCTGAGTTCCCGCTTCCAGAGCCGGAGACAAAGCAGGTGCCATGGCCTTCACCCCCGCTGCGATACGGTCCATGGGAAGCTGCATGCCGATCACGCCCGTGGATGCCACCAGAACGCTCTGGGCTGGAATCCCCAGGGCCTCCGCAGCGGCCTCCGCAGTTTCCCTGCAGTACTGATACCCTTCCGCGCCGGTGCAGGCATTGGCGATTCCGCTGTTGCAGATCACCGCCTGGGCAAAGGGCTGATGATACACGATTTCCTGATCCCACTTCACAGGAGCGGCCTTCACCACATTCGTCGTGAAGGTTCCTGCTGCCCGGCACGGCTTTTCACTGTAGATCATGGCCATATCCGTGCGGCCTTTGTATTTTATTTCCGCAGCCGCGGCTGCAGCCTGAAATCCCTTTGCGGCTGTCACGCCGCCTTCTATTGTTTTCATTCTTTCAACTCCTCGTCATATTACAGAGTCCTGAGAAAGCAGAACGGCTTTCCCCGGTCCATTTTCTTTCCGGCAGTTTCTCTTATATTACAGATTTCACATCCCGCAGAAAGCAAAACCGCTTTCTCCGTTCCATGAAAAGCAGCACCGTCATGAAATTGTATAATGCACGGATTGCTCCGCGCTTTGTGTTCCCGCAAATCCTGGCATCATGGTATGAGCTACCCGACAAATGAGCCTCTCATCGATTTTTCGTGCTTCGCACTCACAAAAATTAATAAAAACATTCGCAATCCGCTCATTTTTCTGCGAAAAATGGCTTCTTGCTCATGTTTTACGGGACCCATAGACATGAAAAAACATGCAAGCATGTTTTTCATGTCCATTTGTCCCTTGGCTCATGGTATCATGGGAATCTGCATCAGTCCTTCGGTTTCCTCCAGCCCGAACAGCAGATTCATATTCTGCACCGCCTGTCCGGCGGCTCCCTTAACCAGATTATCCATAGCGCCCATGATGATGATCCTTCCGGTTCTGGGATCGATCTTAAAGTTCACGTCCACAAAGTTGCTGCCTTCCACCCATTTCGTCTGAGGGCAGACGTCCTTATCCAGAACCCGGACAAACATTTCTTTTTCATAGTATTTGTCGTAGGCCGCCCGCACTTCCTCGTAAGAAATATCCTTATTTAATAAAGAAGCGTATGACGTCACAAGGATTCCCCTGTTCATGGGAACCAGATGGGGCGTAAAATTGATCAGGACTTCTTTTCCGCAGGCATAGCTCAGCTGATCCTCAATCTCCGGGGTGTGACGATGGCTGGCCACGCCGTAAGCCTTGATATTTTCATTTACCTCACAGAAAAGATTGTCCACCTTGGCCCCTCTTCCGGCTCCGGAAGTGCCGGACTTGGCATCGATGATGATGGTGGATGGATCGATCAGCCCCTCCTTTAAAAGAGGATAAATGGAAAGGGTGGAACAGGTGGGATAGCATCCGGGATTGGCCACCAGACGGGCTTTTCTGATATCCTCCCGATTGATCTCACACAGGCCGTACACCGCTTCCGCCACATACTGGGGCGTGGGATGCTGGATACCGTACCATTTTTCATATTTTGCCACGTCCTTGATGCGGAAATCCGCGCTGAGATCGATGACCTTCACCTTTGACAGAATTTCCTCGTTCACCAGAGACGCGCACAGACCCTGGGGCGTAGCGGTGAAAATCACGTCCGCCTCGTCCGCAAGGGCCGCCATATTATCATCCATGCATTTTCCGTCCACCAGCTGAAAGAAATTCTGATAAATGGACGCATATTTTTTGTCAATATAACTTCTGGAGCCATACCAGCAGATGTTTACGTCCTTATGTCCGAGAAGCAGACGGACGATCTCATTTCCCGCGTATCCGGTGGCTCCGATCACTCCTGCTTTTATCATGTCATTGTTCCTCCCTGTATGATCTATAAATGATTCATGATGCAAAACTGATTACGGATTGTTACGCTGTAATCATAAAATCAATAAAATTGTCTGTATATTACTGCTCACCTCAGCCGCATCCGCCATCGTGCGGATCAGCCCTTCCTGTCTCCGCCCGCAGCAGGATACAGACCCCCGATCTTCCAAAGGAGCCTCCCGCCTCTCTGCCCCTTCCCGGGTACAGCATCCGCGCCTTTAGAGAATTCATGCCTTGAGATTATACATCTTTCATGAATATTATGCAATACTCTTTTCAATGTTTTTATGTTCCTTTGGTATTTTTATGGATTTTTACCTTTTGCCATCCTTACTTGCATGAATTTTTATGCATAAATTTTTCAATCTTTTTTCCATTTGGCTCTTGCATATTCATGATAAATGTTGTATATTAACCCAAGGCAAAAAAGAAATACAGATGTCAGAGATGCGCCGCATCCCGGACACGACGGCACCGCGTGCCAAAAATCTGCCGCCGGAACAGAAAAATCCCTGAAACCGGCGACCCCTATCATAGCAAAAATCAAAGCGTCTGCCAAGAGGCAGATTAAGAAAAATTCAGGAGGATCTGTGATTATGAAGGAAAAAGTTGTTCTCGCCTATTCCGGCGGTCTGGACACCACGGCTCTCATCCCGTGGCTGAAGGAAAATTTTGATTATGAAGTGATCTGCTGCTGCGTCAACTGCGGACAGGGCAGCGAGCTGGACGGTCTGGAGGAGCGCGCGAAGCTCTCCGGCGCGGCCAAATTATATATTGAAGACATTGTGGACGAATTCTGCGACGAGTACATCATGCCCTGCGTAAAGGCCGGTTCCGTCTATGAGCACAAATATCTTCTGGGAACCTCCATGGCCCGCCCCGCCATCGCGAAGAAGCTGGTGGAGATCGCCCGCAAGGAAGGCGCCAGCGCCATCTGCCACGGCGCTACAGGCAAAGGCAACGACCAGATCCGTTTCGAGCTGGGCGTAAAGGCTCTGGCTCCCGATCTGAAGATCATCGCTCCCTGGAGAATGACGGACGTATGGACCATGCAGTCCCGCGAGGATGAAATCGCCTATTGCCAGGCCCACGGCATCCATCTCCCCTTCGATGCCAGCCACAGCTACAGCCGCGACCGGAACCTGTGGCACATCAGCCATGAAGGTCTGGAGCTGGAGGACCCGGGCAATGAGCCCAACTACGAACATCTCCTGGTTCTGGGCGTTACTCCTCAGAAGGCTCCCGACGAGGGCGAATACGTGACCATGACCTTTGAGAAGGGCGTTCCCGTAAGCCTGAACGGAAAGGCAATGAAGGTTTCCGAGATCATCACGGAGCTGAACGCTCTGGGCGGAAAGCACGGCATCGGCATCGTGGACATCGTGGAGAACCGCGTGGTGGGCATGAAGTCCCGCGGCGTTTATGAGACTCCCGGCGGAACCATCCTCATGGCCGCTCACGAGCAGCTGGAGGAGCTGATCCTGGACCGCGAGACCATGGAAACCAAGAAAAAACTGGGCAGCCAGTTCGCCCAGATCGTATATGAAGGAAAATGGTTCACTCCTCTCCGGGAGGCCATTCAGGCATTTGTGGAGTCTACCCAGCAGTATGTGACCGGCGAAGTGAAGTTCCAGCTCTACAAGGGCAACATCATCAAGGCCGGAACCACCTCTCCCTACAGCCTGTACAGCGAATCTCTGGCGTCCTTCACCACCGGCGATCTGTACGATCACCACGACGCGGACGGATTCATCACCCTGTTCGGCCTGCCCCTGAAGGTCCGCGCCATGAAGATGGCTGAGGCAAACAAGAACAAATAAAGACAAAACCGGAGAATCCGGGGCCTGTTCGCAGGACTCGATTTCTCCGGGAAAATAAACTTCCCCGGTGCAAGCACTCAAACGCCACAAAGGCGTTTGCCTCCCGCGGAACAGGAGCGGGGTATTCGCACCAGCCTCACTACGTTCGGTATTAATTCGTACGCTCCAAGGGGCGGGAAATGTACCCTGCTATGATTCAGCATAATTTCCTGGAAAACCAAAAATATCCCGTGAGATCCACAGCATGAAACATGCAGGAATCTCATGGGATATTCTTATGTCTGACTTGATTTCCGAACGAGAACCTCCGGAACTGCCTTGAACAGACTGTTCCACCATTCAGGCAATTATAGTTTAAATTCTTCTCATTTTACAGAAGCATTTATTCAGGACATTCTATCCCGCCTGGCTCTTCGTTTAAATTCTTCTCAATTTACAGGAACATCCGATTCCCAGGGCTCCGTAGCCCGTGTGGCAGCATACGCCCAGGGACAGATCGTCGCACAGCACCGACATCCCCGGGAAAGCTCCCTGAATCTCCTTCACCCACTCTGCCGTCTCCTCCGGCGAAGAACTGGAGGCAGCCATCAGATGAAGCTCTCCCCGATCCAGCCACGGGCGGAATCTGTTTTCCATGTCCTCCCGCACGGCGTCGATCATAATCTTTTTTGCCTTGATAAAACCGCGGCATTTTTTATAGCTGTCCAGTTTTCCCACATCCAGCTTCAGCACAGGCTTTATGTGAAGGACAGTGCCTATTGCCGCTGCCGCAGGAGTGACTCTGCCGCCTTTTTTCAGATATTCCAGGGTATCCACCCCGATATAAATGGTCAGCTTGTCTCTGGCGTCCTCCAGAATCCTGCGGATCTCCTCCGCGGAGCATCCCTCTTCGATCAGCTCCAAAGCGTCCAGAATGGCTCTGTGAAGAGGCGTGGAGATTCTTCCGTGATCCACCACAATCACTCTTCCCTTATAAGGCGGATCCTCCGCCAGTGCCGCCGCCGTCATATAAGAGCCGCTCAGACCGCTGCTGATAGGCAGATACAGCACTTCGTCGTACTCGCTGAGCATCTCGTCCCACAGGCTCATCACCTCCGTCGGAGCCGGCTGGGAGGTGGACACCTCCGCTCCGCTCTGAAGCTTTTGGAAAAACTGTTCCCTGGTCAGGTTTACTCCCTCGTAGTAGCATTCCCCGTCAATAAAAAAGGGCATCGGAAGCACACGAATTCCCAGCGTCTTCGCTGTCTCCTGAGAAATACTGCTATGACTGTCCGTAATAATACCAACTGATTTCATACACCCTCATCCATTTCTGTGAACTGCAAAGCAAAATCACATCAATAAAACATTATATTCCGGTTTTTATGCAATTTAGTAAGTATAACATGCTTCCCTTCCGCGGTCAATACGAAGTTTCCGATTGTGCTCAATTTAATTTTGTTGATTCTGTTGCAGTTCCTGGGAATCTTTGTTTCATTCCCGTTCAGCAGAATAATTCCACGGATGATACCCATGGGAAACCGGCGATCCGACGATCCGTTTCCGCCACACGCCGAAATTTTGTGAAACATACGCTATTTTCAGATATAAGAAAATATGGTAGGATAAGCCCAGATTTTATGAGAGGTACAGAAAAACAGTATGCAAAAGAGATACGGTAAGCCTCTCCGGTCCCGCATAATTCTTTGCTTTCCGGACCGATTCCCTTCTGAGGAATTCCTTCCTCCCTTTGCCAATGATAAAATAAAATCTGTAAAAAACCCCTTTCTGCATGATGGGAAAGGGGTTTTTTGCCGGAAAACCGGCCGCATTTTCATTTTTCTCAGGAGTCTGCAGATCCTGCCGGTTCCTCTCTCATCGGTGACAGGGGAACAAGTGTATACGGAATTACAGTACAGGATGTCGCCGGCTCCTTTTTCATCGGTGATGAAAGGACACAGCCGGTATCCCCTTCCGGAAGAATATGACAGACGTCAGTCCAGATGGAATACATTCTTCAGATCGATGCACACAGGGCTGTTGTCAGGATTGGTCTCCATGATATCCGCCATGTAGTCCCACCATTTCCGGTTAATGGCCGTGTCGCTGCTCTGTGCCCAGCGCTCCTCATCCTCCACCTCCAGATAACCGAAGAGCGTCAGCGTATCCTTGTCATAAAAGATGGTATAATTCTTCCCGCCGTACTCATGGATCATTTCCTTCATCTCCGGCCAGAGAAGATTGTGGCGTCTCTCGTACTCCTCCGCCTGTCCCGGATACAGCTTCATCTTAAATCCTTTGATCATAATTCTCCTTTCCTGTGCAGCGTCCCTGCACATCCGGGGTCCCTTTTTCGGGCTCCCCCGGCACCTGTCATTTTTTTCCTGAAGCAGAGAGCTCTGCACTTTTTCCCCGGTTCCTCCCTCAGACGGGATTCATCCCGAGAAGAAGAACGGGATGAAAATCTCCCGGTTCCGCGCCTGCGGAACAATTCCTCCCGGCACGTTACGCAAAGACCCGCAGCAGGCTGCCTTCCGCTTCCGCACATATGGAGCAATTCCTCCCCCGGCGTTCCCGAAATCGGAAAAGGGACGGGGCAGCCGCCCCATCCCTGAAAATTTTAGTATACTTCTTTCCACTCGTCAATATTGGACGGATCGAATTTGAAAGGAGCGCCGAGGATCATCTCTGTACCGCCGTCGGAAGCCTCTACGATCTCATACTCGCCAAGGTCGCCTGCTGTGAACTTCTCGCCTGCCGCGCCGGTGATCTCCTCATTCGCAAGAGCGATGGAGGCATAAGCGCCAAGACGTCCAAGGTCGATGGGGTTCCACAGGAACATATACGGGCAGGAATGAGCGTCGTCGTCGCCGATGTACTCAGCCATCTCGGAGGGAAGTCCGAGACCGGTAAGCTTTACAGAAGAACCCTGATCCTGAAGAACCTTGGCTGCAGCCGCGATACCAACTGTGGTGGGAGCGCATACAACCTTCAGATCCGGATATTTCTGAAGAAGAGCCTGGGTCTGGTCGGTGGATTTCTGAGGCTCGTCGTCGCCGTAAGCAACCTCTACCAGCTCCAGTCCCGCATATTTCTCATCGCTTTCCATAATGGACTGCATTGCTTCGATCCATGCATTCTGGTTCGCCGCCTGAGAGGTAGCGGACAGGATTGCCCACTGGCCTTCGCCGCCGGTGATATCCAGAACCGCATCCATCAGAGCCTGACCGATTTCCTGAACGCCGGCCTGATTAACATGAGTCATGCGGCTGTCAGGATTTACGGTGGAGTCAACGGTGCAGACCTTGATTCCTTCTGCCATGGCGTCCTCCAGAGATGCCTGAAGAGCGTTCACGTCGTTGGCTGCGATACAGATGGAATCAACGCCCTGAGAAATCAGAGACTGAATCACAGATACCTGAGCGTCAGCTGTTGCGGACTCCGGATGCTTTACGATGGCTTCGCCACCTTCTGCTTCGATCACTTCCTGAAAACCTTCCGCTTCCTTTTCGTTGAAGGGGTTTCCTGCGGATTTCGTTACGATGGCGCAAACCTTGCCCTCAGCAGAGGCAAATGCTGTCGTTGCAGGAGCAACAACCATTGCTGCACAAAGAAGTGCACTTACGAGTTTTTTGTTCATGATTTTTTCCTCCCTTGGAAATATAGTTGTCTATACTGGAACACCCCTTATGGTGTCAGTACCGTGATAAAAACTCTTCTCCGGCCGCGCAGCCGGAACAATAGCTATACGCCGCGCGGCCGGACCCTTTTTTATTTTCTGGAAGCAACCTTCCGTGCATTTTTAATCTCGGCGATCACATTGGGCAGAGCTACGGCGCAGATCAGCAGAACGCCCAGGATCAGAAGGATCAGCTGCGGGTTCATGTTCACCTGTCCAAGGCCGATCCGCAGACATACGATAATGAATGCGGAAATAATGCCGCCGGCCAGATTGCCCTTGCCGCCTGTGGAGGAGATTCCTCCGAATACCGCCATGGCGATGGCGTCCATCTCAAATCCGCTTCCTGTGGTGGTGTTGGCGCCGTAGGAAGAGGAAACCATAAACAGAGCGCAGATGCCTGCCAGCGCTCCCATGACCGTATAGATCAGGAAGCGGATCTTCTTTACGTGAACACCGGAATAATAAGCGGTGAGACGGTTGGTGCCCATTGCGTACACCCGGCGTCCGAAGGTAGTTTTGCCCAGGATCACGGCTGCGATCACGGCGAAGATGATCACCAGGAAGAAAATGTAGGGAACGATTCCCACTCTGCCAGCGATGGCACGGAAGCCGTCGGCGTTGCTTAAGGAAACGGATCCGCCGCTTCCCAGGGCGATCTCGGCGATTCCGCGGAAAATGATCTGAGTGGCAAGAGTCACGATCATGGGCGGCAGCTCGTCAAATTTCGTGAGGATGGCACCGTTCACCATACCGCAGGCAGTACCCACCAGGATACCCACAAGAATTACGCAGATAAAGGGGATTCCCTTATTGCAGACCATGCAGCTCACCGTCGCGGAAAGACACACGATGGAGCCGACGGAGATATCGATCTCGCCCAGCACCAGAATGAAGGCCATGGGCAGAAGCAGGAAGATCTCAGCCAGATATTTGGGCATCTCACGCAGAACGTTTTTCAGATTATACACATCGGAAATGGTCATACAAAAGATATTCACCGCGATAAACAGGATAACCAGAACGCCTTCCCAGCTGAATATGGTCTTCTTCAAAGTGTTTTCCGGTGTCGCGGAAATACTTCTTCCGGATTTTCCAGCCATGATTACATCTCCCTTCCCTTAAGATTATTTTTGTCGGATGCTCTCTGCATCACTACGTTCACTACCACAACCACCAGAATGATGACGCCCTTGATGGTGTTCTGATAAATGGACTCAAAACCGATAATAGGCAGAGCCTTGGCGATAACGGAGAGGATCAGGGAGCCCAGGAGAGCGCCGATGACAGTACCCCGGCCGCCGCTCATGCTCACACCACCGATGACGCAGGCCGCGATAACGTCCATTTCCTTGCCGTACTGCATGTTGGGCTGTGCGGATGCGTAGATGGAAACCGCCAGCGCGCCGCCGAGTCCGCCCAGAAAGCCCATGATAGAGTAAACCAGAAGCTTGATATTCTTTACGTTGATACCGGAAACCTCAGCCGCGCTGGGATTGCTTCCCACCGCATAAATCTTGCGGCCCGTTCTCGTCCACTTCATAAAGAAGAAAAAGATCACATAGCAGATAATGGTTACCCAGATGACGTTATTCAGTCCCAGGATACTTCCCAGGGCAAAATCCTTAAAGGAACCCAGCGCATCCGCGCCGGCCCACTCGCTGTTTCCTACCAGATAGGCCAGAGCCCGGTAGATGTACATAAATCCCATGGTGGCAATGATGGGAGGCACCGCCGCCCTGGAGATCACCAGACCTACCAGAAAACCGCAGATGATTCCGATGCCCATGGCAATCAGGAAGCACAGCAGCGTACTGGACACATGACCGTATTTTAAAAGCATGCCTACGGACATTCCCGCAAAAGCCAGCGTGGACATGATGGAGATATCAATACCTCCCACCAGCATGACGCACAGCATACCCAGGGACATGATCATGGTAACCGCATTGTTTTTCAGCATCTCCATAATGGACTGCACAGACAGAAAGGACGGGCTTCGGAGAGATACCGCCGCGCAGAGCAGAATCAGCACCACCAGAAGAAGCGCTTCCCTGGAGCCTGTGATTTTTTTCATGATTGATTTCTTTTCCATTATTTGGCCCCCTTTCCGGACTGTCCCTTTTCCATGGCCAGCTCAAGGATCTTCTCCTGAGTAGCCTCCTCCCGGGACAGCTCCCCTGTTTTACGCCCGTTGCACATTACGATGATCCGGTCGCTCATTCCGAGAATCTCCGGCATCTCGGAGGAGATCAGGATGATGGCGTAACCCTTCTGGGCCAGATCACCCATGATGGCGTAAATCTCCGCCTTGGCGCCTACGTCCACGCCCTTGGTGGGCTCGTCCATGATCACGACCTTCATCTCCTGGCTCAGCGCCTTGGCTACCACTACCTTCTGCTGGTTTCCGCCGGACAGAGAGCTGGCTGGCTGGAAGATGTCCACCGCCTTGGTGTCCACCTCCTCCAGAAGATTTTTGGAAAGCTCCCGCTCTGTCTTCTCGTCGTTAAAGCCGTTCTTCGCGTATTTGCTGATGGTGGGAAGAGTCACGTTCCGTCCCAGACCCCAGCTCATGATCAGGCCCTCCTTCTGACGGTCCTCGGGAAGAAGGATGATACCCTTTTCCATGGCCTCAGAGGGCTGTTTAATATGCATTTCCTGACCTTCCAGATAAACCTTTCCGGAATCCGGAGTGGTGATGCCGCAGATGCTCTCCACCACCTCCGTACGTCCCGCGCCTACCAGACCGGTGAGTCCCACGATCTCTCCGGCACGCACGCTGAAGGAAACGTCCTTGAAATATCCTGTTCTGGAAAGTCCTTCCACCCTGAGCATCTCTTTGCCCAGCTTCACCTCGGGCTTGGGGAACAGATCGCTGATCTCACGGCCCACCATGGCCTTGATCAGATCCGCATTGGTGATGCCGTCCACGTCGTAGGTGCCGATATACTGGGAATCCCTGAATACGGTGATCCTGGAAGCCAGACGGTACATATCCTCGAAACGGTGGGAGATAAAGATAATGGAAACGCCCTCCGCCTTCAGCTTGTCCACGATTCTGTACAGCTCCTCGGACTCGCTCTTGGTAAGAGCCGCCGTGGGCTCGTCCAGGATAATGATCTTGGCGTTGGTGGAAAGAGCCTTGGCGATCTCCACCATCTGCTGCTGGGCCACGCTCAGAGCGCCCATCTCCGCCGTGGCGTCAAAATCCGCGTTCAGCTCCTTCAGAAGCTTATTGGCCTCCGTGTTCATGGCCTTCCACTGAATCATATGATTTTTAATGATCTCATGGCCCATGAAAATATTTTCCGCTACCGTCAGATGGGGATAGGATGTGGGATGCTGGTAAACGGCTGCGATTCCCGCCGCCTGCGCGTCCCTGGGGCCCTTAAAGTCCACCTTCTGCCCGTTGAGGAACATTTCCCCTTCCTCCGCCTTATGTACGCCGGTGATCACCTTGATAAAGGTCGATTTGCCGGCTCCGTTTTCGCCCATCAGTGCGTGAACTTCCCCGGGCTTCAGCTGAAACTGCACGTTGTTCAGCGCCTTCACGCCGGGAAAAATCTTGGTGATGCCTTTCAGCTCAAGAATGTATTCAGACACGGCTCTCTCCTCCCTTTTTTATGAGACTGATTCAATCCACTTATTTGGAAATATTTTATCATTTCGTCAATTTGACGAAAACGGGAAAATTTTTGGAATCTGGGTAAAATATTTTTCACTTGAAAGCCAAAATTCTTCTCTTCCGTCCTCGTATTTTCGTTTCATTTGTGCTAAAATATGGGGGAAAACCAATCAACCAAAGGCAGCGGAGAAAAATATGAAATTAATGATTGTTGACGACGAGGAACTCACCCGCACCGGCGTGATCTCCTCCATAGACTGGGCTTCCCTGGGCATTACGGAAGTCCTGCAGACCGACGACGGGCTTCACGGGCTGGAGCTTGCACGTATCCACCGCCCGGAAATCATTCTCTGTGACGTTCGCATGCCCCGCATGGACGGCATCACCATGCTGGAACGCCTGGAAAGTATTCTGCCGGACACCGTTCCCATCTTTATGAGCGGCTACTCCGACAAGGATTATCTGAAGGCGGCTATCAAACTGAAAGCCGTAAACTACATCGAAAAACCCCTGAATCTTCAGGAGATCCGGGATGCGGTGGCGGAGGCCAGAGAACTGTACCTGCAAAAACAGCGTTCCCGGAGAGGCGAAACTCTCCAGTCTCTGGAAACAGCTTCCCATCTGGCGCTCCAGCTGACCGTTCCCTACGGCGCCAACAGCGGAATCATCGAACAGCTGTCGGAGGAACTGTCCCTTCAGATGGACGCCGGCACCTATTTTACCACGGTGATCGTGAAGCTGAATTCCGGTGCGGACCTTACGGACTATCATAAAAGAAAAATCTTCCAGAATTTTGAGAATTTCACACAAACCTTTCACACGGACTGCGTCTGTATGGAAAAACACACCGATTACACGGTCTACACGGTATTCAGCCTGGATAAGCTTTCCAACGTGGCCCTGAAATCCATCGGAACCTTTTTGAGCCGTCAGTATGAACCCTACGGAAAATTTGTGATCGCCGCGGGAGATACCTGCTGCGGAGTTTCCCGGGCCTACCAGTCCTACGAATCCGCTGTGATTCTTCTGCAGCGAAGCTTCTTTTTCCCGGAAGGCTCCTTTTTGACCACCGCTGTGCTGTCTGATTACTCCCCCTCCGCGGTTTCCATCCTCTCCGATGTGGAAAACGATTTCTCCAAGGCTCTCTTTGCCAGAGACCACACAGCCGCGGAGACCATTCTGGAGAATCTGAAGCTGTGCTTCTGCAGGAACAGCTCCGTCATGCAGAATGAGGTGAAGGATCTGTATTACAAGCTTTTCCTGATTCTGGAGGATGTGCGGAGACAGCTGAAGGTGGTGGAAAATTACCGGGGCGGCACCATTGCGGAGGCTGTGGAGAACAGCTTTACCTTCCTGGACCTCCATCACGTTCTGGAGGAAAAAACCGGGTGCTTTTTCCAGGACCTGGAGCACTCCGTGGAGGAAAATCCCACCATCTATATGATCAAGGAATACATCAGCAGGAACTTCTCCGACGTCACCCTCTCGGTGAAGGATATCAGCGCTCATGTGTTTTTGTCCACCTCCTACATCTGTACCTTCTTTAAAAATGAAACCGGCAAGACGCTGAATCAGTATCTCACGGAATACCGCATGGAACAGGCCAAGAGGCTCCTGCTGGATTCCCGGTACAAAATCTCGGACATCTCCTCCCGGGTGGGATACAGCGACGGCCACTACTTCGGCAAAAGCTTCAAAAAATACAGCGGGCTTTCCCCGTCGGAATACAGGGAGAAAATGATGCCATGAGGAACGCAATCCGCTCTGTCCGGCAGTTCTGCGGGGATATGAAGCTCCAGTCCAAATTCACCCTGGTCCTGGCGCTGGCCGTGACCATCCCCGCCCTGATCCTTGGAGCTTTTCTTTACGGACATGTATACAATATGGTGGTTTCCTACACCATCAGCCAGGAACAGGAAAACTCCACAAAAACGGCTCCCCTTGTGGAGGGAACCGTAAAAAAGATCACGGACGCCTATGAGGAAATGACGAAGCTCCCTTTTTATAAAAGCCTTGCCGCGCTGACCGGCAGCGCCGACGCTCAGAAGCTGGCAGATTCCCCCGAAGCGGCGTCCTTTCGCAGCTTTCTGGAGGATCTGAAGGAGGACGGGCTGATCACCAGCGTCCGGATCTATCTCAGTCTGCCTGAGGAGGAGAACGTTCTTTTCTCTTCGGAAACGGGAGCATTCCTCTTTCCGGTCAGCACGATTCTGGGAACCTACTGGCACGGAATCTTTCAGGGAAGCCGGAATCTGGAGGAGCTTTTCTGCCCCTCCTTTTACCTCGGGACGAAGGAAAAGGAGGTCAACGGCGATCTGGCTTATATAAAGCCCTTCACCCTTCACCTGGAGGACGGACCCCATACCTGCTATACGGCCATTTACTATTCCTCCTCCCGGCTGACGGAAATTCTGTCGGACAATCTGTCCCTGGAGGGAAGCGTTTCCTATATTATGAATGAACGGAATGCTCTGGTATCCTCCTCCGACAGCGCCCTCTCGGGCATCTACTGGCTGGACTATGACACCATCCGGGACTCCTTCATGTCCTCCAACAACTTCATTGAGAGGAATATTCTGGATACCAAAGTATACGCAGGATTTTACAGCATCACCAGGCCGGGCTGGTTTATGGTGACGGTGCTTCCCTCCCGGCCGCTGGTCCGCCAGAGCAACTTCATTATGATCCAGTATATCGCTTTTTACGTCATTTTTCTGATCCTGGCCTTTGTGATGGCGAACTTTGTGTCCCACTCCATCACCAGCAGGATCTCCTCCGTGATCACTCAGATGCGTCAGGTCCGCCAGGGGCCTCCCGTTCCCATGGAGGATCCCGCCTTTCACGACGAGGTGGGCGATCTCATCGGCACCTACAACTACATGACCGAAAAGATGGCCCGGCTGATGGAGGAGCAGGCGAAAGCCGCCGAGGACCTGCGCATCGCGGAATTTAATTCCCTCCAGGCGCAGATGAATCCTCATTTCCTGTACAATACCATGGACATGATCAACTGGCTGGCCCTTCAGGGCAGGAATGCGGAGGTGAGCAGCGCGGTGCAGAATCTTTCCCGGTTTTACAAGCTCACGCTGAGCCGGAAGGAAAGCATCAGCACCATCGCCAGCGAGGAGGAGCATGTGTCCATCTATGTGCGGCTGCAGAACATGCGATACCATGACAGTATCGAATTTGTGTCGGATATTCCGGACGAGCTGATGGACTGCCAGATTCCCAAGCTGACGCTCCAGCCTGTGGTGGAGAACGCCATCATTCACGGAATCCTGGAGAAGGACAGCAAATCGGGGACCATCGTCCTCACCGGATGGATGGAGGGCGAGGATATCGTGCTTCTGGTATCCGACGACGGGGTGGGGATCCCCGAGGAAAAACAGAAAACCATCCTCACGGGAACAGGGACGAGCTCCTCCGGCGGAACGAATATCGCGGTCTTCAATACCCACCGGAGACTGCAGATCTTATATGGAAGCAAATACGGACTGAGCTATTCCGGAAAACCGGGCCAGGGAACGGAGGTGCAGCTGCGCTTCCCCGCCAGAAAGGGCCAGGAAAACGTGTACCTGCATCCGGTACAGTGAAACGGACAAAAAAGGAGAACAATACCATGCTGATCAAAAAAATAAAAGAGCGGGCTGCAGCGGAAGAACGGTTCCGTCAGGAAGTTCTGGAGCAGCTTCGTCAGCTGTCCCAAAGCAGAACTGCGGCGGAGGAAGGTTTATCCTCCCTTCAGGAAGAAATAAAGCACATACGGGGAGATCTTTCCCGCCAGAACATGGCCCTGGAGGACTGTCTGGAGGCTCTGGACAGCCAGGAGGAGGAGCAGGAAAATATCCGCAGGCAGAAGCGCACTATGGAACAGGAGAAGGAAAAGCTCTTGGAGCTTATTTTTCTCTACCAGCAGCAGATGTGGAGCATGAAAGCCTTTGCCCTGGAAAACGGCAGCCCGTGGCTGGAGCAGCTCTCCCTGTCGGAAAAAGCCGTACGGGAAAAAATGCGCTCCTGCGGAATCATTCCTCTGGGGGAACCGGGAGAAACCATAGATTTTGACCTTCACGACGTGGTGAAGACTGTGGAGACGGAGGACGAAGGCCTTGACCGCAAAGTCGCCTGCGTCTACCGCCCGGGATACCTTTATCAGGGAACCGTGGGACGGAAAGCCCAGGTGGCGGCTTATCGGGCGGATCTCACGGCTGCCGGGAAATGATCCGTCAGAGAAAAAAAGGAACCTCCATAAACAGATAAAACGCTGAATATACAGAAACAGGAGAATAAAATTATGAGCACGGTAATCGGAATTGATTTAGGCACCTCCACCACGGAGGCAGCGATCCTTCGCAGCGGAAAACCGGACATGATTCTGAATTTTGACGGGAAGGCGGTCACTCCCTCTGTGGTGGGAGTCAGCGCTTCCGGTTCCTTCGTTTTCGGAGAGCGGGCGAAAGCGCAGTATCTGATGGAACCGGAAAATACTGTGATCGAAGTGAAACGGAAGATCGGAACCGGCGAAAAAATCCTCATGGGAGGAAAAACATACACGCCGGCTGAGCTTTCCGCTCTCCTTCTGAAGCATGTAAAAAATTACGCAGAGGAATTTCTGGACGAGTCTGTCAGCCGGGCAGTGATCTCGGTACCGGCTTACTTCGACGATCTGCAGAGACAGGAAGTGGTAAAGGCGGGCGAAGAGGCGGGTTTTTCCGTGGAGCGAATCATCAACGAGCCCACCGCCGCGGCCATGAGCTACGGAATGCAGCACATGGAGGAGGAAAGCCATATTCTCATCTACGATCTGGGAGGCGGGACCTTCGACGTCACTCTTCTGGAAATGTTCGGCGGCGTGCTGGAGGTCAAGGCCAGCAGCGGCGACAACCAGCTGGGCGGAAAAGATTTCGACGAATGTCTCATCCGGTGGCTGGCTGAGCAGTTCAAAGCCAGACACGGAATCAATCTGCTGAAAAACGACGCCGCCATGGTAAAGCTGAAAGAGCAGGCGGAACAGTGCAAGATTCATCTGAGCACACAGTCCTCCTGCAAAGTGGAAATCCCCTTTATCGCTCAGAAGGACGGACAGCCCCTGGCTCTGGAGGAAACCCTCACCGCGGAACAGTTTGAAAAGCTGACAGAACATCTGGTAAAAAGAACGCACCGCCCCATCGACGTGGTGCTCTCCGACAGCGGCATCCTTCCCGGGGATATTGACAGAATCCTGCTGGTGGGCGGCTCCACCCGCATGCCTATGATTGCCCGGGATATCGAAGGCTATCTGGGCCAGGCTCCCGAACGGGCTGTGAATCCGGATTACGCCGTGGCGGAGGGAGCCGCCGTCATGGCCGCCATCATCCAGGGATCTCTGGATGAGGAGGACAGTCTGGTCATGACGGACGTAAGTCCTTTTTCTCTGGGCGTCAAGGCAGTGGACGATCTCGACCGGCTCATGATGAGCGTCATCATTCCACGCAATGTCACCATTCCCGTAGTGCGGAGCGAAACCTACTGCACCAACGCGGATGGACAGAGGACAGCGGAAATTGAAGTATACCAGGGGGAATCCAGGAACGTGGAGGAAAACCATTTCCTCGGAAAATTCACCATCTCGGGCATTCCCTGGGGGCCGGCTCACGAGCAGCAGATACGCGTGGAATTCTCCTATAATCTGAACGGAATGCTGAATGTGGAAGCCACCATTGTGAGCACCGGAGAACGCGCCGGCGTGGAAATCAGCCTGCTGAACCAAAAAAGGGAAGAAAGCAGCGATGTCCTGCCGGATGACCAGGACGCCGCAGATGTGGAAAACTGGCAGGACGCTCCCGAAGCGAAGCGTTTCCGCACCGTGATCCGGCGGGCAGAGCGCAGGCTGAAAAACGACGCTCTGGAGGAGCTCCCCCTGTACCGGATCGATCTGGAGGAAGCCCTGTACGAGTTAAAGCTGGCCCTGGTGAAGGGAAATATCCAGGAGGCGGAAGAACTGGAGGAGGAGCTTCTGGAGCTGCTCGAGTCCAGATAATTCCCGCCGTATCATTTTATACGCTCCGGCACAGCCTTCGGTTTCATCCGGGCCGGGCTGAAGGAAATGTCTCCGAAATCCACAAAAGAAAAGGAAGGGAAAATGAAAAATTATTATGAAGTTCTGGGGCTCTCCGAGGGAGCTTCCCACGCGGAAATCAAGAAGGCTTATTTTAAGCTGGTGCGCAAATACACTCCGGAAAAGGATCCGGAGACCTTTCGCGAAATCAGGGAGGCCTATGAATATTTAAAAAATGTCCGGGAGGAAAAGGGGCCCTCTTTCCCCCGGCCTGCGGATCCCTGGGCGGGCCGGATGCTGGACAATATCCTGCGATGGGAAAAAAGCGGCGACGCTGAGATGTTCCGGGATGCCTGCGAGGAAGCGGTTAATTATTATCCGGACGAGATACAGTTTCACTTTTTAATGGGTGTCGCCCAGAGACGGGCGGGAAATACGGGAAAATCCGTAAAAACCTTTGAAAATCTGGTAAAAAGGGAGCCGGAGAACAAATGGTTTCAACGCGAGCTGGCCCTCTCCTACCAGGAACGGGGATATACCAGAAAAGCAGCTCCTGCTTTTGAAAAGGCTCTTGAAATGGGCTGCAGGGATACGGACTTTATCCTCTCGGCCTCCCTTTCCTTCAAGGAACTGGGCTGGTACGCCAAAGCGCAGGCTCTCCTCTGGGATCTGGCAAATTCAGAACGGCACTGGAGCCGGGAGGAGCTTCCGGAGCTGCTGGACGCCGTCGCCGGGCTGATCGTTTCTTCTCAGCAGACCGGAAAACAGATTCCTGAATGCATCCGTCTTTTTAAGAATACGCTGAAGCAATATTCCATCTATCTTGAGGAATATGCGGATATTATCATATCCATCATGGGCGCGGTACTCGTGGGCAGCCGGAAATCGGAGGATACCGCGCAGGACCAGAAGGAGATTTTTGAGATCCTGAAAGAAAGCTTTCATTCCGACCTGTCCGTAAACGCTCTGTCGCTTCTGAAACAGGAAGCGCTGGCAGCCAGGATGTACGACGACGACAGACTGGGGGATACGATCCGGCACAGCATCGACACCTTCTTTATCCGGGACGAACAGGATGAAACATACGTTTACGACGTTCTGGACATGAAGCTCTGTATGCTGAAGGAGCGGGAGGAAATCCTGCCTCAGCTGGAGATCCTGGAAAATGAGTATCCGGAATGCTACGAAAAGATCCGGAGCTTCGCCGACCGGCTGCGCTCCGGAAAACCGCTGGACCACCTCAAGGACAGTATGCAGAAACAATACGCCGCGCTGGACAAATATGAAGAAGGCGGACGTTATTTCCAGCTCTACCCCGAGGAAAAACGCAGAAGCTATGGAAAGGTCGTGTATCAGGACGAGGAATTCCGGCCATATGTGAATCCCCATAAAAAGATCGGGCGGAACGATCCCTGTCCCTGCGGCAGCGGAAAGAAGTACAAACACTGCTGCATGAATAAACAAAATGCGTAGAATTTAAAAACGTGCGCCTGCGGGGAAGCCCGGAAAGGAGTTTTTTATGGACCTGGAACCACTGGTTTTATTTTATAATTTTCCTGATGATGAGAGAACCCGGGAGATGCGCGGTTATCTTTCCAGAAACGGCTGCTCCCACCGGGCCGTGCTGGCGCCGGAATTTCTGCATCCTCTGGGATATCTGTTCGGCCTTCCGGGATTTCCCCGAAATCCCATGTTTAACCTTGGACAGAACTTCCATGAGGAAATGCTGGTGATGGGCGGACTTGCTCAGGAGCAGGTATTCGAATTCCTGCAGTTCCTGCGGGACCGGCGCCTGGCGCCGGTGAAGCTGAAGGCCATGCTCACTCCCATTAATACGGGATGGAATTCCATACAGCTGTATGAAGAACTGAAAAAAGAATATGGAAGCCTTCCAATAAAATGAACTGGCGAAACATCACTTTCTTATTGAAGCAAAAAATCCCTGCAGGATTTTCCGAAGCTGTCACGCTTCGGATTCCTGCAGGGATTTCTATTTTTATGCGGCAAATCATGCAGCAAAAAGCATCGATGTAATACGTTCCACAAAGAAAAGCTGTCCGGATAAAGCAGGGATTCCAGGACGACATTTTTTCAAACTGCCTCAATAAAATCATAAAATGCGTCAGCACCGCCCTCAAGCTCAGCATCACAGCACTGGAACAGATATTCATCTTGTTCGAGGCACAGTCCTGATTCCGTGTCCATCAGGATCTGATACAATTCCATCTGCATCAGATAGAGATAAGCAATGTCTGCTGTCCAGTGTTTCTTTTTCATCAAATATTTTGTAATGTCTACAACACACATTCCTTTTAATATTTCAGTCTTACTATCACTCACTTTATCATCTCCAATCAATTCTTCTTATCTCCCCGATAAGCCGATCCACTACAGATTGTTTTCCGATGAAATACTGAACGCCAAGATTTTCTGGTTCCAGATTATTTAATAAAATTTTTTTTGCTTCCTGACTTCCTTTCTCACCATACAAACCAGCCCAGTAAGCACGCAGACACAGCATCGTATCATCATCTGCCGTCGGTCCGATTACAACATCATAGTCATGAGGATGACCTCCTTTTTCCCTGCACATCAAAATAAAGTTCAGCCATTCTTCATCCGCAAATTTAAACTCTTTAACGTTAAGGGTGTCTGCATATAAGTCATCCAGATAAATTTCATAAAGATATTCCTGAATGTCCGCATTTTCTTTATTTCGATTTCGCCTTACTGCCTCCCTGTACTTTTTGTGCATCATACCTATTGTCTGTCTCTTAGATACAGCTATATAAAATCCCTTTCCAAAATCCTTTCTGTCTCTGCCCCGGCTGACATCAATATAACGGATCTCTGACACAGTCCCATGATAAAGTGGTATACGAAATTTAACGGACATACTGATCAATCTCCTCCACCATCTCAGAATCTGACAGATTATCAAAAATGTCCGGACATTCCGCAATATAATTCAGAATTGCGTATTTGTGATCCAATTCTACAAACTCCTTTATCGTCAGATTATGTTTTTTCATGTAATTATTTGACACTAAATACATCAAAAAAATAGTGTTATTCAATCTTCTTTCAGACATCTGCTTACCATCCATTTCGAATCGGTCTTCTCCCCAAGACCAGCGTGAAGTCATAAAGCGCTTCATCTCCTGCTAAAATCCGAACTTGTTTCCACACAATTTTAAAGATTTCGTACTATTGTGCTAGTACAGCGTTGCATTAATATTGAAGTAATTCAGTGCCTGATATCCGTGTCAACACAAGGCGGAAGAAGGAAGCGATGGGGGTCCATCGCTGACTGATGACAACGCAGTGCTGGCGCGGATAGCGGGTGCTGATTACTCGATAATTAATGCAACACTGTACTAGAATTTTTTATAGTATATCATACCGCAGCCATTGGCTGCAATCAAATTAAAAAGAATTATCCTGTCAATAGCTGATAAACGCATCATAATCCACGGAAGACTGAAACCGTTCCCCGTCCAGGGAAACTCCTCCTCCTGCATGATCTCCCACACCGGCGTCAGGCGGAAACCTTTTCGAAAAATACGCACGGTCACTTCTTTTTCCGTGAGCATCATCCTGACGCTATCCTCCGTCTGTCCGCACAACGCGCACGGACGGATACAGTATGCCGGCTCCTCCGTATCCCACAGGGGAGCCCAGGATACAGTAATATCTGTCCCCATCAAATTTCAGAATTGTTCCTTCCGGAAGACAGCTTCTTCCGTCCGGCAGTATTTTCCACTCCATACGCTCACCTTTCATATCCGAACTCGCAGGCCATCCAATCTGACACCCGGCAATCCAACGAGATACCAATCATCACTCATCTCGATACGCACCGGCTCCCATTTATCCTTTTCTATCAACACTTCAAAACACTCCCCGCAATGAAGTCCGCCATAGAAATAATCCAAATCAAACCGGATATTGTAACGTCCGCTTCCCTTATCATAAAACAGGTTTCCTACTCTTTTTGTACTCATATTACATTCCTCCTTTAAATTGTTTTTCACTATATAATAGCGGTGCTATTCTTCAGCTTGCAAAATATTCGGATGCTTTTCCAAATATTTTTTCCGATAACGGTAAAATGTTGTAGATGATAATCCCAACTCTCTTCGCAGCTCAGTTGGAGTAATCTCCTTTGCAATAACCCTTGAGAACTCAGCATCAAACCTCTCCTCACTGATTGCTGCAGGCCGTCCGTAATCATCCCATTCTCCGCGCTGCTTTTTCATGGCAACGCCTTCCTTCTGGCGCTTCTCCTTTTTCTCAAGTTCGGCCTGTGCCATTGATGCATAGAGTTCCAACATCATATTATTGATTGTCTCCATCATCAACCGGGCCATCATATTATCCAATTTGCTCATGTCCATCAATGTTGTAGGAAGTTCAAGAACCATCAAACGTATACCCATATCCTGAAGCAGACGGATCTGCTCCATTGTGTCTTTCTTATTTCTTCCCAATCGGTCCAGCTCTGTCACAATCAGTATATCCCCTTCCCGGAGAACATCTTCGATCAGAACTGTATACCGGGGCCGATTAAAATTCTTTCCGGTCTGCTGATCCGTAAAGATATTGACCAATTCCATTTTTTGCTCTCTACAGAAATTCTGAATCTCATGAATGCCTCTGTCCAAGTGTTGCTCTCTGGTGCTTGTTCTGGTGTATCCATCTATTGCCATTGTGTTCCCTCCTGCAGTAGTACTATGTGCCAAAATGTACACACTTTTATTGGCATATCCCAAAAGTAGTTATGCGAACTTTTTGAAAGTAAAAACCTGTCATATTTCGAATATGCCAAAATGTGTACTTTTTGAAATATCCTTTTACCTATCCTGTACGTAGATAAGCGTGAAAGTGCAACTATCTAAAGAGATTATGTAATAGACACATAATGTATCTCAGGATAAGAAGAAAATCTTCACATAGAGCATTACAGTGAAGTCCAAAGTTGATGAGTAATTTGCAAAAATAGGATCTGTGCTGAAAGGTAGAGGGGGCAAAGTCATGGGAAAATAATTTCACTCGATATATCGGGAACTGGAAGGCAGATAGGTGAAAGGCTGGTTTCGGTTCGAGGACAGGGGATCAAGTTGACAGTAAAGAGAGTTTGACAAAGATCATCATAATGTTGATATGTCGCAAACCCCTCCAAACACAGGCGGGATATGCAACATATCAACATTATATCCGAACTCCAACATTTAGTTTTTCTGCACACTAAGGCATAAAAGGAAGGCGCCAGATGGCTCCTTCCCAAAGCGTTGTCCCTCTTTTTTAACCGCAGTCATAGCCCTGCATCTTTCAGCCGTTTGGCAATCTCCTGCATTCTTTTTCCGCAACTTTCAAAAAACATCTGGTAACTTTGACAAAAGTAATTATCATAGTAATCCCCGCCTGGCACCGGGTCACGGTGCCTCTGGCAACCGCCTTTACATAACCGGAAATAGATACATTCCCTACACTTTGGATTCAGCTTTTTTGACCTCTGCACGAAACCAATCTCTTCCCTCTTCCGATTAATGTCCGCCATCTTATCTGTATTAAAGTTTCCCAACCGATACTCATCCAACACATAGAAGTCACACGGATATACGCTCCCGTCTGCTTCTACAACGTTTTGGATCCCACATACGCCGCCTTGCTCACAGGCTTCCGGACGGTATCCCAGCAGAATCCCGATATAATTTTCAAACATCCGGATAAAGGGCTGTCTCCCTTTTTTATAGTCCATGTACCATAATTCAAACAGCTCAATCAGGAATCCACCATACTGTTTCGGTGTTAATGCATATTCTTTCTGCTGATGACCGTCTCCCAATGGCTCCAGACATGCGATATACTGCTGATATTTCCAGCCACGTTCCCGATATTCGGAATAAATTTCTTTGATGCTGCGGGCTGTTTTTTGATTGACCACGGTAAGAATATTGTATTCTACTTTATATTGGTCAAACATATGGATTGTTTGTATGACTCTTTCAAAGGTACCGTTTCCTGCCCGGTCATGACGGTAAGCATCATGGCTCTCCTGTGTCCCATCTACAGAAACTCCTACCAGGAAATGATTTTCCGCCAGAAAACGGCACCATTCCTCATTCAAAGCCAGCCCATTCGTCTGTAGGGCATTCTGGGCCCTGATCCCTGTCCGGTTATAATGACGTTGATACTCCAATGCCTTTTGGAAGAAGTCAAGTCCTCTCAGCGTAGGTTCTCCTCCCTGCCATGCATAACTAATGATTCCTTCCGCATTCAGCATGGTCTTTCGAATCGTATTCCTTAAGGTTTCCTCTGACATAAATCCAAAGCATTCCTGCTCCCGTTTCTGTGCCTCATCACAGTAAAAACAATAATCGCAGCGCATGCTGCACATTCCGGAAGATGGTTTTATCAATACACTGAGCGACGGCATTTTTGTACTCCTTCCATATCATATGATTAAGGCGACGAAAGGGTAGCAGTTCTTCTGAGAACTTTATGTACATTGAAAATTGAATATAAAGTTGTAAAAAGCGTGCCGTCATTGGCATTTTCTGGTATAATTAGCTCATCAAAAACAGTTGGAGGATGCCATGTCATTTGTTTTGAACCCGCTCAATGAACAGCTTTCTCTGTTCGATTCCTTCGGGGGACTGACCGACAGAGAAAAGAAATTTCCTGATAAGTCGTGGGCGAAGTATTTCTCAGAATACATTTTTCCCAAAATTGAAGAGGAGCCATACGCAGTTCTGTACAGTGAAAAAGATTCCAGACCCAATACGCCTGTAAACATACAGGCAGGAGCCCTTCTCCTGAAAGAACTGACCGGCATGTCCGATGACGGGATAGTTCCTGCCCTTATGTTTGACGTCAGGTTTCAGTATGCCCTTCATACAACATCGTATTTGGAGCAGCCCCTGAATGACCGGACACTTGGGCGTTTCCGCGCGCGGCTTCCGGCATATGAGAAAGAGACCGGCATTGACCTTATCCACGACACCATCCGGAAGCTCTCCGCAGAAATGGCGGAAATCATGAAAATCGACCATACGCTGAAACGGATGGACAGCATGATGGTGGCGTCCAATATCAAGCGCATGGGGCGTCTGGAACTCCTGTACACCTGCGTCAGCAGCCTTGCCAGGGAAACCAGAAAGGCGGGGATGGAACTGCCGGAGAATCTTCTGCATTATACGGAAGAGGATGACCGTAACCGTGTCATATACCATAATCGAAGCGAGGAGACACAGGATAAGATTCTTACTGTCCTGCAGGATGCTGCCGCGCTGAAGGACCTTTGTGCCACGGACTATGCCGAATCTGTCAGTTACGGCCTTCTGATCCGCGTCCTGGAAGAACAGGCCGTCCGGAATGAGGATGGGAGTTACCGTCTCCGCACGAAGGAAGACGGCGGGATGGATGCCTCCATTCTTCAGAATCCCGCTGACCCGGATGCTGCCTGCCGCGAAAAAGCCGGGAAACAGAACCGCGGCTATGCGGCAAACCTCACGGAAGCATGTGGGGATGGCGGGAGCATAGTGACTGATTACCAGTATGATACGAATACACACAGCGATGCCGCTTTTATAAAGGAAGCCATCGAATCCGCACCGGAACAGGAGGAACGAACCGTCATAGTGGCAGACGGGGCTTATTCAGGGAAAGCAGTCCAGGAAGCCGCAGCCGGGAAAAACATCGATGTGGTCAGCACGAACCTGACGGGGAAACAGGCGGACGATATTCTTGCAGACTTTCAATTCAGCGCGGACGGGCAGTCAGTAACGGAATGCCCTGCGGGGAAATCCCCGAAAAGCTGCAGCTGCAATGCCCAGACCGGGCAATGCCATGTTTCTTTCCACAAATGCGACTGCGGGAACTGCCCGATGAAGGGCAGGTGTCATCCAAAAATGTTTAAGCGCGTTGCCAAAAAGACCGTTTCCAAAAGCGGACAGGAACGCGCACTGCAGCAACGTGCCGGAAAAACAGAAGATTTCATTGAGAGAAGCAGGTTCCGTAACGGTGTAGAAACGCTGCCATCCATACTGCGCAGGAAGTACGGAGCAGACCATATGCCTGTCCGTGGACTGCTGCCGACGAAGCTGTTCTTCGGATTCAAAACAGGAGCATTAAACATTACCAGGTTCTGCCAATATATGCAGAACAGGGAGAAGTGCGCCCAAAATGCCATTTATGCATGAAAAAAGATCAAAAAAGCAACCAAATCTCCCTAAAATAGCATTTCTGTAAGCTCATTTGGGAAAACTTACAACTTCATATTCAATTTTCAATGTTCAAAGTAATAACAGGGCGATACTCGTTACCCCTTATGTCTCTCTAATCATAATATTCTGACTATCTGAAAACTGCTTTTTCCAATAATCCCGCCGATTGCAGCGCCAAAAGACACCGATAC
>CANQUG010000042.1 GCA_947626985.1 uncultured Lachnospiraceae bacterium | reverse complement strand
AGGGAAGCAATCTCTCCGTCTACGAGACGGGCCTGAAGGCATTGGGAGCCGGCGCTCTGCAGGCATACGACATGACCACGGAAGCCGCAGTGACGAAACTGATGTGGGTTCTGGGCCAGACAGAGGATCCCCGCGAAATCCGGGAATATTTCTCCGTGAGCATCGCCGGAGAAATATCCATCCCGAAAAACAAAATTCCATAATTCCCCTGACAGCAAGCGCACATGTATCCTTGAGCCGCTTTCTGCTTTTTTCCTTCAAACCGCCCGATTTTTTCAGGCAGAAAACGGCCTGCTGTCATCCGTCTTTTTCAGGCAGAATTTCAGGGTCAGGCAAAATCCGGGCGGATCCTGCCTGACCCTGTTCAAAACTGTCCGTTTTCAGACAACACCTTTTTCAGACATTGACAATCTTTCTAAATGTATTTCTTTTCCCTGAAATCTGCGGCCAATCATCCCGACAGCTTCCGCCGGAAAACCTGATACATGCAGTTCCACTCAAAATCACTGGAGAGTCGGTAAGCTTTCGGGAAAAGAGATTCCAGCTTTTCTTTTACAGCAGGATCCTGAAGCTCCTCCCTCAGTTCTTCCTTTAATCCGTTTATTTCCAGAAAATGTCTGACCTCCTCCAGCCCTTTCAGGACTTTTTCTTTCTCCACACAATAATCCATATCGTACCGGGTATCTGTTTCCCAGCGGGTAAGCATATCTGCCTTATCCTCCACCCATTCTGTGACAACAGCGCGGGAACCGTTGTTTCTGGACATACGGACCAGGCGGTCAATGTCACGTGTATTTGGAACTGTAACGCCAACGCATTCCAGAAACGCTTTCAGCGTCTTTTCTACTGCCTGCTGAAGATGGTAAGCTACCGTATTCATATAGGCTTCGTCATTTTCCGGCATCTTCAGAAGATTTTCCGCGGCGCGGTAATCCAGATACGCACGCCGAAAGAGCCGTATATCACACATACTCTCCCTCCCTGTCATAAACAACAATTCCCTTTTCTTCAATTTCCCGGCAAAGCCGTTCACCGATTTGGTCCGCATAAAGCAGATCCACTGCTTCATTCGGGCCTCCGGCTTCATAATGGAAAGTCCGGTTACAGTCATAACGCTCAATGCACAGATCCAAATCACTATAACTGCTGCACCGAAATTCCACACTGCTTCCAAACACAATTGCAGCCTTTACATTGGGATCCTTCTGAAAATCCTGCTGAAGTTCCTGAACAAACTCCTGTTTAAGAGGGTGGATATACTCAGCGTTCAGAAAACAGATCCTTTCATTTTTCAGGTCAAAGCTAAAATGCAGGTCAAAATTATTGTACTTTCTCACAGATATCCCTCCGGCAGCTTTGATCTTCCGTTCATTTTAACATGCAGATCCGCTCGCGACAAGCGCTGCCCGCCTTTATAATAACCTTTAAAGATACGGCAAAATACTCTTTTCCGCTGCGAATGCCGCTTTTTTATAGAGTACCATACGGAAAAAAAATCAGCAAGGCAAAAGCATCCCTTTCCGGAGTTTTTCCATTTCAGCCATTCTCCGGAGCAGCCGTTCCGCGAATCTGAGTGCAAAATGAGCAATCCTTTCGTATTGACTTCTGTTATATGATGTTATATAATGTTTTAAATTTTACAAATCCATATTGTTCTTAATCAGGAGGGATTTTTTATGGTACGAAAGATGTCCGGGGAAGCCTGGAAAATGTTCATGGCCATTGTGGGGGTATTTCTGTTCGCAGCGGCATTCCGCATATTTCTGGTGCCTCTGAACCTTTACAGCGGCGGCTTTACAGGCGTCGCCCAGATTATTCTTGTCATTCTGCAGGGACTGTTTCATATCACCTTTCCGGCAGGCATTGATTTCACAGGAATCTTCCTGTGGCTTCTGAACCTTCCCCTGTTCTTCCTGGCATGGAAAATCGTGAGCCGGACCTTCTTTATCAAAACCATCATTACCGTATTTCTCCAGTCCTTTTTCATGTCCGTCATCCCGGCTCCGGCAAAACCGATCATCCAGGACACGCTCACCTGCTGCCTCGCAGGAGGAGTGATTTCCGGTTTCGGCGTAGGGCTCACTCTGAAATACGGAAGTTCCGGCGGCGGAAGTGATATCGTGGGAATTTACTGCGCCAAGCGCTTCCCCGATTTCAGTGTGGGCAAGCTGACCATTCTGCTCAACGCGGCCATCTATGCCTTCAGCGCTGTCCATCACAACCTGGAAACCGCAATATACTCCATGGTCTTCTGCTATGTATCCGGTATAGTCATGGACAGGGTTCATTACCAGAATATCATGACCTGCGCCACCATCATTACCAGAGAGCCTTCCATCTGCGACAGCATCATCAGGGATCTGAACAGGGGCTGCACCACCTGGATCGGCCAGGGCGGATACCTGAAACAGCCGGCGCACATTATCATGACCGTGATATCCAAATACGAAAGCCGCAGTCTGAAACGCCTGGTTCACCAGACGGACCCCGGCGCCTTTATCACCTTTAACGACAAAATGGAGATCGACGGGAACTTTGAAAAACGCTTTGACGCATAAAGCCCATAAATCGGAGCCGGACAAGAAAATCCCGGGGATTTTTCATTTTTTCGTTGACAGTTATTATATAATGTTATATAATGTATTCAATCAAGATACATACTTTTCAAGTTCAAAGGAGGAATTCGATTATGGAACCGAAACAGATCATTGAAAGCATCAAAGCAGAACGTCCCAACATCCGCACTCTCTATTTCGTAGGCTGCGGCGCATCTTCATCCGAACAGTATCCGGCCCAGTATTTCATGGACTGCAATGCCAGAGTACTCCGCACCGGTTTTTATACCGCCAATGAATTCAACTATGCCACTCCCGCCGCTCTGGATGAGACTGCCATTGTGATCGCCTGCTCCCTGGGCGGCAATACGCCGGAAACCGTGGCAGCCGCCAAGCTCGCCCGCGAAAAGGGCGCGAAAGTCATTTCTGTGACCCACGACGGAAATTCCCCTCTGGCAAAAAACGGGGATTACGTGATCGTTCACGGCTTTGAGGCCAGCTATGCCGCGAAGCTGGAAAAGATGACGAATATCCTGATGCTTGCCGTGGAGATTCTGAATCAGTACGAAGGGTACGAGCACTACGACGACATGGTAAAAGGCGCCGCCAATATCTACAGCGCTATCGAAAACGCCGTGTCCTATGTTGCTCCTTCCGCCAGAAAATTTGCCGAAGAGTATAAAGACGCTCCCGTGATCTATGTCATGAGCTCCGGGGCGACCCAGAAGGTGGCCTACTCCTTCTCCATCTGCCTTCTGATGGAAATGCAGTGGATCAATTCCGGCTCCTTCCACGACGGCGAATTTTTCCATGGCCCCTTCGAGATCGTAGACAAGGACGTTCCCTTCCTTCTGTTTATGAACGAGGGCAGAACCAGAGCCATGGATTCCAGAGCGCTGGATTTCCTTAACAGATTCGGTGCAAAGACCACCGTGGTGGACGCCAAGGATTATGGTCTTTCCAGCTATGTGCCCGGCAGTGTAGCCGAGTATTTCAATCCCATGCTCATCACCGGTATCGTCCGCGTGTACGCGGAGCAGCTGGCTATTCTCCGCAATCATCCTCTCAGCCAGAGAAGATATATGTGGAAGCTTGAATATTAATATACAAATACAAAAATGGGACCCAGAGTCTAAAGTCATGCTTTTTCGTGCAGGCACAAAGCAAAACACCTTCTGACCCTGGAGCACACAAATGAGTTGCCCGACAAATGATCCCCTCATCAATTTTTTGTGCTTCGCACTCACAAAAATCGATGACTCATACAAATCAAAAAAGGACAAAGAAATGGTGCCGGAGACTGTCTCCGGCACCCGCTTTGTCTGCAGTCTGAAAAAGGCTGCGGCACCCTCTTTTTCCTGTCCTTGCAGTCTGAAAGAGGCTGCACCCCTCCCTTTTCCTGTCCGCGCAGCCTAAAAAGGCGGCAGCACCTCTTTTTCCTGTTCGCGCGGCCTTGAAATGTCTTTCTGAGGCCGCTGGCCGCAGGCTATCACTTCCCCCTTTTTCTCATTCCATACTCCGCCGCCGTCAGCGCCGCGCCTATGGCTCCGGCGTATCGGCCCTCCGGAGAAGCGATCACGCCGCACCGCAGCTTCTCTCCCAGAATTTTCCTGATATAGTCACATTCGCACAGCCCTCCCGTCAGACACACAGGTCCTTCTCCGGTACTCAGACGACTGGCCAGAGATACGACCTTATTTACAATGGACTCCGCCACAGCGTAAGCGATATTCTCCCTTTTCTCTCCCCGGCCGATCAGACTGATGACCTCAGACTCCGCAAACACGGTGCACATGGAGCTGATCGTCACGCCCCCGCCGCTGGCCGCAAGGGCGCATAACTGGTCCGGACTCAGCGCCATGGAATTTGCCATCACCTCCAGAAATCTGCCGGTTCCTGCGGAGCATTTGTCATTCATCACAAAATCCTTCACCTGACCGTTTTCCAGGCGGATCACCTTCGTGTCCTGACCGCCGATATCGATCACCATTCCTGTTTTACAGTCATGGATCCACACGGCGCCTTTTCCGTGGCAGGTAATCTCCGTCACGGTCTTATCCGCATAAGGTACGGAAATACGGCCGTACCCGGTAGCGACGCAGACGGACTCTTCCAGGTCAATCCCCCGGCTTTTCATCCGATCATATATGGAGGCTGCCGTATCCACGCTGCTCCAGCCGGTGGGCTGCACATGCTTCAGGATCAGCCGCTTCTCTTCATCCATCACTGCCAGCTTCGCGCAGGTGGAACCTATATCTATTCCAGTAAAATACATGTCTCACTCCATCTTAAAAAACTGCAGCCTTCCATCTGGGCTGCGGCCGAAGGCCCGCCCGGACGCCTCTGCCCGCCCCGGAAAACTCCCCGTCCCGGACAGCGTCCGGCTGTCCTTGTCAGAGCATTTCCAGAAATGCCGCAATACGTGTATTCAGCTGCCCGATATCCTCCCTGGAATAATCGGTCTCCACGCTCATATACGGAATATGTTTCTCTTCCGTCACGAATTTTCTGACCTTCCTCGTTTCCAGATTATAGGTATGGCAGGCGGAAAGAGTCATCTCCACCACTCCGTCAATCTTATACTCCTCGATCATTCTTCCCAGAAGCTCAAACCTGTTGGGATTGGGAGCCATCACGGAGCAGCCGACAGACAGATACCGCTCGGCAATCGCCTGATAAATATCCTCCGCATCCTCATCCACCAGCCGGTCGTAGGTCTTTGCACCGGTACAGTTTTCAAAAGCCGTCACAATGCCGCCGTTATCCTCCACCGCGGCAATCACCTTTTCCGTAGCGCCTCCGATGGGACAGCCCGTGATGAGAATTCTCGGCCTCTTTTCCTCCATTTTGCCCGCGGCGTATTCCTCCTCGATCTTTTTCGCGATTGCTTCCATCTCTGCCGGAATGACTTCCTTGTTAAATTTAAAGGTGCTGCCATACAGAACCTTAAACAGGTCGTACCCTTTTACGGGCGCGGGATCATGCTTCATTACCTGATACAGGGATTTCATGGACCTTCTCACGGCGTTCTGAAGCTTTACAGCCTCCCGCAGTTTTTCCTCCGTGATTTCCGTCTGGAATTTTTCCTCCAGGTACTCTTTGAACCGGATCACTTCGCTTTTCCAGAGCTTCAGCGCTTCCTCTCCCTGGGTATTGGGAAGTTCCATGAGAAATACATCCTTAAACTCGGACATATACTCGTACATTTTCTTTTTCCCGTCGCAGGTCGTCTCTCCCACCACCACGTCGGAAAAATAAAAAAAGGGACACTTATCGGTCTTTGCAAAACCGTAGCTGGATTTGATCAGCGGACAGAGATTCCTGGGCAGGTCCTTCTCCGCCTCACCGATGGTCTCATCGGATGTGGAACAGAGTCCTACCGTGGCGGCCCCTGCGGCCATGGCGATCTCCTGGGGGAAATACGTACAGTAGGCGCCGACAACAGGGATGCCCTCCTCCTTGATCTTCTTTACGGCCAGAAACGAATTTCTTCTCTGTTCCGCAAACTCCTGAAATACCTCCGGCAAATCTTTGATAATTTCCATAACGCATACCTCTCCTTTTCAATATGGAAAACGGCAGACGTCTCTGCCGCCGGCTCTGAAAGCCTTTCCTGTCCAGTATAAATGACCTCTGATAAAATGTCGAATCCGTAATGCCGATAAATAGAGAGGATTTATTTCTTTTTTCTATAAGCTCCGCCGGCATATTTTTCCAAAAAAACAGAGCCGTCATAAACGTTATTTTATGACAGCTCCGTATTCCTGAATGACAGATACATTTTCTCCCTGCAGGAAATCTCAGCCTTTCACCGCTCCCGCCGTAAGTCCGCGCACAAACTGCTTGGACATACACAGAAACAGAACGATCATGGGCAGGGAGGCAATGATGATTCCGGCCAGCATCACCGTGTAGTCCGCCCGCAGGTCCCCTTTAAAGGTCATAAGACCGATGGGAATGGTCATCAGCTCCTTGCTCTCCAGAAATACATTGGCAAAAAGGAACTCATTCCAGACATGGTTCAGACACACAATGGCGCAGGACGCAAAGATGGGCTTGCTGATGGGCACGATAATCTTCTGAAAAATCTGCAGACTGTTGTACCCGTCCACCACTGCCGCTTCCTCCAGCTCCTTTGGTATCGCGATAAAGTATGACCGCATCAGAAACACCGTAAAGGGAATCCGGAAGGCGATATAGGGAAGAATCACCGCAAAATAGGTATTATACACATGAATGGCCTTCAGAATCTTGTACAGCGGCACCAGCGCCACCTGCTCAGACAGCGCCATTCCCCCCAGAACGATCAGAAAGATCACATTGCTTCCTTTGGCGTTGAACCGGGTAAGGCCGTATGCCAGAAGCGAGGACAGGATCAGGATTCCCGCAAGGGAACATCCGCTGACGATCAGGGAGTTTCCAAAATATTTATACAGACCCTTATTCCAGGCATTCACCCAGTTTATAAACTGAGGAACGGCGGGCAGAGCCAGGGAATTGCGGAACAGCTCCTGATTGGTCTTCAGGGAGTTCACCAGCATCCAGGCCATGGGAAGGAAAATGATCAATGCCAGGAAAATAAAAAGAATATTTACCAGTATCGTTAAAGTCTTCTTTTTTGTCATTCTCGGCTCCTCCTTTACACTTCACCGGATCTGGAAACCCGGAGCTGAATAATGGACAGTACCATGGTGATCACGAAGATAAATACGCCGGTGGCCGCCGCCATACCCAGATCGTCGTGAAGGAACGCGTTCTGATAAAGGAACAGACCCAGAACCTGGGAACTGTTGCCCGGTCCTCCGGCAGTGGTGGAATACACCTCGGTAAAAAGCTTAAACGCTCCGATCACCGTGATGATGGTACATACCAGGAACTGTTCCTTGGCAAGGGGCAGGATGATGCTGACGGCACGTCTCACAGGACCCGCTCCGTCGATGGCCGCCGCCTCGATATAATCGTTGGGCACATTCTGGAACGCCACCACCATAAGCAGAGTGATATAGCCTGTAAACTGCCACTGACTCATGGCAATGATACAGTAGATTGCAAGCTTGGAATCTCCCAGCCATGCCTGCGTCCATCCGGACAGTCCCAGAGCTTTCAGAGCCGAATTCAGCAGTCCGAGATTCGGTTCATACACATAGGTAAACATCAGACCCACGGCTGTCAGGGAAATCAGCGCGGGTATATAATAAATATTGCGGAAGACGTTCCGGAATCTTCCCGCCACGCTGCTCTCCAGAAGGAGGGCAATGACGGTGCCGAACCCCACCTGAACAATCAGCGATATAACGCAGTAAAGCACATTGTTCCGGATCATGATCCAGAAGGTATCGTTCGTAAAAAATCTCACATAATTGTCAAATCCCACAAACTTCATGTCTGCAGAGTAGGACGAAAGCCTGAAAAAACTGTAGACACAGTTTGCAATTACGGGAATATACACGAAAAACAATACCATGAGACACCCGGGAAGCATGTAGAGATACGGGGTGGATTTTCTCGTTTTCATATTCTCACCATCCTTTTTCTGTTGCAGGATTTTTGGCATCAGGGTGTGCAGCAAAAGGGCGCCCCGCCTGGGCGGGGCGCCTGTCGCACATCAGTCAGGCTGTTTTCCGGCCCGCGGTCATTCCTCCTCCGGAGCGCTTGCAGCCAGAGTCTGCGCCTCCAGAGCAGAAGCCTGAACCTTCTCCATAACCTCCGCCGGAGTCAGATCTCCGTTGGTCAGGTCGGAAGTAGCGGTCAGATAGGTATCGCATACGGTGGAATACAGCGCATTGTCGAACCAGGGACCCATCTCCTCCGCGGAAGTGATTACCTCATAGGCGTCCAGAAGAGACTGGTCCTCCACGCCCTCGGTCGTGCCGATGGAGGCGTTGAACCATCCGATGGTCTGTGCCTGCTCCGTACCAACCTCTTTTCCGAGGAACCATTTCAGGAACTCCACGCATTCATCCGGATACTGTGTTTTGGAGGATACCACGAATCCTTCCGGAACACCGGTAAGAATGTTGGGGTTGCCGGGGCCTTCCACCTCCGGGAATTTGAACATTCCGTAATGGAGATCAGGATTCAGACCGGTGGTAGGATCGGAAATATAGGGAATCTCAATGGCTTCCGCATAATACATGGAGCCCATGCCCATGCAGAAATTGGAACGGGCCATATCCGCGGCAATGCCGTTGGAATTTTCATTAAAGTAAGGGATCAGCTGCTGATAATACTCCAGTGCCTTCTGATAGCCTTCATCCGTAAAAGTACCGGTGGTGGGCACGTAATCCACGGCTCTCACCTCGTCGCTCACCGTCATCTGGTTCAGAGTTCCGATATAGTGAGCGGAGGGCCATTTTTCCTGGTTGCCGTAAGCAATGGGCGTAAATCCCGCATCCTGCAGCTTCTGGCACACGTCCAGCAGCTCGTCGAAGGTGGTGGGAACCTCCACGCCGGCTTCCTCGAACTGATCGATGTTATAGAAAAACAGCTTGCAGTCCAGACGGAAAGGAATGCCGTAAACCATTCCGTTATCCAGCGTATAGTTCACCATCTGGTTTTCCATAAGGGAATCCTTCCACTCCGGGTCCGCATCCAGATAGGGCGTCAGATCCAGGATCAGGTTTTCACGGATAAATCTCTCGGTAAACTCTCCGCACCAGCTGAAGAAAATATCCGGGCAGTCGTCTCCGCCCACAACCACCTTCAGCTTCTCCTTATAGGGATCGTTCTGGGCGCTCTCCACGACAATGTCGATATCGGGATGCGCTTCCTCATACTCCGCGATCTTGGATTCAATAAAACTGTTGTAGGGTTCATCCGGAAATCTGTGGAAGAACTTGATGGTTTTCTTCTCACTCTCTGCGGATACTGTTGCAGCGCCCATAGCCATGCTCATGGCCATAACGGTCGCCAGTGCTGCGGCAAAAAATCTTTTTTTCATTTTTTTCCTCCTTTTCCCGCGCGGGTTCCGCGCATGATGATCCTCCCCGGGGCTTCGCTTTTCCCGTGCAGATCCCCCGCCCTCAGGGTGTTTCCGTATTTTTGTGCCTTTCCTTTATAATAAAAGCTCCGCTTTCATTATCTGCATCAATTTCCCGCCGGCCGCCTGCATCGGCAGCCTCTGTCAGAATGTTTTTCCGAATCCGAAAGACCCGTCCCGCTGACAGTTCCCGGCGGCAAACACAGCCGCTCTGTACAGACTGGTCCGAATCAGCAGATCCTTATACTGCTCTATGGATGTAACGCCCCTGGCGCCGGACTCTTCGCTGAAATCCACAGCGTCCTTCATACCGTCCAGATAATTCACCAGAAAACTGGTGATGAAGGAATCTCCCGCCGCCATGGTATCCACAGCCTCCACCAGACAGGGAGACTGCTCATAAATCTTCCCGTCGATCATGAGAATCGCGCCCAGCGAGCCTCTGGTAGCCAGAACGATATGCCTGCAGCCGTAAGAAAGGATCCTCCTCATCTGCTCCAGAATATCATCCTCCGGCATATCTCCGCAGGAGATCACTGCCATATCGATATAGGGACAGCATTTTTTCAGATATTCCTCATCATATCGGTTGGAAAAATCGTAGGATACAAAAGGAGATACTTTCCGGATCGCCGGCAGCGCCTCCTCCGCATAGCTGAAAATACTGCTGTGGCACACATCGAATCCGGCAATATAGTCCAGCTCCAGGCCTGTCAGTTCACTGATGGGATGCTCCAGGGATACTCCGCCCTGATTGGTTCCCACAAAAACCCTGTCCCCGTCGTCCAGCCGGACCTCCGCGTACCCGTTCTCCCCATGGTAAAACCTGCAGTGGGAGACATCGATTCCCAGATCCACGATCGTCCTGTATACATGGGAAGCCGCTTCATCGTCCCCGAATACTCCCAGATAACCGGCCTCAATCCCCATCAGCTTCGCAAGGACCGCTATATTCAACGCATTGCCGCCCGGATACATGGTACGGATATGCAGGTATTTGTCCACCACATTGTCTCCAAGTCCCAGTACTCTGATCATTGATATATCCTATCCCTTTCTGTTATATTATCTATTATGCATTCATTATATAACGTTCTATTACAAAATGCAATATCAAAATATAACAGGTTATTCGTTTTGGTGATATATACAATTTTTAACATCTTATTTTGTGCAATTTATCTTAAAAAGGAGAAAGAAAAGAAAGGCAGCAAAAAAGAACACAGGTTACGGAATATATTACATTACATGACAAATCCTTTTGCCATCTGCAATTTCCATAATCCTGTGCTCTTCAGCGGTATCTTCTGTCAGTATCCGGCGCCTTCCGGGGCCCTTTAACATACCATAATATCTTCACCTGTATCTTCTGTCAGTATCCGGCCGACCTCAAATCAGCTCTCCGTACAGCGCTTCGACGCTCTGCTTCACAGAGGCGGAGGGGGCCATCCAGTATCTGGCGTCCGTAATTTCCAGGGACAGACAGTTCCGGTATCCCGCGGCGGAAAACTCCTCCAGATATTTTTTCATGTCCAGAATGCCGTCCCCCCAGGCCAGATGACCCCTGGGCGCGCCGTCAATAAAATGGACATGCACCAGACGTTCTCCCAGAGCCTCCAGATAATCCTTCGGAGATTCTCCTGCAAGAGCCATGGGAATCGTATCGATCATGCCGCCCACGCAGGGAAGATCCACTTCGTCCAGCATTTTTTTCAGAGTCGGCAGATTATATACCAGATTGCTCTCGTCTCTGCGCAGAACCTCCAGCGCCAGCGTCATTCCATGAATCCCGGCCAGCTCCCCCAGACTGCAGATCCCCTCCCGGGCCCATTTCCATGCCTCCTCATGGTCGCTTCCGTCGAAATATCCGTAGCCGGTAGTCACCAGCATCTTATCCGTCCCCAGCTCACTGGCGGCCCGGAGATGATCCTCAAAAAACTTCAGGCTTCTCCGGCGGGCCGGCTCCTGGGGGGAAGCCAGATTCACGGGGTATACGCACTGCTCCGGCGTAAGGCAGATCAGCTTTAAGCCCCTGCTCTCTATGGCTCTGCGCACCCTCTTGATATCCTGCCAGGTCATGTCCTCCATGTGAAAAAAGGGAGAGGCTCCCCAGAGTTCCACGTTCTCCACATGATTTTCCACGGCGTCGTCCAGAAATTTCTCCAGAGGAAAATATTTGTATTGAATATTCATCACAGCAATCTGCGATTTTTTTATATTGATCATCGATTCTCCCGTCCGATACGCTCCCGGACAAACAGATTATAATGGCGGGAATTGATCACACTCCTGCAGCTGTGTACAGGTTCTCCCTCCATATCCACGCAGATATCGTTCATCAGAAGGAGGGGCTCCTTTAAGGGAACGTTGAGACGGTCCTGGCCGCATTCCTCCTCGGTGGCGTAGCTGATTCCGATTCTGCGGCTTCCCCCCGCCACAACAATCTTATGCCTCTCCAGAATCTCATAGAGGGAGCCCGTAAGGTCCTCCCCCAGAAGAAACAGATATCTGCCCTGGGGAAAACGATTCTCTTCCAGCACCACAGGAATATCGTCGCAGTAACGCAGCCGCACAATGCGTATCACTTTCTCCCCCTCCTGGAGGTGGAGATCCCGCACATCCGAAGGCCTGGCGGGCACCAGCTCCTCCGTCAGCACTCTGGTGGAGGGCTTTTTCCCGTCCAGGATACAGCTCTGGGTAAATCCCATAAAGATTCCCATGTCCCTGGAAAGCTTCTTCTGTTCCGCCACAAAGGTTCCCTTTCCCTGCTGCCGGATCAGAATTCCGTCGTCCACCAGAATCTGTATGGCATTGCGCACGGTAATGCGGCTGACGTCATACAAGGCGCTCAGCTCGATCTCCGTCATGATCTGGTCCCCCGGCATCAGTTCCCCCGACTGAATCTGGGACTTGATGTCGTCCGCCAGCTGCTGATATAACGCTACGCTGGAATTTTTTTTCAGTTTTCCCATAAGCCCTCCTTCAATGCAAATCGTCATAATATGTATCTATATTACATCATATATAAAATAAGTACAATTATAACATCGTTTTCAGGACGGCGCAAGCAATTTTCAGAAAACAGCCGGGTATTCTCCTGTCCGGGCGTATCCATGATACTTAGTAATCCAGTCTCCTGTAATATCTGCGGATCGCCAGGGGATGACGGCGGTTGTGCTCCAGATGAACGGAAACTCTCTGGAAGGCGCTTCTCATGATGATGGGGCTTAAGATTCCCCGGAATTCCTCACTGATCCCCTCCAGCGGGAAATCCATGGTGTCAAACACCGTCACATGAGCGCTGATGGTATTCACAAAGTTTTCCACCCTGTCCATGAGCGGCCTCGTCCTGTCCTCCCCCTTGATCAGGATCACGGGAACGTCCCGTTCGATCACTTCCAGGGTTCCATGGAAGAAATTGGCTGCGGAGATAGGTCTCGTGCGCATCCACTGCATTTCCTCCATGATGCACATGCCGTAGCACACCGCCCAGTCCTCCAGATTTCCGGAGCCTACCAGATAGGTGAGGGGAGAATCGCAGTAGGCGTCTGCGAACTTCTTCGCCTTTTCATCCGATTTTTTATAAATCTCCACGACGTTGGAGGGCATATTCACGATCTCCGCCATAAACTGATCATATTTGGGGAACTGGCCCGCATTGGCCATAAAACGCAGAGTCACGGTATACCAGAAATAGTATTCGCCGCCCACGGTGCTCACCAGATAATCCGCCTTTTCATAGAGAGGGCTTCCTTCCTTTTCCACATAGCCGATCACCCGGGCGCCGGCCTCATGGGCGAGATCCACAGCCTTCACCACTTCCTTCGTATCCCCGGATATGGAAGCGATCACCACAACGGAATCTTTGGAGAAAAAGGGATTTCCCACCACGCAGAAATCCGCCGCGTTTTCCAGATACAGGGGAATGGTGGAGCCCGCTTCCTTGACAATATGGCTCATCTGCCCCGCGTAGAGGATGGTTCCTCCGATACCGATATAAAAAATATTGCTGAAGCCCTCCCGGCAGATACTGTCCACGATCTCCTGCGTTTTCGCCATAATGCCGACGCCGTTTTCGTGTTCCTTTCTGATTGCTTCCTCATTAAAATTAAACATATCCGTTCCTCCTTAAATACGATTATGTTATTTGATGTTATGTATTGTATCATAACGTATTATAATAATCAATACTTTTTTTCATATTTCCGCGCACAAAAATACCCTGCAGAAACGCCATGCCGATTCCGGCACGGATTCCCGCAGGGTATGGTCTCCCCATTCATCAGGCACAGACAGAAATCCCGTCCTGATCCTTCTTTTTACAAATCTTTTTTACAAATCTGAGCCCAGCTCCTTCACAGCCGCAACGGCCGCATCCACCTCTTCCTCCGTATTTTCATAAGAAAAGCTGAAGCGCACAGCCCCCTGCTCCACGGTTCCCAGCGCCCTGTGCATCAGCGGCGCGCAGTGGGCCCCCGGCCGGGTGGCGATGCCGTAGGTACGGAACAGCTCGTCGCTCACCTCGGAGGAATCGTAATCCCCCAGGTTCAGGGAAATCACCGCACACCGGTCAAAACTGCCGAAGTCCCCGTATATTTTTATTCCGGGAACCTCCCGCACTCCCATATAAAAACGTTTCAGCAGCTCCTGTTCCTTCCGGCGGATGGTATCCTGGCCGGTTTCCTGAATATAACCGACGGCCGCTCCCAGCCCGGCGATCCCGTGACCGTTCAGCGTTCCCGCCTCCAGGGCCGTGGGCATCTCCGAAGGATGAGACCTCAGATAGGTCTGCACTCCGCTTCCCCCGGATTTCAGCGGACGAACCCGGACTCCCGGCCGCACATACATGCCCCCCGTTCCCTGGGGACCCAGCAGGCCCTTATGCCCGGTGAAGCATAAAATATCGATTCCCATCTCCTGCACATCGATAGGAATGATTCCCGCCGACTGAGAAGCGTCCACTAAAAACAGGAGTTCCTTCTCCCGGGCCAGTCTGCCGATCCGGGCCACATCCACAAGGTTCCCCGTCACATTGGAGCCGTGGGTGCAGGCGATCATCCTGGTATTTTTCCGAATGGCGGCTTCAAAATCCCCGTAGTTCAGCCGTCCCTTTTCATCACAGCCCAGAATGGTCAGTTCCACCCCGCGGTCCTCCATTTCATAAAGAGGCCGCAGAACGGAATTATGTTCCAGAACGGTGGTGATCACATGATCCCCCGGAAGCAGCGTTCCCTTTATGGCCGTATTGAGCGCTTCGGTGGAGTTGCATGTAAAGACGATCTGCCGGGGATCCTCCCCATGGAAAAATTCCGCCAGCTTCACTCTCGTTTCATAGATTCCCCTGGAGGCGTCCAGGGCCGATCCGTGGGCTCCCCTGCCGGAGTTTCCCATACTGCACAGGGCCTCCGCCACTGCCTCCGCCACCACCCGGGGCTTTTTCAGGGTTGTGGCCGCATTATCCAGATATATCATCACAGTTATTCCTTTTTTCTTACTGATTTTCCCGTATCGATTTTTCCTTACCGAATTCCGCTTTCGCGCGTCTTCCCTGCGTCAGTTTTTCTTTCTGCCCCAGCGCACATAGAAATACGCCACTTCCATGATACAGCAAGCCGTCCATCCCACCGGGTAGCTGAAGCCTACCAGACGTTCCGTATTGCTGATAAAATGAGTCAGGACAAACAGGTACACCTGGCGCACCGCCACGAAGTTCAGCAGCATGATCACCATGGGACCGGTGGAATCTCCCCGTCCCCGGAGGGCTCCAGCCAGAGTATGATTGATGCAGTTGAACATCAGGAAAAATACATTCGTCTGGATGAACAGCGCTCCGTACCGGATGACCTCCCGGTCACTGGAAAACAGTCCTGTAGCCGGAGCGGCAAATATATACAGAAACACGGCGATCACCGCTGTGATTCCCACCGTAATAGCCATGGACTGCACCGTTCCCTTATTCACACGGTCATTTTTCCCGGCGCCGATATTTTGTCCCACGAAGGTGGTGGCAGCCTGAGCCATGCTCTGCATGGGAAGCATGATAAACGTATCCAGCTTGTTATAGCAGCTCCATCCGGCCATACAGGCGGAGCCGAAGCTGTTGATATAGGACTGGACAAACACATTGGAAAATGCCGTGATTACCGACTGAATCCCTGCGGGAAGGCCGATCAGGAAGATCTGCTTCAGAATATTCCCGTCGCATCTCAGATCCCTCCAGGTCAGGCGATAGACATCCTTCGTTCTTGTGAGAAGCACCAGAATCATGCCCGCGGACAGAAACTGGGCGATGATGGTGGCGTAGGCTACACCCGCAATGCCGGCATGAAAAACAATCACAAACAGAAGATCCAGAATCACGTTGACCACACTGGTAAAAATCAGAAACAGCAGAGGCCGCCTGGTATCTCCCACCGCCCGGAGAACGCCGCTTCCCATATTATAGACCAGCAGTCCCATCATGCCCATAAAATAGATCTGCAGATACACCGTCGCCGCGTCCATAACATCCTCCGGCGTGGACATGAAAAGCAGCATGGGATGAACCATCGCAATACCGATGATGGTAAAGAGTACGCCGCAGACAAACGTAATAAAAATAGTGGTTTCCACAGCCGTATGGAGGCGGTCATATTCTCTGGCCCCATAATAGCGGCTGATTACCACCCCGGCTCCGATGGAAACGCCGTTGAAGAAAAACACCAGCATGTTGATGATCATGGTGGTGGAGCCCACCGCCGCCAGCGCTTCCTTACCCACGAAGTTTCCCACCACCAGGGAATCCACGGTGTTGTACATCATCTGAAACAGATTTCCGATGATCAGCGGAATGGAAAACTGGATCAGCAGCAGCATAATATTGCCTGTGGTCATGTCCTTTGCGGACGTTTTTTCTTTCATTCCCGTACACCATCCTCAAAACCGCCGGTCGTCCGTTTTGCAGACAACCGGCGGCAAACTGTTATTCCTGCCATACCTTTATACTGTCCGAGCCTTTCTCAAAAGGCCCTGCTGTGGGTGTGATCTCCCGGTGATTTCCGAAGAAATCCTGATCGAACACAATGGGAGTTCCGTCGGGCTGCTCATATTTTTCTTCCGGCTCAAAGGCCTCCCCCAAAACCTCCGTGGAGATCATTCCCGTTCTTCCGACGGGAAGGTAATCGTACAGATTAGTCTCTACCACCCAGCTGTCTCCCTGCTGCCGGATGCCGATCCGGATCTCATGCTCCGTATCCACGAAGGCGTTCTTCTCCTTGTCCCAGGGTTTCGCGCCGTTGTAATAGCAGTTCCCCGCCGACCATACGGGAAGGTGGATATAATACCTGTCGCTGGGGGCGGATCCCATACCGCAGTAGCCTTCGAATTCCGCCAGCCACTCCTCCTCTGTCATATAGCCGTTGTAGGGCCATGTGCCTGCCAGAACATTATTGTCGTCCCACTCGCTGGGCACATCCATCAGCTGCTTCAGAAACGGGCGTATCGGCTGCTGGATGAAAACGTTATTGTAAAAACGCATATCTCCGTGAAGAATGGTCATAAAACCGGCCACCTCCGTGCGGTGCTGCACATGATAGGGGGTATAGCGGGGTGATTTCAGGGTCTTTGCTCCGTTATCCACGCCGTGTCCCACCGCGGTGAGAGAGCCGGCGATGAGATTATGCACCAGGGCCACGCCCTGTGTGGCCAGCTTCACGGAACGGTCCGACAGAAGAAGGTTGTGATCGATCAGCGTGGGACCATGGGAAACCTCCACGAAGATATCCTCCCCGATTCCGGTCATCCCTTCTTTGCACATCAGGTGATCGAAGGGCAGCACATTGTGGTGGAACACGTTCTGCGTCACCCGAGTTCCCTGGGCCTGCCAGTCCAGCCACAGTCCTCTGGTGCAGTGATGGAAATGATTTCTGCGGATGATCACGTCGATGGCCGCATGCATCTTGATTCCGCCGATCTCCGCGCCGGCAAGATTCTGCTTGTTATTAATATGATGAATGTGATTGTCCTCGATCACGGAGAACACTCCGCCCAGATGGCCCACGATTCCCGTCTGGCCGCAGTCGTGAATCTCGCAGCGCCGGATGATATGGCTTCCGATCCGTTCCTTCGTCCAGCCTTCCCGCTGGGCCTGACAGATGGCGTCCCGCTCCGTCTGGGTTCCGTCCTTGAACTTCTTTTTCAGCCATTTGTTATTGTTCTCCGGCTGGAGGTATTTGCCCAGGGAAATGCCGCTGCACTTGGACTGGAAGATCTCACAGTCCTCGATGATCCAGCCCTTCGACCAGTGAGGCCCTACCATGCCTTCCTGATATGCCGTGGGCGGGGCCCACTGGGTGGCCGCTCTGCACACGGTGAAGCCGGACAGGGTGATGTAGCCCACCCCTTCCCTGGAGGGGTAAAAGCAGTTGCGGCGGACATTGATCTCCACGCGCTCCTTATTGGGATCCGCTCCCTGGAAATTTGCATAAAGAACCGTGCATCCGTCTTCCTGCTCCGTATACCAGGTATAAACGGTAAAGTCCGGATCCCAGGACGATTTGTTTACCTGGGGATGAAGCACCTGCTCCAGAGATGTAACCTCATAGAGGGACTTCTCATTCAGGTAAACTTCTCCGGTATGGGCGATGAAGGTGGCTATGAACCAGTCGCCCTCCACCAGGGTGGTGTAGGGATTATAGGAGCCGAACACGCCGTTGGGAACCACGGCCTTCCAGACGGTTCCCTCCACCGGCATCCAGTTTTTCACCGGCTCCGCTCCTGTGATCACCGCTTTTCCCTTTATTTCCGAACGGTATGTAATTCTTTTGCCGGGCTCGCCCGGATTTACCGGATCCACGTACTCCCGGTAAACGCCCGGAGCCACCAGGACCTCGTCGCCGGGCAGCGCAATCCGGGCAGCCTCCGTAATTGTCTGAAAGGGTTTTTCTTTCGTTCCGTCGCCGCCTGGCGCAGCGGAACCGTTCACATAGTAAATCATGATTTCCTGTCCTTTCTGAATAAACTCATTTCTGATTCAGCTTCTCTTGAAATCGAATTCCCTGCTCTTTTTTCGTTTTGCTTTGTCCAATATGTTCTGAATAATCTTTCCGCAAAGCCGTACTTCCTGCTCTGATTTCACTCTGCTTTGTCCAATCTGTTCTGATTCAGCTTCCGCAAGGTCGTACTTTCTGCTCCGATTTCCCTTTTATCGAATCTTCTCTGCTTCAGCTTCTCTCGAAATGTCTGGAAACTGCCTTAAGGTTTTCGATAATGGGCAGATGCTGCGGACAGACGCCCTCGCACTGGCCGCACTCCTCACACTGGCTGGCCTTGCCGAATTTTCCTGTAAGAATCTCATAATTGGTGAAATTCACCGTCCAGCCCTTCTCCTCCAGATGCTCTCTCATATCCTCGTTATACAGGGAGAAGTACTGGGGAATGGCGATATGCTGCGGGCACCCCTCCGTGCAGTAGGAGCATCCGGTACAGGGAATGGCGATCTGGCTGTTGATGATGTCCGCCGCCTTATGGCAAAGAGCTTTTTCTTCCTCCGTGAGAGGCTTGAAATCCTCCATGAAGCTTAAATTATCTTCCATCTGCTCCAGGCTGGACATGCCGGAAAGCACCATCATCACTCCCGGAAGACTCGCGGCGAACCGGATGGCCCAGCTGGGCACGGAAGCGTCAGGATCATGATCCTTAAACAGCTTCTCCGCCTCTTCGGGAATCCTGGCCAGCGTTCCGCCCTTCACAGGCTCCATCACGATCACGGGTTTTCCATGCTTCACCGCCATCTCATAGCAGGCACGGGAGCGGATCCACTCGCTCTCCCAGTCCAGATAATTGACCTGAAGCTGGACAAATTCCATCTGAGGATGCTTCGTGAGAATTTCATCCAGCAGTTCCGGCGTATCATGGAAGGAAAAGCCCGCATGCTTCACAAGCCCCTGAGCCTTCTTTTCCAGCAGCCAGTTAAAGCAGTCAAACTCCTCATATTTGGAGATCATGGATTCCTCTATGCCGTGAAGCAGATAATAATCAAAATATCCCGCGCCGGTCTTCTCCAGCTGGGCGTTAAAAATTTTATCCCGATCTTCCAGAGAATTGATAAATCCCGCATGAAGCTTGGTAGCGAGGGTAAAGCTGTCTCTGGGGTGACGTTCCACCAGAGCCGCCTTCGCCGCGTTCTCGCTGGCAAAACCGCAGTACATCCACGCGGTGTCAAAATAGGTAAATCCCTTCTCAAGGAACAGATCCACCATCTTTTTTACCTGTTCCAAATCCACGCTGGCAGCGTCCGACTTGTCCGTAACAGGCAGTCTCATCAGGCCAAATCCGAATTTCTTCATTTCGCAGTTCCTCCTTATCTCTGATTTCATTGATTTTTTTATTATACTATAGGAGCGTATAAAAATGCAAATAATTATAAAAACGACAAGAATATCGAATGGGATGCCCTTTACAGAAAAAAACGCCTTCTCCCCTCAGACCTGAGAAGAGAAAACGTTTTTCCTCATTTTCGTTCATAAAGATCCGACTGCCGGAGCAAAAAGCCGCCCCGCAGATCAGGGCAGCCCCGGATCAGTAATTACTGTTGATATAGTTTACCAGGCCCTCCGCCTTAATGATCTTCTGCATAAATTCCGGGAACGCCTGTCCCTTGAACTCCGTTCCCTTCGTGCGGTTGTAGATCATGCCGGAGTCGAAATCCACCTCTACCTCGTCGCCGTCCTCAATGCCTTTGCTGGCCTCGGGACACTCGATGATCGGAAGTCCGATATTGATAGCGTTGCGGTAGAAGATCCGGGCAAAGGTCTCCGCGATCACGCAGCTTACCCCTGCCGCCTTGATGGCGATGGGAGCGTGCTCTCTGGAAGAACCGCATCCGAAGTTCTTATTTGCCACAATAATGTCGCCCTTGTTTACCCTGTGGATAAACTCCTTATCAATATCCTCCATACAATGGACAGCCAGCTCCGCCGGGTCTGAAGAATTCAGATAACGGGCCGGAATGATCACGTCGGTATCCACATTGTCACCGTACTTAAATACTCTGCCTTTTGCCTGCATCGTTCTTTCCTCCCTCCTCTTATAATCCCAGTTCCGCCGGTGCGGAAATCTTTCCGGTTACTGCGCTGGCAGCCGCCACAGCCGGGCTGGCCAGATAAACCTCGGACTTCACATGTCCCATACGTCCTACGAAGTTCCGGTTGGTAGTAGAGATGCACCGCTCTCCCTCTGCCAGGATACCCATGTAGCCTCCCAGACAGGGACCGCAGGTGGGAGTGCTTACCACGGCTCCCGCCTCGATAAAGATTTTCAGAAGCCCTTCCTCCATAGCCTGAAGATAGACAGCCTGAGTGGCAGGAATCACGATGCAGCGAAGACCCTTCTTCACCTTTCTGCCCTTCAGGATCTCCGCGGCCACCCGCAGGTCGTCAATACGGCCGTTGGTGCAGGAGCCGATCACCGCCTGATCCACTGCGATATCCTCTGTGATCTCGCTGAGGGTTCTGGTGTTTTCCGGCAGATGGGGGAAGGAAACGGTGGACTCCAGGGTGCTGAGATCAATGGTATATTCCTCATCGTATACGGCGTCGGGATCCGCTTCGTACACCTTGAATTCCCTCATGGAATGCTCCTTCATGTAGGCAGCGGCACGGTCGTCCACCGGGAAGATTCCGTTCTTTCCGCCGGCCTCGATAGCCATGTTCGCAATGGTAAAACGATCGTCCATGGAGAGATTCTGAATGCCCTCTCCCACGAATTCCATGGATTTATAGAGAGCGCCGTCCACGCCGATCAGACCGATAATATGAAGGATCACGTCCTTGCCGCTGACCCATTTTTTCGGCTTGCCGATAATGTTGAATTTTATGGCGGAGGGAACCTTGAACCAGGCTTTTCCTGTAGCCATTCCCGCTGCCATATCCGTGCTTCCCACTCCCGTGGAGAATGCTCCCAGAGCGCCGTAAGTACAGGTGTGGGAATCCGCTCCGATAATCACGTCACCGGCCACAGCCAGGCCCTTCTCCGGAATCAGCGCATGCTCGATGCCCATCTCTCCCACATCAAAATAATTGGTAATTTCATGCTTACAGGCAAATTCCCTGACACATTTGCAGTGCTCCGCGGATTTGATGTCCTTGTTGGGGATAAAATGGTCCATCACCAGGGCAATCTTGTCTTTGTCAAATACGGTCTTCACAGTCATTTTGTCCATCTCGTGGATGGCCACCGGAGAGGTGATGTCGTTGCCCAGAACCAGATCCAGATCCGCCTCGATCAGCTGCCCGGCTTCCACATGATCCAGGCCGGCGTGAGCCGCCAGAATCTTCTGTGTCATTGTCATTCCCATGATCCTTTTCCTCCTCTTTTCATGGATGTGCGGCTGCCAGCCGCTGTATGATTCCTCATAGTTTAAAAACTGCCTGTCCGAAGTCACCCTCAGGCAGGCAGATTATTTAAAAATATAAAGTCTCAGATTCAGCTGCGTCTCTATCCCGCAAAACGCTCCGCTGTGTTCTGATTTTTATCCGGAAAACTCAGAGTCTCCTTAGTTGTTGATCAGCTTATCCTCGCCGTTCCAGCTGTACAGCTTGCGGACTTCCTCGCCGATGATCTCTGACGGATGCTCTGCGGCTTTCTTTCTCAGGGCCTTGAAATGTACCTGAGAGCCGGCGGAGGACATCTCCAGAAGGAACTCTTTCGCGAAGGTGCCGTCCTGGATGTCTGCCAGGATCTTCTTCATGGTCTTCTTGGTCTCCTCGGTGATAAGCTTCGGTCCGGTGATATAATCGCCGTACTCGGCTGTGTTGGAGATGGAATATCTCATTCCGGCAAATCCGGACTGATAGATCAGGTCCACGATGAGCTTCATCTCATGGATGCACTCGAAATATGCGTTTCTGGGATCGTATCCGGCTTCCACCAGAGTCTCAAAACCAGCCTGCATCAGAGCGCACACACCGCCGCAGAGAACTGCCTGCTCACCGAACAGGTCGGTCTCGGTCTCGGTACGGAAGGTGGTCTCCAGAACGCCTGCTCTTGCTCCGCCGATACCCAGCGCGTAAGCCAAGGCCAGATCCAGAGCCTTGCCGGTGGCGTCCTGCTCAACGGCTACCAGACAGGGAACACCCTTGCCGGCCTGATATTCGCTTCTCACGGTATGGCCCGGTCCCTTGGGCGCGATCATGGTAACGTCAACGTATTTGGGCGGTACGATGCATCCGAAGTGAATATTGAAACCATGAGCAAACATCAGCATATTTCCTTCTTCCAGGTTCGGCTCGATGTCTTTTTTGTAGAGAGCAGCCTGTTTCTCATCATTGATGAGGATCATGATAATGTCAGCCTTCTTCGCTGCTTCTGCGGCTGTGTAAACGTCAAAGCCCTGATCTACTGCTTTCTGCCAGGATCTGCTGCCCTCATAGAGACCGATGATGACATTGCATCCGGACTCCTTCAGGTTCAGCGCATGAGCATGTCCCTGACTGCCATATCCGATAATTGCGATGGTCTTGCCTTCCAGCAGACTCAGATTGCAGTCTTCCTGGTAAAAAATCCTGTTTGCCATTTTTGTTTCCTCCTAATGTTTTATAAATTTTTTCATAACAAGGCGGAGAACCCGTCTCTCCTCCCGGCGCGCCGGCCACAGGCATCACCGTGATCCGGCGCTTATATCGTTAAGGGAATTTCCCCTAGCAAACGAAATCCTCCGGCATCCTTACAGGAACGTTACGTCCTGGGCGCCTCTGGAAAGTCCTGTAAGTCCGGTGCGGGCAAGCTCCAGAATCTCATAATCGTCCAGAAGATCGATAAACGCTCCCAGCTTGCTCTTGCTTCCCGTCATCTCAATCATCAGGGAATCCTTGCTTACGTCAATGATATTGGCCCGGAAAATATTGGCGATGGAGATCACGCCCTCCCGCTGCTCCGGTCTGGCGGCTACCTTTACAAGCACCAGCTCCCGGTTCACACTGTTTTCCGGCTGAAGGACCTTGATGTCCCTCACATCCACCAGCTTCGCCAGCTGCTTCGTGATCTGCTCCAGAATCAGCTCGTCGCCGCTGCATACCACGGTCATTCTGGAAAACCGGTCATCCGCAGTCACTCCTACGGTGAGGCTGTCAATATTATAACCGCGTCTGCTGAACATTCCTGACACACGGCTTAAAACACCTGCGGTATTATCCACCAGAATGGATATAATTCTTTTCTGCATAAGCCACCTGCTTTCAACACTTTAACCTAATAAATGCTCACATGTTTAACATTATAGCAACATAAATCAGTTTGTCAATGAAAAAATACATTCCTATTTAAGAGCACTTTCCCACAAAAGCACCAAAAAAGTCTTCCCTGTCTGCCCTGTCCGGCGCCCGTCAGATCAGATATCGGCTCTTCAGATCCTCGATGGCCTTGGGGGTGAGATACAGCGCCCTGCGCAGAAACCGGTCCACCGTTCCGTAGTATTTCTCAATGGCTGAGAATACCGCCTCCAGATATTCCGGCTTTACCTTGTGAAGGAGCCGGATATTGTCCATGGTCCTGGCGTCCACAATGGTCCTGGATTCCATGAACCGGATCATGTATTCCATCTCTCCCTCCAGATACGTGTTGGACTTCACGAAATCTTCGATGATATCCTCCTTGGAAACCCCCAGCACACAGAGAAGGAGAGCCGTACCCACTCCCGCCCGGTCTTTTCCGGAAGAGCTGTGCCAGAGAACCGCCCCCTCCTCCTGCCGGAGAATCCGGTCCAGAAAGAGCGCAAACTGCTTCACGGAAAACTGGTCCCGGATAAAATTCTCGTAAAGCCGGATCATGTACTCGTCCGGATCATCCCGAAAGTTCAAAATGAACTCCTCAGGGGTAGGAAAAGCAGCAAGGGTATAGGTCTCCTCCTCCATAATGGGGATGTGATAATATCTCACATAGGGAATGGTGGCATCCGGCTTTCTGTCCCGCTCGGCGGGAGTGCGCAGATCGATCACCGCCGAGAGATGATACTCCCAGTGGAGGGTATCCTGATCCGCCACGGATATATGATAAAGATCCCCGCTCCTTAAAAGCCTCCTGGGAAGAATGTGCCTGCCGTCCTCCGTGTACAGCGCACCCAGATCCCGGATATTGGGCATGCTCTGGGCACTGATCTTCCCTCCCTTGGGGTATCCGAGAGCGATATCCGGGTTCAGCGCCTTGAGAAGACTGATACATTCCTTCACTTCTTTTTCCGTCATGTCAAATTTGTATCGTTTTCTTTGCCTTGTGACGATCATCAGATAGTTGACGATCAGCTGCTTGCTGCCGCCTCCCTCCGTACCTTCCCGCCGCATATAGGCCCATAAAATATCTTTGCAGGGAAGACTGTTGATCATCATGTGCTTCGTAAAAATCAAATAGCCGTCCTCAATCCGAATTTTTCCGTATTTCACTGGCCTTCCTCCGTTTCCCCCAATGCTCCGCCCGATCGGCCCCGACCCCCGTCTTCCCTCCGGAAGCAGAGAGCCTTTTCCTCACCTGATCGGGCGGAAATTCAAATTCCCAGCTTTTCCTTCCATTCCTTTTCCCGGAATCCCGGAAGCACAAAGGCGTCGCTCACCAGGAGCGGGCGCTTTATCAGCATTCCGTCGGTGGAGAGAAGCTGAATCTGCTCCTCCTCCGTCATGTCATCCAGTTTATCCTTCAGTCCCAGCTCCCGGTATTTCATCCCGCTGGTATTGAAAAACCGCCTTACGGGAAGTCCGCTTCTGGCTGTCCACTCCTTCAGCTCGTCAGCCGTGGGGGTGTCCTCCAGAATATGCCTGGCTGTGACTTCTATCTGATTGGCCTGCAGCCACTTTTTTGCCTTCTGGCAGGTGCTGCATCTGGGGTATTCTACAAACAGCATGTGTCGTCCTCCTGTGATTCCGGATCTTGTACGTCAGAGACTGTATCCTTGTACTCTGCCATTGTTTTTGCTTCATGTTTTTAAATTATACGATAAATTTCCAATACTGGCAATATGGAACTGGGCAAAATCATTGACGATTACCGTCCGGTTTTTCCCGGACAATGGGGTCAAAAGCCTACAGGGAAAAATTTTCAGTCCTGTTTGTTCTATATTCTGTTAGTCCATTTTGGGCTGATGTATACTTTTTCTGTTCATTTTAGCCGATAGATAAGGTAACATGCCAAAGTGCCGCAATGCCGGACGCCATGAACTGTTCCCATTGTAATCCTGCCCAAAAGGAGGCGTATACGATTGCTGTACCCGAGGATAAAAGACCTGCGTGAGGATTCTGACCTCACCCAGAAGGAAATCGGAGATATTCTTCATGTCAGCCAGCGCACTTACTCTCATTATGAAAAGGGGGACCGAAATGTTCCCGTGGAAATGCTGATCCGCATGGCGGAATACTACGACATCAGTCTGGACTATCTGGTGGGACGTTCCGACGACAGAATATGGATAAGACCCAAACGTAAAACCCGCCGAAAAAAATAGAGCAGACATTAACTGCTCTATTTTTTCCCGAATGCTCTTCCGGAAAATTCCTCAGCTGTATGAGGCTGCCATACCCTCCCGGAAGGATATCTCAGCATTTCCGCCGCAGCGGTATCACTTCTTCACTCTGACCGTCACTGTTTTCTCTTCACCGCTGGCGAGAGTGACCGTCAGCTTCGCAGTACCGGTCTTATTTCCTGCGTCAAGCTTCATGGTTCCTTTTTCGTTCACCTCGGAAACTCTTACAATCCCCGGCCTGCTGGATTTTACAGATTTTAAATAATCTCCCCGGGCCATTCCGGTGACCTTCAGCGATGTACAGCATTGTCCTTTTCTCAATGTCAGACTTCCTGCGCTGAGGGTAAGCTTCGGGGTCAGTTTTTTTCCTCTGTTCCGGGAAATAACGTCTCCGCAGGATGTGCAGGTTCTGGTCTGTACCTTCGGCGCAAAGACGGTAGCCTTTTTCGAGGTTTCCCAGGGACCGTATGTATGGCAGGGAGCAATGGTCTGTTCGGAGCCCGCCTTATGCTGTCCGCATATGCTGCATACCTCTGCGCTTTTTCCCGGTGTGGTGCAGGTACAGTGCTCCACCACCTGAGTCACATACTGATGGTGATGCGCGCCGTGCTGTTCCTCATGATACTCAGGATATTCATGATATTCCGTATGATGGTTCTGATGGCTGCCGCCATGAGCATAGACAGGAACTCCGGCGCTTCCCCATATTCCGGCAGCCAATGCCATGATGATTACAAGCGTTGAGATTGTTTTTCTTTTTTTCATATGTGTCCTCCTTTTTCATATTTTTCAATCACACAGGTGTGCTTTTTCGTGCCGATATGATAGCTTATACCCACCAGCAGAATCTCTCCTCCGTACTTCTCCAGTATCTGCGGATAATTTCGTTTTTTTATCTGGGTCAAAGCGCTTTCGGAGCTTTTATTCCATTTCAGTTCAATAAACATAGCCGGTAACGCGGATCCCTTTTTCGGTATAAACACAAGGTCCGCATATCCAGTTCCTGACGGAAGCTCTTCAATACACTGGTATTGATCGATACAGCTGAGATACGCAAATTTTACAACACTGCGCAGGGCCTGTTCATGATTATACCAAAGAGGCGCTGTCCCGGCACTGTGAGCCTTCTCTATGGCTTTTGCCACATTCCCGGCATTCATTTCCAGCGTATCCTGCAAAAGCAGATCAGAAGCAGCTATCAGATCAGCCAGATCCTTATGTTTTCCATTTTTAACAGCGCGGATAAATTCCAGACGTACCTCTTCATTGGGAATAAAAACAGATTGGGAGTCTTCATCATACGAAAGATATCCCAAATGTACCATAAGGGTGAGAACATCGTCTTTGCTTTTAAAGGTAGTCATATCATTCTGAAAAGAACCGGTATCCACAGGAAAACAGCTTCCGCCAAGCATAGCCATCAGCGCCTGCTTCAGGCCGTCCTCATCCAGATCAATGTAAATCTGCAGAGCTTCATAGGTTTCCGTATTCGTCCAGAAGCTCCGAAGCGTCCGGCTCTGTATCCCGTCTACTACCGATTTCGGATTATAGATGTGACATTTATCGTTCAGCCGGTATCCGTCATACCAATGCCGGACCTCCTCAAAATTTTTATGATACCTCCTGCATAATTCCTGGACCTCCTGTTCTGTAAAACCTGTGTATTCCGCCAGCGGGCCGGAATCAATCATGGAAAATTCCCTGAAATCACTGAGTGCAGAGTGACTGCCATATTTTTTTATGGGTAAGATACCGGTCATGTAAGCAAGCTTCACGTAAGTGCGGTCTTTGAACAGATCTCTTAAAAATTCGAGGAAATTTTTCTGCGCTCCCTTATCATTTCTTGCAACGCGAAAGATACAGTCCCATTCGTCTACAATAAAAATGAATCCCCGCTCCTCTTTCGGACCGGACGCAAAAACTGCTTCCAGCGCATCAGAGAGGCTGTTTTCTTCCGGAGAAACGATATCCGGATAAACCTGCCTGATTTCCTGCAGGATGCGTTTTTCCATATAAGCGGCCAGATTGCCCGGTGTTCCTGCGTTTCGAAGAAATTTCTGTACATTGATCATCAGCACATTGTGACGATTCAAATGTTCTTTATAAGTGGAACAGCCTGCAATTTTCAGATTCTGAAAAAGAACGGCGGAATCGCATTCTTTATCATAATAGGCCGAAAGCATCTCTGCAGCCATAGATTTTCCAAAACGTCTTGGTCTGCTCACACAGATAAAACGATCTCGTCTTCCGATTCTGTCGTTCATAAAACGGATAAGTTCAGATTTATCCACATAGACCGTATTATTCACCGCCATCTGAAAGGCTGTGTTTCCCGGATTCAAATAGATTCCCATTTTCTCACCTCTTTTTAGAATTTTATCATGAGGCGGGAGATTGTGCAAGAATTTTTGGGAGGTTTCGGGAATGGCGGGGGGAAGCTGAAAGTATATGGGGTATTTAAGCTACGGGGTATGTAAGCATATGGAGTATGTAAGCTACGGGGTATATAAGCATACAGGGTATATAAGCATACGGGGTATATAAGCATACGGACGCAGGCGGGACGGTGCTTCCTGTCTGTTGACGGCGCAACACTCCGGCGAACTAACCGCTAACTCCGGCTAGGACGCTCAGGAAGAGCCTTCGCGCCCAAGTCTCCGTAAGCGGTGGATTTCACCTCCGCTAAAACCGCGCCCAAACGGTCTGCCAGACAGGAAGCACCGCCCCGCCTGCTGTGTATCGAATTCTCCGGGCATTTTTTTCTGTACGATGCAAAATAAACATACAAAAGTAGATGGGATATGAAAAAAGGGGATGCAGCTCTTTCGCTCTGCATCCCCGACAGTTTCCTATATCTTATTCAAACCTGAATGCGCATTTTTTTTACTGAGACGATTTTCGCCTCTCAGATTCTGTAGTTCCTCTTACAGCTCCGCCATTCGGCGGATGGCTTCCACTGTGTTTTCATATGTACCGAATGCGGTAAGGCGGAAATACCCTTCTCCGTGGGCTCCGAAGCCGCAGCCGGGAGTGCCCACCACGTGGATCTTATCCAGCAGATAGTCGAAAAATTC
>CANQUG010000041.1 GCA_947626985.1 uncultured Lachnospiraceae bacterium | reverse complement strand
TTCAGTGATGGGGAGCATTTCGCACTCCTGTGCAATTTCGATGTCGCTTTTGAATCCCATAGAAAAATTACCTCCTTTTTCTGGTCATTGTATATTCTAAAACAGGAACTGCCTGCTTTATTCCGCGGACGGATTTTTATGGCCGCGGTCTGCCGCAGCCGGGGAATGAGATCTTATAACTGGACGGGGCTTATCAGGGGGGGGTATGAAAAAAGGGCAGTATTTGATGGAATTCAAATACTGCCCAGACGGCCGGCAAAACAAATCTCTGATTCCCCTGTGGTAATTCCACCCTTTCCGTCAGTTCTCAGAGACCTTTTCAATTCGTAAATGGATTTTAGCATTAATAAAAGGAAAAGTCAACCGCTAAATGGAAAAATTGTGTGAATTGACTGAAATTGCCTGAAATCAGCGGTTTCTCCGGTCCTGTGATGCCTTTTCTGCTTTTTTAAGAAAAATTTAAGGAAAGAAATGTTTGCCCGGAGGTAAGATTATGATAAAATGATGTGGCGACAGCGTTGCGGAAGGATCTGTTTTTGGAAAGAAGGAAACATTGATGAATAAAGAAGAATTTTTAGAAATATTGGAGGATCAGCTGGCCGGACAGATGGACGGGAGGGAGATTGCGTCCAATCTGGAGTATTACAGCGGTTATATAGAGAACTGCGTCCGTCAGGGCCGAAGCGAGGAGGATGTCCTGGCGGAGCTGGGCGATCCCAGGCTGATTGCCAGGACTCTTCTGGATGTGGAGGAGCAGGGCGGGCCCGGCACACCCTATGAAGGAATCGTGTATGAAGAGTCCGGCGATGAATTTTCACCGGAGGATTCCGGGGATGATTCCCAGAACCCCTACGCTCAGGACGAGGGATATGTAAAGCGCCGCAGCTATCATCTGGATCTGTCCACCTGGTACGGAAAGGCTGCCGTGATCGTCATTGCAGGTCTGGTGATCGCCGGTCTTGTTCTTCTGGTGGGACTTATGATCCCTGTGATCCTGGCGGTTGTGGGAATCGGCCTGGTGGTATATCTTCTGACTCATTTTTTCCGCAGATAGAGAGCTGCCTGAAATATGTGCCGAAAAAGGCGTCTCTTTTGGCGCGGCCGGATTTTGAACCGCGGATTCATAGACAGATCGCAGATAAAATGATATGATGTCTGTGATCAGGAAAAATTCAGCGGAAAATGCTGAAAAATCCGCAGTTCTTTATGCGGGACCGGCTGAAAAGGAGGAAAAAATGAAAAGAGAAAAAAAGATGGAACGAAAGACTGTGTTTTGGATCCTGCTGTGTCTGACTTTCTGGTTTTCAGCGTGGGGAGCCCGGGAGACGCGGGCAGCCGCAGGGCTTTCGGTGGACAGCCATACTCAGAGCGAGATCCGGGATATGGCGGAGACTCTGAATCCTCAGGAAAATCTGCCCAACAGCTATGCCAGAACACCGGTGAACAAAGCGCCCTTTGATGAGGGAGAGGTGAGCGCCGCCACTTTGAGGAACGGTCTGAATACCCTGAACTTTATCCGGTATGTGGCGGGGATTCCCTATAATGTTCAGATTCATTCCGGATATCAGTCCAGAACGCAGGCTGCGGCTCTGGTGATGTCCGTTCTCGGAGGGATCAGTCATCAGCCTGCCCGGCCGGCGGCCATGAGCGATCCGGCGTATGACGACCTGTATCAGCGGGGATATGAGGGGGCCTCCTCCTCCAATATCGCCAGCGGATTTTCCAGTCTGTACGATACGCTGGTCTTCGGCTGGATGTCAGATGAGGATCCGGGGAATATCAGTGTCGTGGGGCATCGCAGATGGTGCCTGAATCCCGGCATGGGCTATACCGGATTCGGAGTCAACGGACGGTACTACGCCATGTATGCCTTTGACGGCGCTTTTGAAGACAAAGGCTATAAAGGCGTGGCCTGGCCGGCTCAGAATATGCCGCTGGAGCTGTTTGCCCGTGATATGCCCTGGAGTATTTCCATGGGTTCGTATGTGGATGCTTCCCGGGTGACCGTGACGCTGAAAAGGGTGAGTGACGGAAGAGTCTGGAGATTTTCCCAGTCAGGTTCCGACGGGGACTTTTTTGTGAACAATGAGAATTACGGACAGAGAGGCTGTATTATTTTCCGTCCTGCGGGAATTACGGAGTATCAGGCGGGGGACTGCTATCAGGTTTCCGTCACGGGGACGGATCTGTCCGTATCCTACGATGTGAACTTTTTTAAACTTTCGGATCCGGAGGATACCGGGACGGATCAGCCGGCGCCTCCCGCCGCTCCTGTCCTGAAAGCAGCAAAAGCGACGGCCTATAATAAAATAAAGATTACCTGGTCCGCGGTGTCCGGCGCCTCCGGCTACCGCGTATACCGCAAAGTGCCCGGAGGGAAATGGAAGGCCCTGAAAACCCTGACGGGGAAGAAAACCTCATATACAGATAAAAAGGCGGTGACCGGCACTGTTTACCGATATACGGTCCGGGCTTATGCGGACAACGGCGGAAACATGCTGCTGGGAGCATACGATAAGACCGGACTGAAAGCAAAAGCCGTTCTGAAGAAACCCGGGCTCACACAGCTGCAGTCGTCTGCCGTTCATGTGAATACCCTGAAATGGACGAAAGTGCCCGGGGCTTCCGGTTATGAGATCTGGTGCAGGGTCGGAAAAAAAGGCTACTATATGAAGATGGCCTCCTCCCGGACAGCTGCATTTACGCATAAGGGACTGAGCGGGGGAACGGTGTATTATTACAGGATCCGCGCCTACCGGGAGCTTTCAGGGGGAAAGACGGTATACGGAGCCTGGAGTCCTGCCAAATCTGTTCAATGTAAATGAGAGCTGCGGGGGAAGCCTGAAGTGTGCGGCCGGAAACAGCTGCTGTTTCCGGCCGCCGAGAAGGCGCTTCCGCCTGCCGCATCACAAATAAAGACGGGGACCGCCCGGGCCGGAAAGCTTTCGAAAAGCTCTGGCCCCGGGGCGGTCCCCGTCTGATTTATTTTTGAGAGTGATTGCAGCGGATGATTCTGATCATCAGCAGATGAAGCTGCCTCTGCACCGTGACGCAGGTTCCGTTCGCTGTACTTTCCGGAAGCATCAGCAGATGAAGTTATCTCTGCACCCGCGCTCCGGCCCCGCCCATGATGGCTTCCACCTCTTTTTTGCTGGCCATGGTGGTGTCGCCAGGGGTAGTCATGGCCAGCGCGCCGTGAGCCGCTCCGTAATTGACGGCAATCTCAGCGTCGCCGGTGGTCATAAGTCCGTAGATCAGTCCGGAAGCGAAGGAATCGCCGCCGCCTACCCGGTCCATGATCTCCAGGTTTTTATAATCTTTAGCCTTATAGACCTCTCCGTCGGCCCAGCAGATCGCGCTCCAGTCATTGACGGTAGCTGTCTTTACGGTGCGGAGGGTGGTGGCCACTGCCTTGAAGTTGGGATAGGCCTTCGCGGCTTCATTGATCATTTTCTTATAGCCGTCCAGGTTCAGTTCTTTCAGACTGGCGTCATTTCCTTCGATCTCAAAACCGAGGCATGCGGTGAAATCCTCCTCGTTTCCGATCATGACGTCCACGTATCTGGCGATTTCCTTATTCACCTCCTGGGCCTTGGCCTGCCCGCCGATGGCGCTCCACATGGAGGGACGGTAGTTCAGGTCGTAGGAGACCACGGTCCCGTATTTTTTCGCCGTTTTGATGGCGGCAAGAACCGTTTCGCAGGACTGCTCCGAGAGAGCGGCGTAGATTCCGCCGGTGTGCAGCCAGCGAACCCCCAGATCCCCGAAAATATGGTCAAAGTCGAAGTCCTCCGGAGTGGCCTTGGAGATGGCGGTGTTGGCCCGGTCGGAGCATCCCAGCGCTCCCCGGATGCCGAAGCCGCGTTCGGTGAAGTTCAGGCCGTTTCGGCAGATGCGGCCGATGCCGTCCGTCTTCATCCATTTGATCAGGGAGGTGTCCACGCCGCCCTGCATGATGAAGTCCTCCAGGAGCATGCCCACCTCATTGTCCGCGAAGGCGGTGATTACGGCAGTGTTCATGCGGAAGCATTTGCGCAGCCCGCGGATGACGTTGTACTCTCCGCCGCCCTCCCATACCCGGAAATTTCTGGCTGTGCGGATCCTGCCTTCGCCCGGATCCAGGCGGAGCATGATCTCACCCAGAGATACGGCGTCAAATTTACATTCTTCTGCAGGTTTCAGATTTAAGTTCATGATCAGTTCTCCTCTCTGATGGTCTTTACAAGGGCGGCGGCTTCTGCCGTCATTTCACGTATTTTCGCAAAATCTCCTGCCTTGATCAGGTCGGCCTTTACCATCCAGCTGCCGCCGCAGGCGACGACTTTACTGCATTCCAGATAATTCCTGAGATTTTTCGCGTTCACGCCGCCGGTGGGCATGAATTTCAGCTGTGTGTAGGGCGCGGAGATGGCCTTGATGGTGGAAACGCCTCCGAACTGCTCCGCCGGGAAGAATTTCACGATCTTCAGACCCCTTTTTACCGCCTGGGCGGCTTCCGTGGGGGTGACGATTCCGGGAAATACCGGGATGCTGTTTTCCAGACAGTGGTCCACGATCTCGGGATCAAATCCCGGGCTTACGATGAATTTCGCTCCCGCTTCTACGGCGCGGTCCACCTGTTCTACGGTGAGCACGGTGCCTGCGCCTACAAGCATTTCCGGATGGGTACGGCTCATGATGCGGATGGATTCCTCCGCGGCGTCTGTGCGGAAGGTGACCTCGGCCACAGGAAGTCCGCCTGCGATCAATGCCTCAGCCAGAGGCTCCGCGTCCTTGGCGTCCTGTAAAACTACTACGGGAACGATTCCCAGGCTGCTGATGAGAGAAGTGATGTCGTTCATAATAACCTCCTTTAAAATTTGAGATGAGTTCCGGCAATACGGCAGGGGGGGGCAGCGCGAATGGATCGTCTCTGTGGGAAAGGCAGCGCGCAGCCGTACCTGCATGGGTATTGCAAATAATGGTTTCGTATTATGGAACTCCGTTTTATATTGTGGTACTGATACTGGTATTATATACAAATTTATTTAGAATGTAAAGAGAAAATTTGGATTTTTTTCAGAATTTTATTGAAGTTTTTATTGAAGTTTATATTGAAGGTGAAGCTGCTCTGTGTTATAATAGCCTCCATGGAGTTTCACATTGTGGAATTGCATGACGCCAAGGTCAAAAGGTCATGCATGTTGTGTCTGCATGAAAAAGCATGATTTTGATTCCGGCATCATGATATGGAGCAAAGCGGGATTTTTCTGCCTGCTATGAAGGAGGGTGTATGAACAGAACGGAAGGAAAAAATCCGATTCAGGTAGCGGATCGGCTGTTTGGCGCGGTGGAGCTGCTGGCATCGGAGGGAGCCATGGGCCTGACGGCTGTCAGCACCAGACTGGAGCTGAATAAAAGTACCGTGCACCGCCTGCTGAATTCTCTGATCCATATGGGATATGTGAAGCAGAATGAGGAGAATGGAAAATATGAGCTCACCATGAAGCTGGTGGATCTGGCCGGCCGGCTGATGGAGAAAAAAGATGTGGTGCAGATCGTCCGGCCCCATCTGCGCAGGCTTATGGAGCTTTCGGGGGAAACCGTGCATTTCGTGGAGCGGGATGGAGCAGACGCTGTCTACATCGATAAGGTAGAAGCTTTTTCCAATACGGTGCAGATGGTCTCCCATATCGGCAGCCGTCTTCCCATGTATTGTTCCGGGGTGGGAAAAGCCATCGCCGCGGAGCTGAATCCGGAGGAAGCGGAGGAAGTGTGGAGAAGCAGCCGGATCCTCAGGAGAACTCCCTATACGATTACGGATTACGAGGAATTTCGCCGGAATCTGGAGGAAGTGCGGGAGAGGGGCTATGCCCTGGATAATGAGGAAAACGAGACGGGAGTGCGCTGTGTGGCGGCCAGCCTGAGAGATTACAGCGGCAGAGTGCGCTACGCGTTCAGTATTTCCGCGCCGGTTCACCGGATGTACAACGACAGGATCGCGGAACTGGCCGGATATATTCTGGAGGCAAAAAAGGAAATTCAGAAAGAACTGCAGTACTGACAGAAAAGAGCGGAGCAGGCGGTCCGGGCGCGGCCGGCTTCTCTTTTGAGACTGCAGCCGGAACAAAATAAAACAGTCAGCGGAAGGAGATTACGTAATGAAGATACTTGTTGTAAATGGAAGTCCCAAGGGAAAATACAGCGTCACACTGCAGACGGCGCTGTATCTGGAGAAGCATTTCCCGAAGCATAATTTTAAAATTCTTCACGCAGGGCAGAGAATCCGGGGGCTTGCGAAGAACTTCGGACCTGCTGTGAAGGATCTGGAGGAGGCGGATCTGATCCTCTTTTCCTATCCGGTTTATACCTTTATCGCTCCCAGCCAGCTTCACAGGTTTATCGATCTGATGAAGCATTCCGGAGCGGATCTGAGAGGGAAATTTGTCACTCAGATCACCACGTCCAAACATTTTTATGATGTGACCGCTCATCGCTATATTCAGGATAACTGTCAGGATATGGGGATGAAAGTTATCAGGGGGCTGTCCGCGGATATGGATGACCTTCTGACGGAAAAAGGGCAGAAGGAGGCGCGGAGGTTTTTCTCCTATGTGCTGTGGTGTATGAAAAACGACAGCTTTGAACCGCTTCCCCGGACGGCGGCTCCCGCCGCGCATGTGCCGGTTCATGTGCCTGAGGCGGTACCGGCAGCGGAGAGTTCTCCGGAATGCACCGGCAAAGGTCAGGAAGCTGCGGTGAAAGAAAAGCCCGCCTTCCAGGGGAAGGATGTGGTGATCGTCACGGACTGCCGGGAGGAGGATACCCAGCTGCGGAATATGATTCTCCGTTTTCAGAGCGTGCTGTCTCTGAGGAGCCGGGTGGTGAATATCCGGGAATATCCGTTTTCGGGGGGCTGTCTCGGCTGCTTTAACTGTGCGGTTTCCGGGAAGTGTATATATAAGGATGGTTTTGATGAATTTCTGCGCAATGACATTCAGAAGGGAGCGGCCATCGTCTATGCCTTTTCCATCCAGGATCATTCTATGGGGCCTCTGTTCAAGCAGTATGATGACCGCCAGTTCTGCAACGGCCACCGCACGGTCACCATGGGAATGCCTATGGGCTATCTGATCAGCGGGGATTACAGCAGGGAGTTTAATCTTCAGATGATTATAGAAGGGCGCGCGGAGGTAGGCGGAAACTTCCTGGCAGGAACAGCCACGGATGAGACGGATCCTGACAGGGCTGTGGACCGTCTGGCCGCCACGCTGGTCTATGCTCTGAAGCATGGCTATGTCCAGCCCCGGAATTTTTACGGAGTGGGCGGCATGAAGATCTTCCGTGATCTGATCTATAAGATGCAGGGAATGATGAAGGCGGACCACAAATTTTATAAGGCTCACGGGCAGTACGATTTCCCCCAGAAGGATAAAGGCACGCTGGTGAAAATGTATCTGGTGGGAGCGCTTCTGTCGTCGCCGAAGCTGAAGGCGAAGATGGGGAACATGATGAACGAGGGAATGCTTGCCCCATATCGGAAGGTCCTTGAGAAAAAGTAGGATTTTCCCGGGGCGGGCGCCGGCGGAAAAAGGGTAAAGAAGTACAGTGAAAGACCCGGTAGGGGAGCTACCGGGTCTTTCGAGGGGAGTATAAATAATTAAATAAGGGGTTATGTAAAAAAAATTTTTGAAGGGTAAATTCTTTTTACGAGTAGATTATAATATAAACTGGAAAAAAAAGCAATATCTATTCTTGAATATTCTTTAAAGTTTTGACCAGCTTTGACTGATTTTTGATACAAAGTTTTAATGCGGGTTCCTGCAGGTTAAAATGGAGATTGTTTTTTCCGGTCTGAGAAATTAAAAAAATCTGAATAATCTTCGGCATTTTTGGAACAATAGAGGATGTAATGAAAATGCAGCCGTGAAATTCCATGGCAGACTACAATTTTTCATCAGGAGGAATTATCAAATGTCCAAGAATTGTGAAAATCAGAACAAAAGCAGTCATTCCGGCAGCAGCCAGAATAAAACTCAGAATTCCAGAAATTCTCAGAACAGCAGCTACAGCAATAATACAAAAAACGACAGCTCTTCCAGTGAAGAGAGCACAGACTGCAGCGACAGATATTAATCTGCTCTTCTGCTTCGCTGAGAAACTCCCAGAAAAGGCTCCGGTATTTCACCGGGGCCTTTTTGGGGTATGTCCGGCAGCAGAACGGCAATCCGGCAATTTTCAGAAGATGACCCCGGCGGCGGGAAATGGACTTTTGACCGGAAAATCATATGATAAAGAAAAAAGGAGTTTTTTATGCGTCAGATAGAAACCATTTCCGCCGGGAGACTGGATGATTATGTGGGGCGCTCCGACGTCCTGATCATAGATCTGCGGGATGAGGAATCCTACGGGAAAAGCCACATCCGCGGAGCCGTAAACATTCCTTATAAAGAGCTGGAGGAAAAGCGGGACTTTCCGCGCAGGATGCTGATCTTTTACTGCGACCGGGGCGGCGCCAGCATGCTCGCCGCCAGACAGCTGGCCCGGAGAGGGTACCGGACCGGCTCGGTGGTGGGAGGATTTGAAGCTTATCGGGGAAGAAATCTTGTTTTTTTCTCTTAACCATGATATTGTAGAGAAAGCAATCTCAGGCTAAGGAGAAACATATTTATGAAATACATGTTTGCGTCAGACATTCACGGTTCGGCCTACTATTGCCGGAAAATGCTGGATGCATATGAGAAGGAGGGAGCAGACCGCCTGGTGCTTCTGGGCGATCTGCTTTACCATGGTCCCCGCAACGACCTGCCCAGGGAATACGCCCCGAAGGAGGTCATTGCCATGCTCAACGGCAGAAAAAAGGAGATTTACGCTGTGCGGGGAAACTGCGAAGCGGAGGTGGATCAGATGGTTCTGGAATTTCCGGTGATGGCGGATTATGCCCTGCTGGTTCTGGAGGGAAGGACTTTTTATGCGACCCATGGCCATGTGTACCACCAGGACAATCTTCCGCCCCTTCAGGAGGGGGATGTTCTGATTCATGGACATACCCATGTTTTAAAGGCGGAGCGGAGAGAAGGATATACCCTCCTAAATCCCGGATCCGTGGCGATTCCCAAGGAGGGAAATCCTCCCACCTACGGTATTTTTGAGGAGGGCGTTTTTATCATCCGGGATTTTGATGGACAGGACGTGGTCCGGATTTCCCTGTAGCCGGAACCGGATCCCTGTAAGGGAAACCCTCAGAAAAAGACAGAGTGCGCAAAGCTGCGGCGGAAAGAGGAAAAAGTATGGAAAAATGGGAGCTGATTGCACCGTGCCACTTCGGGCTGGAAGCGGTGCTGAAGCGGGAAATACTGGATCTGGGCTATGAGATCAGCAGGGTGGAGGACGGAAAGGTTACCTTTCTGGCGGACGCCCAGGGAGTTGCGGACGCGAACATGTTTCTGCGGACCACGGAGCGGATCCTTCTGAAGGTGGGAGAGATCCCGGCAAAAACCTTCGAGGAGCTTTTTGACAGGACGAAGGAGCTGCCCTGGGAAAATTATATTCCGGAGAACGGCCGCTTCTGGGTGACGAAGGCCAACTCTGTTAAGAGCAAACTGTTCAGTCCCTCGGATATTCAGTCCATTATGAAAAAAGCCATTGTGGAGCGACTGAAGGGCGTCTACGGAATTTCCTGGTTTCCCGAGGACGGAGCGGATTTTCCCATACGCGTGGCTTTTATGAAGGACGTGGCCACCATCGGAATCGATACCTCCGGAGTCTCTTTACATAAGAGGGGATACCGCCAGATGACGGTGAAGGCCCCGATTACGGAAACTCTGGCGGCGGCGCTGATCATGCTTACCCCGTGGAACGGCGAGCGGATTCTGGTGGATCCCTTCTGCGGAAGCGGCACCTTTCCCATCGAGGCGGCCATGATGGCGGCGGATATGGCTCCGGGGCTGAACCGCACCTTTCTGGCGGAGGACTGGAAGCATCTGATTTCCAGAAAGTGCTGGTACGACGCCAGGGAGGAGGCCCGGGACAGAGTGAACCTTCAGATCAGGCCGGATATTCAGGGATATGATATTGACAGCGAAGCGTTAAAGGCGGCCAGATCCAATGCCGGAATGGCCGGCGTGGACGGGCTGATTCATTTTCAGCAGCGTCCCGTGAAGGAGCTCCGCCATTCCAGACCCTACGGATTCCTCATCAGCAATCCGCCCTATGGAGAGCGGCTGGAGGACAAAGCCGCCCTTCCCGGATTGTACAGAGAGATCGGGGAGAGCTTCGCCAGGCTGGACCGATGGTCCATGTATCTCATCACTTCCTATGAAAAAGCGGAGGAGGATATCGGGAGAAAGGCGGACAAAAACCGGAAGATCTATAACGGTATGCTGAAAACCTATTACTATCAGTTCCTGGGACCGAAGCCTCCCAGAAAGCGGGCGCAGTGAGTGTTCGGAGAGAAATACAGTGAGAAACCGGCGCAGTGTCCATACGGAGAGAGACAGCGAAGAGCCGGCGAAAGGACCGTACGGAGACATACAGTGAAAAGCCGGGAGTTTATCCATGCAGAGAGAAATATCGGAAAAAGGAGACATGCTGACATGAAGAAGATCATCTTTGCAACAGGAAACGAAGGAAAAATGAGAGAAATCCGGGAAATCCTCTCGGATCTGGACGCGGAGGTCCTCTCCATGAAGGAGGCCGGAGTGGAGGCGGATATCGTGGAGAACGGAAAAACCTTTGAGGAGAACGCGCAGATCAAGGCGAAGACCGTGTGCGCTCTCACGGGCGAGATCGTGCTGGCGGATGATTCCGGCCTGGAGATCGATTATCTCAACGGAGAGCCGGGAGTATATTCCGCCCGCTATATGGGGGACGCTCCTTACTCGGAGAAGAACGCGGAGCTGGTGAGACGCCTGGAGGGAGTGCCGGACGGGCAGCGGACGGCACGGTTTGTATGCGCGGTAGCCGCGGCTTTTCCTGACGGAAGGGTAAAGACGGTCCGGGCCGCCATGGAAGGAAGGATCGGATATGAGGAGAAGGGGAAAAACGGCTTCGGATACGACCCCATCTTCTTTTTGCCGGAATACGGATGTACCTCCGCGGAGCTGTCCATGGAGGAAAAAAACAAAATCAGCCACAGGGGAAAAGCTCTGCGGGCCATCAGGGAAGAACTGAAGTGAGACGGAGGCTGAAATGAAAATACTGATCGTGAGCGATACCCATGGAAGAGACAGAGAACTGAAAAAGGCGGTAGAAAAGGAAAGACATTTTGACAGGCTGATCCACTGCGGAGATGCGGAAGGGAGGGATTCTTTCATCGAAGCGCTGGCGGACTGCCCCTGCTGCATGGTATCGGGCAACTGTGATTTCTTTTCCGATCTTCCCAGAGATGAGGAGCTCTGCATCGAGGGAAATAAAATATTCGTCACCCACGGACACCAGTATGCGGTTTCCGCGGGACTCTACGGCCTTATGGAGGAAGCGCGGCAGCGGGGCTGCAGCGTGATCATTTTCGGACATACCCACCGGCCTCTGGTGGAGTGGCATAACGGATTTCTCATCGTAAATCCGGGAAGCCTGTCCTACCCCAGGCAGGAGGGGAGAAAGCCCACCTACGCCGTGATGACCACCGACGGAAAGGGCGGACTGAATGCGGAAATCCGGTGTCTGGACCGGTAATTTCAGTGAGGAGGAATAAAAATGGCGATGTTGACATGTAAAAAATGCGGTGAGGAAGTGAGCGAGAAAGCCTCCTTCTGTCCGAAATGCGGACGGCCTCTCACTGCGGAAAAAGAGGCGAAGAGGCAGCAGGATCGGTGGATGATCCTTCTTTTGACCGCCCTGCTGATTTCCATAACGGGATATCTTCCCGTAGGGGAGAGTAAGAGAAAGCAGAAGCCCCTTCTCTACGTGATCGTGGACTCTCTGAAGAAGAGCGGGAAGGGGAAGAAAAAGAAGTGATTCCGCCCGGGCGGTTTCCGTCCCCGGCGGGAAGCAGGATACACTGGAGGGTGGACGTATGTCTTCCGTGAAGAACATGACATCGGGAAGGCCGGGGATTCTCATCATTTCCTTTGCCCTTCCCCTGATGATTGGCAATTTGTTTCAGCAGTTCTACACTGTGGCGGATGCGGTGATCGTGGGACAGGTGCTGGGCGTCTCAGCGATTGCGGCCGTGGGCGCCACGGACTGGATGAACTGGCTGATGATCGGAACGGTTCAGGGCTTTGCCCAGGGTTTTTCCATCTGGATGGCCCAGGAATACGGCGCGGATCATCCGAAAAAGCTTCGGAACGTGCTGGTAAATTCTGCGTTTCTTGCAGGCATCATCACGGTGATCCTGGTGGCGCTGGGGCAGATCTGCGCGGTGCCCGTTCTGAGACTTCTGAATACTCCCCGGGAGGTGTTTGCGGAGGGACTGAGCTATATGCGCACGCTGTTCTGGGGAATTCCCATTACCATGGCCTACAATTATCTGGCTTCCGTTCTCCGTGCTCTGGGAGACGGAAAAACGCCGCTGTACGCCATGGTTGTTTCTACGCTGACCAATATTGTACTGGATCTGCTGTTTGTGGCCGGGCTTCATTTTGGAGTGGCCAGCGCTGCCGCCGCCACGGTGATGGCCCAGTTCTGCGCCGGGGTCTGCTGTTTCCTGAAAATCTGCAGGATCCGGTTTCTCAGACCGGAAAGGGAGGATGTCCGGATATACGGAAACGTCTGTTCCCACCTTCTGGTTCTGGGGTTTCCCATGGCCTTCCAGAATCTGGTGATCTCTGTGGGAGGCATGATCGTCCAGTATGTGGTCAACGGATTCGGCATGCTGTTTGTGGCCGGATTCACCGCCACCAATAAGCTGTACGGCCTTCTGGAGGCAGCGGCCACCTCCTACGGCTACGCCATGACCACCTATGCCGGACAGAATATGGGCGCGGGAAAGGCGGACCGTATCCGGAAAGGCTATCACGCGGCTCTGGGAATCGCCGTGGTCACCTCTGCGGTCATTATGCTGGCCATGATTTTCGGCGGCAGAATGATCTTGAGAGGCTTTATTTCCGGAGACGCCGGCACGGTGGAGGAGACCCTTTCCGTGGCGTATCATTATCTGTTCATCATGAGCGTATGTCTGCCGGTGCTGTACTTTCTCCATGTCACCCGCTCCTGTATACAGGGGATGGGGAACACGGTGTTGCCCATGCTTTCCGGGGTGGCGGAGTTTTTCATGCGTACCGGCGCGGCCCTTCTTCTTCCCCTGGCCATGGGGAGGGAAGGGATCTTTTATGCGGAGATTCTGGCCTGGGCAGGAGCGGATGCGGTGCTGTTTTTCAGCTACCTGCACTGCATAAAAAAACTGTCCGGCGGAAAAACCGGACAGTTTTCTGACAGATGAATTTATGGGGGCCGGGCCCGGCTGTTACAGCAGCGGCGCGATTACCTTCATCACGGTTCCCGTGATCTTTAAGGAAAGCTTTTCGTTCCGGATGGTTTCCTCCGAAACCCTGCGGCATTTGGTCAGGGTGTACCGGAAGTCCTTTTCGATCTCCGGGATGCAGTCCGTCTGATAGAGGTAGGAGGCGCATTCGAAGTGGTGGTACAGGCTCCGGTAATCCAGATTGATGGTGCCGACTACGGCGCGCTGGTCGTCGCTGACAAAGACCTTTGCGTGGACGAAGCCGGGGGTGTACTCGTAGATTTCTACGCCGGAAGCCAGGAGCGACCGGTAGTGGGTTTTCGCCAGGGCGTAGGGAGCGGCCTTGTCCGGAATGCCGGGCAGGATCAGCTTCACGTCCACGCCTCTTTCCGCCGCGAATTTCAGCGCGGTTTCCATCTCGCCGTCCAGAATCAGGTAGGGGGACATGATATGCACGTAGCCCACGGCGCGGTTCAGGATGTCCATGTAGACGCGCTCGCCTACCTTGTCGGAATCCAGCGGACAGTCTCCGAATGGAATGACATATCCCCGGTGCTTCCCGGAGGAGGGGACGGGCAGGTTCAGGTATTTGTCAAATTCCCGCTGACGCTCGGTGATGTTCCACATCTGCAGGAACATGAGGGCAAAGCTTCTGGCGGCTTCTCCCTTCAGCATAATGGCGGTATCCTTCCAGTGTCCGTATTTTTCGATGTGATTGATGTACTCATCCGCCAGATTGACTCCGCCCGTGAAGGCCGTGTGGCCGTCGATCACCAGAATCTTCCGGTGGTCCCGGTAGTTATAGTGGGTGGACAAAAAAGGCGACATGGGAGAAAACATTTTGCACTGAATGCCCAGCTCCTGCAGCTTTTTCGGATAATTATAGGGGAGGGTGGAAAATTCGCAGGTGCCGTCGTACATGACCTTCACATCCACGCCCTCTTTCGCCTTTTTTGCCAGGATTTCCAGGATCTTTCCCCACATCAGGCCCTCGTCCACGATAAAGTATTCCAGGAAAATATATGTTTTCGCCTGCTTCAGCTGTTTCAGCATTTCCCTGAATTTGTCCTCGCCCATGGGAAAATACGTGACCTCTGTATCGGCGTAAACGGGGAAACAGCCGCTTCTCCGGAAATAGCGGGCCAGGGAAGCTTCCTGAGGGCTGTCCTGCTCCAGGGCCACCATGGTTTTTTTGTTCTGGGGCAGCTTTTTATCGGTGGAGGCGAGAATATCCTCCAGAACCTTCTTTTCCGCCCGGTGACCGGTCTCGCTCTGGGTGTACCAGAACAGGAGGGCGCCGAATACGGGGATCAGCATGATTACGATCAGCCATGTGATCTTTGCCGTGGGATCCAGACTGCTGTTGATAAGGTACAGCACCATACATATGGTGAACAGCGCGGTTCCGCCCAATACATGGGGCAGAAAATCCTTAAACCAGTTAAAAAGGGTGAACAGGGCCGCGGCCTGGAGAATCAGCAGCAGAAGCATGATTCCCACGCGGCTGAACAGCGCGTACATCAGTCCTTTCTGGCCTTTCTTCAGCAGCCGCATTCCGGTGCTTTGATCGTTTGGTTCCATAGTTCTATCGTCCCCTTTCTGTTTATGCTTTTGTACGGGTTATGGAAACATCTCATAACCGGCTTCGGCAGCGGTATGTTTTCCGGCAGCGGAGCGGATGTCCGGACGCGCTGACGGAATTTTTTTGAACTTCGTCCAGTATAACACGATTTTTTGATATTTTCTACAAAATTATGAAAATCCCTTCCCGCCGTAAATGAAAATGAGCCGTTGATTTTTTTCAGGCCCTGCATTAGAATAAGGAAGAATACCGGCGGCGGAGCGTCTGAAGGCGGAAAGGGCCCGGGATGCCAAAGCCGGTAATTTGACAGAGAAAAGGAACGGGGCGCGGAAGGAATGTTTTTTCCGCCCCGGGAAAGAAGGATGAACATGCAGTTTTCCAGAAGACTGGACAGATTTGGAGATGAAATTTTTGCCGCTCTCAACGACAGGAGAATCGAGCTGGAAGCTCAGGGAATGAAGATTTATAACATGAGCGTGGGAACGCCGGATTTTGCCACGCCTGCCCACATCAAGGAGGCGCTGATCCGGGCGGCGGGAGAGGATGAGAACTGGAAGTACAGCCTGCGGGATATTCCGGAGCTGCTGGAGGCGGTGTGCGATTATTACCGCCGGAGATTTCAGGTGGAGATCACCCCGGATATGGTGATGACGGTATATGGAAGCCAGGAGGGAATCGGGCATCTGGGGATGGCTCTCTGCGACGAGGGGGACACGGTGCTCCTGCCGGATCCCTGTTATCCGGTATTTGCTGCCGGAAGTCTGATCGCGGGGGCGGTTCCTTACTATTATCCCCTCACGGCGGAGCATGATTTTCTCCCCTGTGTGAAGGAGATTCCCGAAGATATCGCTGAGAAGGCGAAGTATATGGTGGTGTCGCTGCCCTCCAATCCGGTGGGAAGCATCGCCGTGCCGGGACTTTATGAGGAGATTGTGGAATTCGGGAAAAAATATGACATTCTCATTATCCATGACAACGCCTACAGCGATATCATCTTCGACGGGGCTTACGGCGGAAGCTTTTTATCCACTCCCGGAGCGCGGGATGTGGGGGTGGAGTTTTTCAGTCTTTCCAAATCCTTTAATGTGACGGGAGCCAGGATCAGCTTCCTGATCGGCCGGCCGGACGTGATCGCCGCTCTGCGCAAGCTGAGGAGCCAGATCGATTTCGGTATGTTCCTGCCCATTCAGAAGGCGGCCATAGCCGCGCTGAAGGGTCCCCTTGAGAGCGTGAAGGAGCAGTGTGTAAAATATCAGGAGCGGAGAGACACTCTCTGCAATGGGCTCCGGGACATCGGATGGGATCTGCCCAACGGCAGGGGCACCATGTTTGTCTGGGCCAGAATACCGGGAGGCCGGACGGACAGCATGAATTTCTGCATGGAGCTGATGGAAAAGGCAGGCGTGATCGTCACTCCGGGAGCCAGCTTCGGTCCCCACGGGGAGGGATACGTGCGCTTTGCTCTGGTCCTTCCCCCGGAGAAGATCAGGGAGGCAGTGGAATCCATCCGCAGAAGCGGAATTTAAGGAGAATAAAAGGAACTTCGCAGAAGAGAGGGAAGGATGCCGGGAGAAAGGAAGCGGTCAGATATGAGAAAGGGATATCCGGGGATCGATGTGCGCCGGACGGGCGAGAATATTAAAAGGATCATGCATATGAGGGGCATGAAGGTCAGGGATATTCAGGAGTATCTGGGACTGGCCGCTCCCCAGAGCGTGTATCACTGGTTTGACGGAAAAAGTCTTCCCACGGTGGATAATCTGTACATGCTGAGCAGTCTGCTGCGCGTGCCCATGGATATGCTGATCTGCGGGGGAGGAAAAAATGATTTTGTCCTCTGCGCCCATCCGGCGTGCCGGCGGATCCTGAAATATTACAGAAAATGGGAAAGCTGAAGTCCGGGCGCGGGGCGGAGCCCCCGGACTTCAGTGAATCAGCTGAATCAGCACCATGTAGGCCGCTGTCCCTGTCAGTATGCTGAGCAGGGTATTGGATTTCCACGCGTGGAGAATCACAACGATTCCTCCGGCGATGATTTCGGGTATTCCGAAGGGGCGGGTGAGGAAGGATACGTTTTTAAAGCAGTATACCACCAGCATGCCTATAATCGCGTAGGGCAGGACCCGTCCCAGGTAGGAGATGAGCGCAGGCGTCCGACGATTGCCCCCGAAGATCACGAAGGGCAGAAATCTCAGCGCCATGGTGACGAGGGCGATGACCGCGATGATGGAAATGGACTGCAGAGTGTTCACCGGGCATTCACTCCTTTCTCAATATAGTTTCTCCCGGAGATCAGCAGAACGCTGATGCACAGCATGGCAGGAATCAGGAAATTTTCGCTGCCGAACAGGAGGAGGCAGATGACGGAGGAGACAACGCCCGCAATGGCGGAAATATGGCTGCGGGTGCTTTTCCACTGATCCACGAAGACGGTGAGGAACAGGGCCGTCATGGCGAAGTCCACGCCTGCGAAGTCGTAGGGCATGGCGGAGCCCACAGCGGCTCCCAGAAGACTTCCGATTACCCAGTAGCCCTGATTGAAGAGAGACACGAAGAAGCAGAATTTGTGATAGTTCAGCCCCTCCGGAGCCTGTCCGCTGCAGACGAGAGAGTAGGTTTCATCGGTGAGGCCGAAGATCATGTAGGGCTTCAGCTTTCCGGCATGTTTGTACGGTTCGATCATGGAGATGCCGTAGAACAGATGTCTTGCGTTTACCATCAGAGTGGTGAGGGCCGCCGTGAGCAGGGAGACGCCGGAGGTAAGCAGGCTGACGGCCACATACTGCATGGAGCCGGCGAAGATAAAGAGACTCATGGCCAGAACCCAGAGGATCCCGTAGCCGTTTTTTTCCGCGATCACGCCGAAGCCGAAGCCGAGAATGACGTAGCCGGACATGACGGGAACGGTTTTGATGATGACTTCTTTCAAGAGCGTTTTCATGTTTCTTCCCCCAAGTGATAGAAATAGGGAATTTCTGTTTATGCCTGGAGCTTTTCTGCTTTTTCTTCCCGAAGGGGGCCGCGGACCGGCCTTTTCCGGAAGGAGGGCACAGAAATGGAAGATTTATGGAGAAATTCCGCATGTTATGTATCATAGCACCGGGAAAGTCTGTTTTCAATACGGGAATTTGTACTGGAATTAAAACAATTTTTATGAAAAAAAGAGTTGCATTAGGGGGAACCTTTTGCTATAATATAATTCACCGGGGTATGGCGTAGCTTGGTAGCGCGCACGGCTGGGGGCCGTGAGGTCGCAGGTTCAAATCCTGTTGCCCCGATTTTTTTGCGCCCGAAAATCAGAATGACTGGGATATGACAGGAGAATCGGCCTGAAAGAGCCCGGAATGGAAGGTTCCGGATTTTTTCAGGCTGTTTTTTTATGCTCACCGGCCGTTCCATGAAAAATGCCACGAAAATCACGAAGAAAATTTGCAGCAAAAAAAATATTTACAAGTAGTATTCAAAACTATATAATAGAGAGCAGAGGTGATTAAAGAATGACGATCGATACGAAAGACATGATCAACAGTATTCTGAGCAGCGTCTCCCGGGTGGATTATATTAAACTGGAGGATATTCCCAATATTGACCTGTACATGGATCAGGTCACCACGTTCATGGAATCTCAGCTTGCGGCCAGCAAACGCTACCCCGAGGACAAAATCCTCACCAAGACCATGATCAATAACTACGCGAAGAACGATCTGCTCCCTTCTCCGGAGAAGAAACGGTACTCCAGGGAGCATCTTCTTCTGCTTATTTTTATTTATTATTTTAAGAGTATTCTTTCCATCAGCGATATTCAGACTCTGCTGGGGCCTGTCACGGAAAAATACTTCAAGGCGCCGGAGGGCAGGGATCTCTCCTATATTTATCAGGAGGTATTCAGTCTGGAGAAGGACCAGGTGGAATATCTGAAAAAGGATCTGGCGTACCGCTACAGTGTGTCCCACGCCACTTTTGAAGATGCGGACGAGGAGGACAGGGAATTTCTCAAGCTGTTTTCCTTTATCTGTCTGCTCAGCTTTGACGTGTACATGAAGAAGTCCCTCATCGAGCACCTGATCGATCAGATGCATCCTTCCCCGGAGTCCTCAAAGTCCAAAAAAGAAAAAAAAGAAAAAGCTTCCAAAGAAAAGCAGGAAAAACAGGAGAAATGACAAAAGCAGAAGAATCTGTTGATTTCCGCAGTGAAATATGATACACTCCCTTTGCTGACAAGACAGCTGTAAACTTTATCTGTCAGAGAGGGAGTTATTATTATGGAAAAATTAAAAAAACTGTTTTACCGCATCTTTATCGACGGCCTCAGCGGCATGGCTCTGGGACTTTTTTCCACGCTGATCGTGGGAACCATCATACAGCAGATCGGGAATTTCGTTCCCGGCGCCGCCGGTACGCTGATCTTTAACCTTGGGAAGGTGGCCGCGTCCATGACGGGAGCGGGCATCGGTGTGGGAGTCGCCTGTAAATTCCGGGAAAGTCCGCTGGTGACCTTCTCCGCGGCCACCGCCGGTATGGCGGGAGGCTTTGCCGGCAGTATTTTATCCGGCGCGATTCTGTCCGAGGGCGCCATTGTGCTTTCCGGCCCCGGGGAGCCTCTGGGAGCCTTTATCGCCGCTCTTACGGGCATAGCGCTGGGACATCTGGTTTCGGGCAAAACCAAGGTGGATATCCTGGTTACCCCTCTGATAACCATCCTTGCCGGATCTGCGGTGGGTCTGCTGGTGGGACCGCCCATCTCCGCCTTTATGACCGGACTGGGCAGCATCATCAACTGGGGAACGGAACAGCAGCCGCTGCTCATGGGCGTGATCGTCTCCGTTCTGATGGGCATGATTCTCACTCTCCCCATCAGCTCCGCGGCTCTGGGAATTATCCTGAATCTTTCCGGCCTGGCTGCCGGAGCGGCTGTCATCGGCTGCTGCTGCAATATGGTGGGTTTTGCCGTGGCCAGCTACCGGGAAAATAAGATCGGAGGACTGATCGCTCAGGGTGTGGGGACTTCCATGCTGCAGGTTCCCAATATTGTGAAAAAGCCCGTCATCTGGCTGCCGGCCATCGTATCCAGCGCGGTGGTGGGGCCCATAGGAACCGTTCTTCTGAACATGCAGTGCAATGCCACCGGCTCCGGTATGGGTTCCGCAGGGTTTGTAGGTCAGATCATGACATGGCAGACCATGATCGCCTACGATTCGCCGGCCGCGGTGGCCGTAAAAATCCTGCTGCTTCAGTTCCTTCTCCCTGCGGCGGTTACCCTGGCGGTATCGGAATTTATGCGCAGGAACAACTGGATCCGGCCGGGAGACATGGCTCTGGATCTGTAGGCGCACCCGGTTTTCGGGAGCGTTTTTGGGAAAGGGAAATGCCGCCTGCGTCACTCCGGGCACACAGGCCTGGAAATATAAAAAGAGCTGCGCACCGGAATCCGGCGACGCAGCTCTGATTTTCTATTCCTCATTTGTTTCCTTTTTTTCCTTCATCCTGGCAAATACCATTTCATATCCGTCGTTTCCGTAGTTCAGCGACCGGTTCACCCGGCTGATGGTAGCCGTGGAAGCTCCCGTCTTCTCGGAAATGTCCAGATACGTATGTTTTTCCGTCAGCATTTTCGCTACTTCAAAACGCTGGGATAAGGAAAGCAGTTCATTGATGGTGCAGACGTCCTCAAAAAACGTATAGCATTCTTCCTTATTCCTCAAGCAAAGGATCGCCTCAAACAGATGGTCTACCGCTTCCGTTCTAATATTCTTACTCATATCCCCGCTCCTTTAATTCCTTTCATTTAGTCCTGCTATGCTGTCTGTTAAAAATTTAGTGACATGCTGATATTTTAACACGTCAGTGTATGATGGGCAAGCCGTTTTTTATTAAAATTATCTAAATGAAACAAAACTCCGAAAAATGTCTACAATTTTTTGTTCACATGTCCCTCCAGGGCCGCCACGGAATGGTTCAGCACCAGATTCCGGGGAAAATCCGCCTCCTTCAGAAGGGCGTCCGCGAGGGCAAAATCCCCGATCTGAAGGTCAAAATGGGCGTCGCTGCCTATGATGACGGGCACCTCATATTCTCTGCACAGCTCCAGCATGCGCAGGTCGTTCTCCCGGGCATTGGCTCTGGTGCAGCCCCTGTCCAGGGAATGATTGTTCAGCTCCAGGACCTTGCCGTTCTCCCGGGCTCCCTCCACCAGCGCTCTGTAGTCTACGGGAAATCTTCCGTCGTCAGGGTGGCCGATGATGTTGACGTAAGGATTTTTCAGAGCGTTCAGGTAAGCCAGCGTGTTTTCCCTGACGGTGCCCGGCTTCATGCAGGGAAGATGAAGACTGGCGATCACCACATCCAGACAGTTCAGAGCCCGCTCCGGCAGGTCGATGGTTCCCTCCGGATCCAGAATATTTACCTCCGACCCGAGAAGCAGGCGGATCCCGTAAAGCTCTCTGGGCACCACCTTGAGATTCTGAAAATAAAATACGCCGCAGGTGCCGGGCATATTGGGCGCGTGCTCTGTGATGCCCAGCAGCTCCAGTCCTTTTTCGGAAGCTGCCCGGGCCATTTCCCGGAGACTGCAGTAGGCATGCCCGCTGGCCACCGTGTGGGTGTGGAGATCCAAAACATAATCACAGTTCATTTTTCCGTTCCCCTCTCTCTTTTGTGTTTTGTGTATTGACCAAATTTCTGTTTGCTTTTTTGTATCAACTTCGCTATACTATGAGTAACGCAGTAAATGCATATGGTTCTGAATTTTTGCGCATATGTATTTTAATGTTTTACCGGACCAACAGGACGCTTTGATTGGCCCCAGAAAAAAGGAGTGAGCATTGTATGGATCGAATCTTCAATATGGACAACAAGTTCTTCGTGTTTATGGGCAGGGTGGCGGACCTGATTCTGCTGAATCTGTATTTCGTCGTATCCTGTATTCCCATCATTACCATAGGCCCGGCTCTTACCGCCCTGCATTATGTCACCATGAAAATGGTGAAGAACGAGGAGTCCTACATTTTCCGGGAGTATGTGAAATCCTTTAAGCAGAATTTCAGACAGGGCGTGATCATCAACATCATTATGATATTCACTGCCCTTCTCCTGTTTCTGGATATTCGTCTGGTAAACAGCATGACCGGAAATATGGCCAGAGTGCTGTACTGCATTTTCCTTGCCATCGGAATTCTCTATTTTATGATCTGGCTTTACGTTTATCCGGTACTGGCGAAGTTTTATAATTCCATCCGCAATACCTTCACCAATGCCTTTCTGATGTCCATCCGGCATCTGCCCTATACCATCCTGCTGGCCCTGATCTGCATCGCTCCCGTTGCGATGGTGTTTCTGCCCAACGCGCAGATATTGAACATGATTGTCCTGGTGTTTGTCCTCTGCGGATTTTCTCTCATTGCCTTCTGCAATTCCTTCTTTTATGTGAAGATTTTTGAGAAATATATTCCCAAGGAGGAGGAACCGGCGTCGGAGGAAACGGGGCTGGAAGAAATCCTGGCGGATGAAGCGCTTCCGGATGGAGCCGCATCCTGCGGCGCGGCTGCGGGAACTGCCCTCCCCTATGGCGCGGCTGCAGAAACTGCTTCCCCGGAGGACGCCGCTGCGGATACCGCCCCGGGTGATGCGGATTCCGGAGATTCTCCGTCCGGTGACACGGTTCCGGAGCAGAACGGGCCGGAAGGCGCGCCTGCGGAACATACTCCGTCCTGAAGTTATGGAAGAAACAATAAAAAAATGGAATGAAAAGCCCTATCACTCCCTGGACTATATGCTCAGGGAGCGCTTCGGGGAAAAGGTCTACAAGGTTACATTAAATGGAGGCATGTCCTGTCCCAACAGGGACGGCAGGCTGGGATACAGGGGATGCATCTTCTGCAGTGAGGGAGGCAGCGGCGATTTTGCCGCGGATGCGTCCCTTTCTGTTACGGAACAGATCGACAGTCAGATCGCTGTCCTCTCCCGCAAACGTCCCATAAAAAAATATATCGCGTATTTTCAGGCCTACACCAACACCTATGCCCCTGTGGAGTATCTGGAACGGATTTTCACGGAAGCGATAGACCATCCCAAAGTGGCCGCCCTTTCCATCGGCACGCGGCCGGACTGTCTGGAGGATCCCATCCCCAGGCTCCTGGGCGAACTGAACAGGAAAAAGCCCGTATGGGTCGAACTGGGTCTGCAGACCATCCATCCGGCCACAGTGGAGTACATCCGCAGAGGATATCCTCTGTCCTGCTTCGAGGAGGCTGTGGATAAGCTGCGGGAGCAGAACCTGGAGGTGATCGTCCACACGATTCTGGGACTTCCCGGGGAGAGCAGAGAGATGATCCTGTCAACCATGGATTACCTCAATCACAGCGACGTTCAGGGAATCAAGCTTCAGCTTCTCCATGTGCTGAAGGGAACGGATCTGGCCAGGGATTACCAGGCTGGCAGATTTTCCGTCTTCAGCCGGGAGGAATATCTGGACCTGCTCATCGACTGTCTGGAGCATCTGCGCCCCTCCATGGTGATCCACCGCCTCACCGGCGACGGACCCGCCGCTCTGCTTCTGGCCCCTCTGTGGGCCGGCCGGAAGCGGGAGGTGCTGAATCTCCTCCACCACCGGATGAAGGAACGGCAGAGTTATCAGGGACGGCTGTGGAATGAAAAAACTAATTCCTGAAATCAGGATTCTTATGAAAGGGGAACCATATGGCGATTTCCTTTACAACCTATAAGCTGATCATCCTGTTTATGCTGGACAATTCTCAGGAGGCCATCTCCAATTCCAGGATTTCCGATTTTGTTCTGGAAAAAGATACCAATTATCTTTTTCTCCAGCAGGCTCTCTCCGAACTGGTGGAGTCCGGCCTTCTGGAGAAAAAGATCATTCTCAACGCTTCGTTTTATCAGATCACGGAGGAAGGCCGGAACGTGATTTCCTTTTTTGAGAAGGATCTGTCGCCGGAACTCCGCAGGGACATCAAAGCCTATCTGAACAGCATCGGATATAAAAATCCGGATCATATTCTCACTCCCGCGGACTATTACACCACTACCGGCGGCGGGTATGCCGTCCGCTGTCAGATCATCGAGCGGGGCGCCACCGTTATGGATCTGAATATGGCGGTTCCCAGCCGGGAAGCGGCGGAGGCCATCTGTCTCGGCTGGAGCCAGAAATCTCAGGATATCTACGCAGAAATTATGGAGGAGCTTCTGTAGCGCGGCACTGTATCAATTGGAGTGACCGGTGCCGGTCAGGAGATCAGGCACTGATCATTTCCATATCGTCAGTGCTGCGTCGCCGGCTCCTCTTTTTTGTTGGGTGTGATGATTACAGCGTAACAATCCGTAATCAGTTTTGCCGCTTTAATTATGTAATTCTGTATATAAAAGAATTCACCTGTCTTCGTCTCTGATTCTTCGGAGATATTCCTTCTGCACTTTCTCATATCCTATATCTCCCGGTTCATAAAACCTTTCGTTCAGGATTTCCGAGGGCAGATACTGCTGCTCCACATAATGGTTGGGGTAGCTGTGGGCGTATTTGTAACCGATTCCCTTCCCCAGCTTTTCATGGCCTCCGTAGTGAGCGTCCTGCAGGTGAACGGGAACCGTGGTTTTTACCTGTCTCACCGAGTCCATGGCGGCGGAGATGGCGTTCACGGCCGAATTGCTCTTGGGCGCGCAGGCCATGTAGGTGACGGCCTGTGAGAGAATGATCTGGGATTCCGGCATTCCCACCCGCTCCACTGCCTGGGCAGCCGCCACTGCCACCGAAATGGCCTGAGGATCCGCATTTCCGATATCCTCGGAGGCCAGGATCATAATACGTCTTGCGATGAACTTTACGTCCTCCCCGGCGTACAGCATCTTCGCCAGGTAATACACGGCGGCGTCCGGGTCCGAGCCCCGCATGCTTTTAATAAAAGCTGAAATAATGTCGTAATGATTATCTCCGGATTTATCATAAAGGACAGTCCGCTTCTGAATGCATTCCGAAGCCACGTCCAGAGTAATATGAATCTTTCCGTCCCCGCTTCGAGGAGTGGTGAGGACGCCCAGCTCCACGGCATTGAGAGCGCTTCTGGCGTCTCCTCCCGCCATGTCCGCCAGAAACTCCAGAGCATCGTCGTCGATCACGGCGTGATAGCTTCCCATCCCCTTCTTACAGTCGTTCACCGCCCGGAGGATCAGCTCCCTGATATCCGCAGGCTCCAGAGAATGCAGCTGAAATATCACGGAGCGGGACAGGAGGGCGCCGTTCACCTCGAAATAGGGATTCTCCGTGGTGGCTCCGATGAGGATGATGGTGCCGTCCTCCACGAAGGGCAGAAGATAATCCTGCTGTCCTTTATTAAACCGGTGGATCTCGTCGATGAACAGGATGGTCTTTTTTCCGTACATCCCCAGGTTTTCCTGGGCCTGCTTCACCACCGCCTCCATGTCCTTCTTGCCCGCCACTGTGGCGTTGATCTGGGTAAATTCCGCGCTGGTGGTGTTGGCGATGACTTTGGCCAGAGTGGTTTTTCCCGTGCCGGGAGGCCCGTAGAAGATGACGGACGTAAGCTTGTCCGCTTTGATCGCCCGGTAGAGCAGCTTGTCTCTGCCCACGATGTGCTCCTGTCCCACCACCTCGTCCAGCGTTTCAGGGCGCAGGCGGGAGGCCAGAGGGGATTCCCGTTCCAGAGTTTTTGACTTCGCGTATTCAAACAGATCCATTTCCCTCACTCCGTTTCTCTGAGCTTTCCGTACATCTGTTCTCCCATTATACCATCAGGGTTCCCCTTTTTCAACAGGACGATTGGGCATTTTCTCCGCAGGATGACTGGATATTTTCCCTGCGGATACAGGAATCCCGTATGAGTTTCTGCGGCATTTGCCTCTTTATCATAAAAAGTAACGCTTGTGAGGAAGGGTGCTTTTGTGTATAATGGGCAGATAGGACGGAGGTTTGTGTATGAGTATCTATGATTCTTTGAACGAGCAGCAGCGGGAAGCTGTCTTTAATACAGAGGGTCCTCTTCTGATTCTGGCGGGGGCGGGATCCGGCAAGACCAGGGTGCTGACCCACAGGATCGCCTATCTGATAGAGGAGAAAAAGGTGAATCCCTGGAACATTCTGGCTATCACCTTTACTAACAAGGCCGCCCAGGAGATGCGGGAGCGGGTGGATCGTCTGGCGGGAGGCGACGCCGGAAGCGTCTGGGTATCCACCTTTCATTCCGCCTGCGTGAGGATTCTGCGCAGACATATTGACAGACTTGGTTTTGAAAACAATTTTACTATTTACGACACGGACGATCAGAAAAGTCTCATTAAGGATATCTGCACCCGCCTGAACGTGGACACCAGGGTGTATAAAGAAAAGGCGCTGATGTCCCAGATTTCCCGGGCCAAGGATGAACTGATCACCCCTGATCAGATGGAGACCAACGGTGCGGGAGATTATAATGTCAGAAAAGTGGCCGCCGTTTATCGGGAATATCAGGCGCAGCTGTGCAGGAACAATGCGCTGGATTTTGACGATCTCATCGGAAAAACGGTGGAACTGTTTCAGAACTGCGGAGACGTGCTGGAAAGCTGGCAGCATCGGTTCCGCTATATCATGGTGGACGAGTATCAGGATACCAATACCGCCCAGTTCAGACTGGTGAGCCTGCTGGCCTCCCGGTATGAAAATCTCTGTGTGGTGGGGGACGACGACCAGTCCATCTACAGCTTCCGGGGAGCCAATATCGGAAATATTCTGGGATTTGAGCGGGTGTTCCCCAATGCGAGAGTGATCCGGCTGGAGCAGAATTACCGGTCCACGCAGAACATCCTGAATGCCGCCAATGAGGTGATCAGCAATAATACGGAGCGGAAGCCCAAGCGTCTCTGGACGGAAAACGAGGAGGGCAGCAGGGTTCAGTTCCGGCAGTTTGCCAACGGCTTCGAGGAGGCGGAGTACGTGGTGGGAGACATTGCGGCCGCCAGGCGGGAGGGCCGCTGCCGGTACGGAGACTGCGCCGTTCTCTACCGTACCAACGCCCAGTCCCGGCTTTTTGAGGAAAAGTGCCTTCTGGCCAATATTCCCTACAGGATTATCGGAGGCGTGAACTTTTATGCCCGAAAGGAGATCAAAGATCTGCTGTGTTATCTGAAGACAGTGGACAATGCCAGGGACGATCTGGCCGTGCGCAGAATCATCAACGTGCCCAAAAGAGGCATCGGAGCCGCCACCATAGCGAAAATTCAGGATTACGCCGAACTGATGAATATCAGCTTTTACGACGCTGTGCGGGTGGCCGAGGAGATTCCCTCCCTGGGGAGGAGCCTTGGGAAGATCAATCAGTTTGCGGAGTTTATCCAGATGCTGCGGAGCAAGGCGGAGCATTATTCCGTGCGGGAGCTTCTGGAGGAGATCATCGACCTGACGGGGTATGTGACGGAACTGAAGGCGGAGGATACGGACGAGGCCAGAAGCAGGATCGAGAATATCGACGAACTGATCTCCAAGACCGTCTCCTATCAGGAGGCCATGGAGGAGATGGGGCGTCAGGTGACGCTCTCCGGATTTCTGGAGGAGATTGCCCTTGTGGCGGATATCGATTCCGTGGAGGACGGACAGGATTACGTGCTCTTTATGACCCTGCACAGCGCCAAGGGGCTGGAGTTCCCCAGAGTGTATCTGGCGGGGATGGACGACGGGATCTTCCCGGGAAGTCTGAGCATTTTTTCGGACAATCCCTCGGATATGGAGGAGGAGAGAAGGCTCTGTTATGTGGGCATCACCAGAGCGGAAAAGGAGCTGACGCTTACCAGCGCCAGGCAGCGTCTGGTCCGGGGTGAGAACAGATTTTACAAGGTTTCCCGATTCGTGGAGGAAATCCCCCGGGAGCTTGTGGATCTGGGACGGAAGATCACGGAGAAGAAGCCGAAGCTGGAGAATGTGATTTCGGCGAAGAGCAGCTACGGACAGATGAAGATCTCGTTCCGGCCCACCCCCCTGGAAAAGAAGGATTTCAAGGTCACAAAGGCGGATTCGCTGGACTACGGCGTGGGGGACACCGTCCGTCACGTGAAATTCGGCGTGGGCGTGGTGAAGAACATTGTGGAAGGCGGCCGGGATTACGAGGTGACTGTGGAATTTGACAGGGCGGGCGTGAAAAAAATGTTCGCCGGGTTTGCGAAGCTGAAGAAAATACAGGATTGACGGAAGAAAGTCGGAAAATGCCAGGCTTTCCATTAAAATATAAAAAAGATAAAGCATGATGTGCGTCAATCACAGGCGGGAAAGGAGAATTTATGCGCAATATTATTCATTTAAACAGAGACTGGCGTTTTATTCAGAAGGACGCGGGGCTTCCGGAAAGTCTGCCGGAGGATTGGGAGAGGATTGATCTGCCCCATACCTGGAATGCGGTGGACGGGCATGACGGCAGAGGAGGCTATGACCGGGGAAGATACTGGTATGCAAAAAGCTTTGCCGCGCCCAGGCAGCCTCTTCCGGGCGGGAGAGTGTATGTGGAAATTCCCGCCGCCGGGCAGCAGGCAGCGGTATATGTAAACGGCAGCGAGGCCGTCCGTCACGAGGGCGGGTATTCCGCCTTCCGCGCGGACATTACGGATCTGTGCGGGGAGGGTGAAAACCTTCTTGTGATTGCGTGCAGCAATGAATATAAGGACAGCGTATATCCGCAGTCCGCGGATTTTACCTTTTACGGCGGGCTGTACAGAGGCGTAAATCTGATCAGCGTCCCGGAGACGCATTTTGACCTGGATTATTACGGAGGTCCCGGCATGATGGTGACGCCCAGGCCCTGTGATGACGGCGGAGCCACGTTTGAGATTCGGTCATGGGTTGCCAGCCCTGATGAGAATTTTACCGTAATGTACTCTGTTTTTGACGCCGAGGGAAGAGAAGCGGCGTCTGCGGTCCGTCCGGCTGGGGATCCGGCGGTTACGATCTATGTTCCGGACGCGGTCAGGTGGGATGTGGACAATCCGTACCTTTACACAGTGACGGCGACTCTGCAGCGGCGAAATGAGGCGTATGATGAAATTTCCGTACGGACGGGTGTGAGGAGTTTTTCCTGCGATCCGCAGAAGGGCTTTATCCTGAACGGGGTGGAGAAGCCTCTTCGCGGCGTATGCCGGCATCAGGACCAGCTTTATAAGGGAAATGCGCTTACCAGAGAGGATCATTATCGGGATGCGCTGCTGATCAAGGAGCTGGGGGCCAATACGATTCGCCTGGCTCATTATCAGCATTCTCAGGATTTTTATGACGCCTGCGATGAACTGGGATTCATCGTCTGGGCAGAGATTCCCTTTATCAGCGTATTTAATCCGGATCCGGCGGCTCATCAGAACTGTATCAGCCAGATGAAAGAGCTGATCATTCAGAATTATAACCATCCGTCCATCTGTTTCTGGGGCCTGTCCAATGAGATCCTGATCGGAGGGATTTCCGAAAAGCTGGTGGAAAATCATAAAGAGCTGCAGGCGCTCTGCAAGGAGCTGGATCCCGTCCGCCTGACTACCATTGCCCATGTGTCCATGACTCCTGTGGAAAGCCCTATTCACAAGATCACGGACGTGGAGAGCTACAATCTTTATTTCGGCTGGTACGGCGGCAGGATGGAGGACAACGGCCCCTGGCTGGATCATTTCCATGAGGTCCATCCGGATATCTGCCTGGGACTTTCCGAGTACGGCTGCGAAGGCGTGATCACCAATCACGGGCCCCATCCGGCCTGCAAGGATTACAGTGAGGAATATCAGGCGCTGTACCATGAGCACCTGGCGAAGGTACTGAGCGAGCGGCCCTGGCTCTGGTCCAGCCATGTGTGGAATATGTTTGACTTCGGATGCGCGGCCAGGGACGAAGGGGGCGTATCGGGAAGAAACAACAAGGGTCTTATGACTATGGACCGGAAGACGAAGAAGGACAGCTACTATATTTATCAGGCATACTGGACCGACAGACCGATGGTGCATCTGTGCGGAAGGCGTTATGCCCAGCGTGCGGGAGAAACCACGGAGATCCGCGTATACTCCAATCAGCCGGCGGTGACTCTGTATGTGAACGGAGAGAAGACAGAGGAGCAGACGGGAGATAAAGTTTTTGTGTTCCGCGCGGCGCTGAAGGATGGATTTAACATCATTGTTGCCCGGGCCGGCGATGCGAAGGACAGCATGACTCTGGAAAAAGTGGAGAAGGAGCCGTCCATATATGTGCTGCCGGAGGTGAACGAGCGTGCGGAGGGCGTAGCTAACTGGTTCCAGCTGGCAGGAGATCTGGATCTGAAAGCACCCATGGAATTTCCTGAGAGGAAATACAGCGTAAAAGATTCCATGGAGGAGATTGCCCGGTGCCCGGAAGCGATGGAGATCGTCACGGAGGCCATCCGGCTGACGATGAACATGAAGCTGAAGCAGGGGGAAGGCATGTGGGATATGATGAGGAACCTGTCGCCGGAAGCCGCGGTGGAGATGGCCGGGGGCATGGCTCCGGACGGCTTTCTGGAGAGCCTGAACGCGAAGCTGAT
>CANQUG010000040.1 GCA_947626985.1 uncultured Lachnospiraceae bacterium | reverse complement strand
CAGTTATCAAGGTTCCTGTCGTTCGACAGCTTGTTAAGATTACCACATCTTCCAGCGCTTGTCAACAACTTTTTTCATATTTTTTATTTTTTTCTTTTTCGCCGCCGCTCTCCCGCGACAGCTTGTTTAGGTTACCACACCTTTCGGCATCTGTCAACAGTCTTTTCCATTTTTTTCAAAAAAATTTTACAATAAAAATATGCAAAATAATTCCCGGACCCAACCCGGTCCGGGATCTGATACTGCTTCGGAACTTCGAAGATCCGTAACTTTTTCACAGCTTCATAATATAGGAAATGGCGTCCTGTATCCAGGATACGTAGATCAGCTGCAGACCCTCCGCTTTCCCTACGGACGAACGGCAGACCTCCGGCAGTATCACTGTCCGGAATCCCAGCTTCCCGGCTTCCGCGACCCTCTGTCCCGCCATGCTCACCGCCCGCACCTCGCCGCTCAGTCCGATTTCCCCGAAGGCTATCACCGAATCGGGGATCACGATGTCCTTGCAGCTGGACACGATCGCCAGGCAGATCCCCAGGTCGATGGCGGGCTCCGTCATTCTGATCCCCCCGGCGATATTTACGTAGGCGTCCGCGGAGGCCAGATGCACTCCCACCTTCTTTTCCAGAACCGCCATGAGCAGATTGACGCGGTTGAAATCCGTGCCGACGGAGGTGCGCCTGGGTATACCGAAATTGCTCTGGCAGACCAGCGCCTGAATTTCCACCAGGATGGGTCTGGTTCCCTCCATGGAGCAGGCCACGACAGAACCGGATGTTCCGCTGGGCTTCCCGCTGAGCATAAATTCCGAAGGATTCTTTACCTCCTCCAGACCGGTGCTCCTCATCTCAAACACTCCGATCTCATTGGTAGACCCGAACCTGTTTTTGACCGCCCGCAGAATCCTGTAGGCGGCATGCCTGTCTCCCTCAAAATACAGTACCGTGTCCACCATATGCTCAAGGACTCTGGGGCCGGCCACGTTCCCCTCCTTCGTCACATGGCCCACAATAAAGACGGAAATCCCCAGGCCTTTGGCGATCTGCATGAGAACGCCGGTGGATTCCCGCACCTGAGAGACGCTGCCCGGCGCGGAGCTGATCTCTTCCCGGTACATGGTCTGAATGGAATCGATCACCACCATCTCCGGCCGTTTCCTCTCGATGACCTCCCGGATCACCTCCAGATTCGTCTCGCAGAGCAGCTGCATGCCGTCGGTGAAGGCGCCGATCCGGTCGGCCCTCAGTTTGATCTGACGCAGGGATTCCTCCCCGGAAATATAGAGAACGGAATAATCCAGAGCCGCAAGATTTCTGCAGACCTGCAAAAGAAGGGTGGATTTTCCGATACCCGGATCTCCACCCACCAGCACCAGAGAGCCGGGGACGATCCCGCCCCCCAGCACCCGGTCAAGCTCTTTGATCTTCGTAGTATGCCTCTCATCCTCGGAGAGACGAATGTCCCTGAGAATCACAGGCTCCTTTCTTTTCTCCGCCGTTCTCGTGAAACCGGCGGATTTTTTCGGAGAAACGGTCTCCTCCGCAAAGGAGTTCCAGGCTCTGCAGCCGGGACACTGCCCCATCCACTTGGAGGATTCATAACCGCACTCCTGACAGACATAAACGGTTTTATTTTTCAGCATTTTTCGATTTTCACTTTAACTGATGCCGTACTGAGAAATTCCACGCTGAAGGAAAGCTTTCCTCCCAGGTTCGTCTTCACATTTCCGGTGTCAACGCCGTCGATGGATACCCGGTACTCGCTGTCCGGCTCCATTCCCACAGTAATCTGCGCATCTTCTGTACCTTCCACCTCGAAGGACATGCTCTCGCCGTCCTGCTCCAGATGAAACACGGAAGTCCCCGGTACGGATTCATAGACAAACATTCCATTCCGCTCCAGCTTGGTGATTTCCCGGAAGGTCTTCACCTTATACACGTCCCCGTGAAACTGATAATCCGACAATTTGGATTTCTGGGCCAGTTCATAGTCTCCGAAGCTGATGGTTCCATTTTCTTCCGTGCGGATCAATTCCTTAATTACTGACATAATCTTACGTCCTCCCTAAGACATTGTGTTGTTTGCAGACTGTCGTCATTCTTTCGAGAAAAATGAAAGCCTTCCTGCGTCCGCTCCCATTTTCTTACAGACTGATTATATAATAAATCCGCTTTTTTGACCATAGCCTGCTTGAAGAATTTGTATCTTTTTGGTCCGTTTAGATTTCCTTTTACAACTGGCGGAACCGCCGTCAAAAAGGGCGGTCTCAGGTGGGCTGAGATTTCGTCCCCACAGCGAAGCAGATCTCCTTTCTGGAAATCTGAACCGTAACGGTATCCCCCTGTTTGATGCGGCCGTCCAGAATCTCATTGGCCATTTTGTCCTCGATCTTCGTCTGGATCGCTCTCTTTAAGGGCCTTGCGCCGTATTTGCTGTCAAAGCCTGTTTCCGCCAGGTAATCCTTCACGGCGGCGGTAACCTTCAGCTGAATATTCATCTGCTCCCGGCACCGCTTTTCCAGGTTCTGCAGAAGAATCCCCACGATCTTCCGCACATGCTCCCGGTTCAGGGCATGGAACACCATGATCTCATCGATACGGTTAAGGAACTCCGGCTTGAACAGTCTGCGGACCTCCTCCATCACGCCGGACTTCATTCGCTCATAATCCTGCTTTTCATCGCTGCCGGACAAAAAGCCCAGCTTTTTGGGCTCGATGATGGACTGGGCCCCCGCGTTGGAGGTCATGATGATGATGGTCTGCTTAAAATCCACCTTCCTGCCGTGAGCGTCCGTAATGTGACCGTCGTCAAGAACCTGAAGAAGGATATTGAACACATCGGGATGCGCCTTTTCAATCTCATCGAACAGAAGAACGCTGTAAGGGTTCCGGCGGACCTTCTCGCTGAGCTGGCCGCCCTCGTCATATCCCACATATCCGGGGGGCGAACCGATCAGTCTGGACACGCTGTGCTTCTCCATATACTCCGACATATCCACCCGGATCATGGCCTGCTCGCTGCCGAACACGGCCTCCGCCAGGGCTTTTGAAAGCTCGGTCTTCCCCACTCCGGTGGGACCCAGAAAGAGGAAGGAACCGATGGGTCTGGCGGGATCCTTCAGGCCAACCCTGCCCCGCTTCACGGCCTGGGCCACGGCGCTCACCGCCTCCTCCTGGCCCACCACTCTCCTGTGAAGCTCCTTTTCCAGATGGGCCAGACGCTTCGTCTCCCCCTCTGTGAGACGCTGCACGGGAATCTTCGTCCAGTCGGACACGATATCCGCCACGGACGCCTCCGTGACCGTCAGAGCCTTCCGCTTGTTTTTCCGCTCCGCCGCGGCCTTTTTCCTGGCGATCTCCTCCTCCGCGGCCCTCTGACGCTGCTGGGCGGCTCTGGCCCGTTCCAGATCCGCGCTCTTGATGGCCTCCTCCTTCTCCTTCAGCATATCCCGGATCTCCTGCTCCAGCGCTTCGATCTCCGGCGTGGAGCCGTATCCGGAAAGCCGCACCCTGGAAGCGGCTTCATCGATAATGTCAATGGCCTTGTCCGGCAGGAACCGGTCGTTGACATAGCGCTGGGACATTTTTACCGCGGCAGTCAGAGCCTCGTCCAGAATCTCCACCTGATGGTGCTCCTGGTAGTAAGGACGAAGGCCCTTCAGGATCTCCACGGCCTCCTCCTCGGTGGGCTCCTCCACGGTGACAGGCTGGAATCTCCGCTCCAGCGCCGCGTCCTTCTCGATATATTTCCGGTATTCCTCCAGCGTGGTAGCGCCGATCACCTGGATTTCCCCCCTGGAAAGAGAGGGCTTCAGAATATTGGAAGCGTCCAGAGCGCCCTCCGCGCCCCCTGCGCCGATGATCGTGTGAAGCTCGTCGATAAACAGAAGAATCCCCTGATCCTCGCTCACCTCCCGCACCACTCCCCGGATGCGCTCCTCGAATTCTCCCCGGTATTTGGTCCCGGCCACCATCCCGGACAGATCCAGGACCACCACTCTCTTGTCCTTCATGGTATCGGGAACCATGTCGGACACGATCCTCTGGGCCAGTCCCTCCACAATGGCGGTTTTTCCCACGCCCGGCTCTCCCACCAGACAGGGATTGTTCTTGGTCCTGCGGCTCAGGATCTGGATCAGCCTGGAAATCTCCCGCTCTCTTCCCACTACGGGATCCAGTCTGCCCTCAGAGGCCATTTCCGTGAGGTCCCGGCTGTACTGGTCCAGAATGGGGGTATTGCCGGCCTGCCTCTGCCTGCTTCCCTTCAGATTCTGAAATTCCTCATTGATGGCCTCCTCATCCAGGCCCATGGCCGTCCAGACGCCGCTGTAAAGCTTCTGAATGGGAATCCCCATGGTATACAGCAGTCTGGTGGCCACACAGTCCGTTTCCTTCAGCATGGCCAGCAGCAGATGCTCCGTCCCCGTCAGGGCGCTGCGGAAGGCCTCCGCTTCTCTGTGGGCGTTCTCCAGAAGGCGCAGAGCCCTGGGACTGTATCCCGGCGTCCTCTCCGCCGCCGCCACGGTATCCGGCGGCGCAATGAGCCTGGAGATCAGCTCCAGAAGCTTTTCCTCATCCACTCCGAATTCCTCCAGCACCTTCCCGGCGGTTCCCTCCGGTTCCTTTAAAAGCCCCAGCAGAATATGCTCTGTTCCGATATAGGCATGTTTACAGGACTGCGCCGTCTTTTTCGCCAGAATTAAAGCATTGTTCGCCTGTCTGGTAAATCTTTCCTGCATATTGTCCTCCTGTCAGTCAAAATTTGTCGCTGCAGGATCTGATTTCCCGGATGTTTTCCGTTCTCCGCTCTTCAGATCCCGTTTTTCTCATCGTTTTCCTCTGTGCTCGATCTCGTCGTAAATATCGTCCACAAGTTCGTGCACTTCCTCCCTGGAGATGTTCTTGCAGCATCCTCTGGCCAGAACGCCCAGAAGACTCTGCCGCATCTCCTCCAGCATTTTTATCTTATTCGCATCGACGGAGATCACCGCTCCTCTTCTCCGGTCGATGGACACATAGCCCTCCTGCCGAAGAAGCGCGTAGGCCTTATTTACCGTGTGCATATTGATTCCTATGGTATCCGCCAGCTGACGCACGGACGGAAGGGGATCCCCCTCCCGCAGTCTGGACGTGGCAATCCCCATGATGATCTGGTTCGTCACCTGCATATATATGGCTTCCGCACTGTTAAAATCGATCTCTATCACCATACTACGGCCTCCTTCGTTCTCTGGTCACTGTCATCCAGGCAATTGTTATGCGCATAATAGCACATTATAAAGCTTTTGAAAAGAAAAATTTTCGGCCGGCGCCTCCCGGACCTCCCCCTAAACGGAATCAGCGCAAAGGCTTTTGTGCCCTTTGCGCTGATCCGACCTGCATATCAATACTCACTTGTATCCTCAAAATATTTTTCCATGAACTTTCTCACTTTGCTCTGAATGGGAGCCGGCAGACATCTGTACACCTTCCGCGGAACGGTTCTCTGCTTCTGAACCGCCGCCTTCCGGGGCTGAGGCTTCTCAGGCTCCTTATAATACATGGATTTTACCTTTACGGAATAGGCCTGATACGTCTTCACCGTCTTCGGGCGGAACATGGCGTCATGAATCCAGTTCAGGGACCGCTTCTTCTCCCTTTCCAGAATCTCATCCGCCTGAGTATAATCCACAGCTTCCAGGAACTGGGGATTCTTCAGGATATCCGCGGGGTCCGTGACCAGTCTGCTCTCCAGATGGAACAGCTTCACCAGGGAATTGAAGCGGGTGATTCCCCTGGCCGTATTTCCGATTCCCACGAAGGGTTTATGATAAAGAATGGCAAAGCTCATGCCGTGACAGGAATCCGTGATCACATACCGGCTGTTTTTAAAGTAATAAATCCAGTCCTGCACATTGATCCCTTCCAGAATCCTGTCCGTGGGCTCCATTTTCGAGTGCTTTTCCTCATACACCCAGGGCTGGCCGTCCAGGATATAGTAAGCCTTCACTCCCAGCTTCCGCTCCAGATACTGTACCGCAGCCCGCTTTTCCGGCGTGGGATCCAGAATATAGGCGATGATCCAGGGTTCCTTCTCATCCCTGGAGGACTCCTTCGCCAGATCGTCGTAGATGCTTCTGTCGGCGATGAACACCGGATCCAGGATCTGGGTGGACTCCACCCCGAAAATCTTTTTCAGGATTCCCACAGCGGACTCCTCCCGCACGGAAATGGCGTCAAAACGCCTCAGAAGCTCGCTGGTGATGATTCTCTCCCTGTCGGGGCGGAAATCCTTGGCGTGACCGAAGGAGGCGGCGACAGCCACCTTTTTCTTTTCATCCCGGGCAAAATCCAGAAGAAAGCTCCGGCCGAAATTCCGGCCGATGCCGTAGTTCCACACCTGATCGGAGCCCACCACGAAGGAATCGCAGATGTTGTTCAGCTGTCTCATCTCCGGAAGCTTATAGGGTCTGCTCACATGGAAGTGCGTTCTGGCAAACTGGCGGCTGTGAGTTTCCCCCGACAGTTCCCTGTCCGTCAGGGTATACCCCGGCTTCTCTATCATGAGCACGGACAGGCCCATATTCTGCAGAATCGTCTTCAGGCCGTAGTATGTGGCAATGCTTCCGTAATTGCAGCCGAACCACACTCCCAGAATTCCCACGTCGTACCGGTTATCCATGCAGTAGGCCACCGCCTTGTGCACCGTGGTATAGGAAAGCATCTCGAAAAATCTTCCCCTCTGGGAGTGGAACTCCGTATGGGGACGGAAACGGTTTTTCTTCGTCAGCGCCTCCAGGGGCACCTCCTCCAGCAGCTGGGCCTTTCCCCGGATCTTCTCGAACCAGGCTTTCCCCTTTTCGTTGTTTACCAGAAGCAGGGAAGTTCCCTTCCCGTCGGAAAGCTCCTGTTTATACTGGGCGATTCCCCAGGCGTCCCCGATGGTAATGTCTCCCGCTCTGGGACAGGAGGCGAATTTACAGTCCTGGCAGGTCTGCCGCAGACAGAGGGAGCGGTACAGCGCCTTCTCCAGAGGATCCAGTTCCGCGGCTCCCATATAGGTTTTGCCGTTGTCCAGCGTCACTTCACAGGTGGTTCCGGTGTATCCGTAATTCTTGGTACGGAATTTGAACTCCTTCACGTGCTCCTTCCCGAAGGTCTCCTCCAGATAGCGGTCGAACACCATCTGGGATGTGGGGCCATGGCACACCAGATCCACGGTCAGAAGGTTTTCCGGATTTCCCTGGAGATACGCCTTCAGTCCCGCCACCTGGCAGGGCGTTCCGGTGAACATCACCTGTTTCCCCTTTTTCAGTTCGGACCGGATCTGAGGGAACACATTCCCCAGATCGCTCTGGACATATTTGGAAAGGCGGATCCGTTTCAGGTCCTCTCTGTCCTCCGTCACAATATGATACACCCGGAAATCGTCGTCCATGATCACGCCGCACACCACGCCGCCCTGGTCAAACACGGCGTCCGCCAGAAGGGTGGTGGCGCCTCCGGAGGTACTGATGGTGCGGAGCCTGTCGTCGGCGCGGAGCACGTAGCTCTCCGGCACGTCTCTGTTGCTGCGGTCCTTTTTGGAAAGTGCCGGACAGATCCTGCGGCACTTCCCGCACTGGGTGCATTTCTCTTCATCCACTGCGGGATAGATAAATCCCTCCTCATCGTGACGCATCTCGATAGCCTGAAAAGGACAGGTGTGCTCGCAGGCACTGCAGCCGTAGCATACCGTTTTCTGTAAGTTTCCAATATTATTCTGTTTCATACATTCATCTCCCGGTTTGATTTCGGCAGGCGCTTTCCTCCCGGAGGCCGGTCCAGAGCCGGCGGCCGGGCGCCCTTTCACACAGGTTTTTCCTTCTTATCCAGCTGCAGGTATCTCCGCCAGAATTTCTCGGAAGTGAGAAGATTTCTGTGTCTGCGGTAGTCCTCCTCCAGCTTTTCATGAATTCTTCTGTATCTCATCCACAGCCTTTTCTGGCGGAGAAACAGCTTCAGGAATCTCTTTCTGTCGATTTCCCTGAAGGCCCCCGTACGGAAGTGAGGATTGATCACCAGCAGCTTCCTGCGGAAGAAATAGTGATGGGGAACATAAAACCAGTCGTAGGCGCAGATGCCCGGTTCTTTTTTCAGCAGCTTCTGAGGCCAGAAATGCCCGTTGTAGGTCAGCCGGTACAGAAATACCTCCAGCGCTCCCCGTTCCGCCCTTTCATATACGCACCATACGTTCTCAGGCGCATTCTCAATTTCGGAGAGAGGAACCATCTTCTCATTTTTGGCCGTCTTTTCCTTCAGAAGCCTTTCGCCCTGATTCTTCATGAAGAACCTGTAGCCCTTCATGTAATCCTCCACTGCGTCCAGAAGAAGCTCCGCGCCGTCATAATTGAACCGGAGAAGCTCCACCCGCACCAGCTTCCGGATGCGCTCCATAAAATCCACATTCCGGCACACGTCGCTGACCGCCTGGAGCATCAGACTGTTCCTGTGTACCTGATACAGCTCCATGGAACCGCTGAATTTATTGGTAAATCCCATATGCCAGATACAGATTCCGCACATGGTGATAAAACGGGCGTGATTCCGGAGACTGTACTCCACGTCGTCCCCTCTGACAAACACAGGAAGGGGAAGATTCTTCATGCTGATCACCGACGCGGGAATACAGCAGTACCACCATCCCGCGTAGCCGTTCTGCGTCTGGGCGATAAACTCCTCGCACCGGAGAAGATCGTTGATATTGGTGGTATCCACAGGATGCTTCAGAGGACCGTACTGTCCGTTCTCGGAATGCACATAGCCCACATCCTCATGCATCCAGTTCATGTTTTCATACTGGAGCATGGCTCCGCTGATGAAGTAGTCCTCATACTCCGGCCGGATGATTCCCAGAAGCTGATAAGTACGCCGGATACTCTCCGGCAGAATCTTTACGTCGTCGTCCATCAGAAGGACATGGGTGGGCTTCTCCTGGTGGCCGAAGGCTTCGATCATGCCGCGGGTAAAGCCGCCGGCTCCTCCCACGTTCAGATTGGGGTGAACCATCACGTGCCCGTCCTCCAGCTCTTCCGGGGAAAGGGTCCGTCCATTGTCCACCACGTGAATCCACAGATGCTCCGCCAGGGAATCCTGTCCGCTTAAAAGGGTCTCCTTCAGAAGCCCGATATTGGAACGGATATAGTCCTCCTTCTGAAAGGTCGTGGTGACCAGATGCAGAGACAGAGGGCGGATCTGCTCCTCCTCCGCTTCCGTTCCGTACTCTCCTCCGTAAATCATGGAGAGTCCCATGGTATGCACCTCAAAGCCGGCCAGCATCAGGTGATTGTCCGGATAGCAGAGCTCCACGTCCTGAGGATCCTCCGCAAAAAATTTCCTGCGGGCTACAACCCTCCGGACATACTGGTGATCCTTCTTTTCAAAGCCGGTGAGAACGATCTCCATATTTCCCTGCACCCGAAGCTTCAGTATCAGTTTTTCCGCAAAGGTGTAGGTTTTCCATTTCAACAGGGATATGCAGTTGAAATAGGTGCAGAAATCCGTCACCAGTCCGGCGCCGATCACGATACACTTTTTCCCTGTATCGTATGCCGGTCTGGTGCCCCGGTAAAACATTTCCACATGCTCATCCAGCCGTTCATCATTGCTGAACAGAACATTTTGAAGCTGATAATATTTTTTCATTTTTTCTCCATCTCCAGGTATTCTTTCCAGAATGAAGCCGCAGTCATCCTCCGGCTTTTTGTCTGATAGCTCTGTTTCGCTCTGTCAAAATATCGATCGGTCTTTTTTTCTGTTTTATGCAAAATCCAGAGGCACCGGAGGGCTTTTCCCAGGCTTTTTTCTGCCGTGAGACACTTCCCCGACGCATCCTGATAAATAATTTTCTTTTTCACCGCCGCCGTATAAACGCTCACTCCCGGCGTCGTACAAAAATACGTTTTCCTCTCTTCCGGAGAAAACTCCTCCGCATTTTTCAGGGGACTGAGATATCCGCAGATCCTCCTGTGCAGAAGAACGGCGTCCGTTTTTTCCAGCCATCGGGCTCCCTTCAGAAAGTCCAGAGCCCCATACATATTCAGTCTGATATATTCGTATCTTCCGCGGAGAATGTTTCCCGCCGTCCATTTGCGAAGGAACCATTTCCACTCGCTTTTCGTCCAGTTCTCCGCGTACATGGCGTTCACGATGGCCATGTTCCGGATATCGTAATATTCTCCCGCCTGGGGCAGCTTCTCTTCGAAGGCCTCGTGCCATACCCCAATGCCGTTCATGGTGAGAATGCCGCCGCTGCGCAGTCCAAATTCAATGTCGTCCCGGTGAAGAAACAGGGGCAGGGGAAGTCCCTTTTCCCGGATGAGCTCCACGGGAAAACAGCAGTACCACCAGCCTCCGTAATCCGCCTTCTGCTTCCGGACATTTTTCAGCAGGGACGCTCTCTCCCGAAGGTCCAGATCATGCCTGCAGGCCAGAATTCTGCCCCGGTTCCACAGAGCGCCGGATTCATACTGCATCCAGGGAATATCCCGGTAAAGCAGCGAGCCGGCCAGAACCCTGCCGCTGTAGGGAGGCTTTAAAAAGGACAGATAGCGGACGGTCTTTTCCAGAACGCCGGGGTCCAGAACAATGTCGTCGTCCATCAGCACGATATGGGTAAAATCCTCCCCGGATTCCAGGACCTCCAGGATCCCCCTGGTAAATCCTCCCGTACCGCCGCAGTTTTTGTTGGGAACATACCTCACAAAATCCGGAAAGCATTCCTCTCCCAGAGTATTCCCATTATCTATGAGAAAAATCGCGGGACGAAGATTTTCCTCCATTTCCTCCACAGCCGCCAGCGTTTTTCTGACGTCCTCCTCCCTCTTATAGGTGCAGATCACCACACCCGGACGGACGGGACGCTCCTCCTCCGCCGCGGCCTCTATGACAAACTCCTCAAGAACAGAGTCTCCCTTCAGTCCCCGGACTTTCAGGAAGCAGACCTCATGCTCCTGCTGCTCCCACCGGCGGATCGCGAAGGTTCTCTCTTCTCTGCCCTGCCAGTGAAAGCTTTCATCCTCAGACACCGAAATCTTCCCGTCCCTCTCACCGGCATGGCAGAAGGCGATCTGAAAATCCCCCTCTCCCCGCACCCGTACCCGGAACCTGGAAAGTCCGGTGGTCTCCATCCACCGTTTCTGATAAAAGCCGTTAAAATACGTAAAAAAATCCAGCTGCTCTCCCCGGGGGATCCGGATGCCCCGCTTTTCCCTGCAGAGCCCGGTTTCCCCGGTCCCCCGGTAATAGAGCTCATAATTTTTTTCATCCCCGGGAGGATACTGCATTGTCTGTATCACTTTATAATTCATGCTTCTTCTCCCTCAGCGACAAAAAGAAATGCCCCGGATAATACAGCAGATACCCGCTGAGGCGCAGCCCCCAGATGCTGAGGCTCCCCGCGCTGCGGTAAATCTCCGGATAGTCCCGTTTCAGGGAACGGTCCTTTTTCCGCAGAGCCCGGCAGACCTTCCGGGAGCAGGGAAAGCTCAGATAAATCTTGACGTGACTGCAGAACACGCCGGCAATCTCCTTCTCCAGATAGGCAAGATAGGGCCGGGGAATCCCTCTTTTCTTCTGCTCCTCATAAAAATCCAGAAGGCTGGCAAGAACCCTCTCGTGATTTCTGCGGTTCTTTCTCATCCGCGTCAGCGTCATGCTCTGTCCCGGTCTGCCCAGACGATACATATATACGAATTCATCCAGAAACACAATGGTCCTGATCCAGGGCACCGGGTACAGCGCATACTCCACATCCACATAGTAACAATGTTCATCCAGCTGCTTCCCGGTCTTTCTCAGCACCTCCGTCCGGACGGTCATGGTGTGCATCTTCATAAACAGTCTGTCCGCAATGTCCCCGAAGCGGTATTCTTTTCCATACTCCGCCCCCCGAAAGGGCTCCCGTCTCTGGACCTCTGTTCTGTGTTCCTTATCATAAACCCAGTAAAAATTCGTCCACACCACGTCCGCGTCCGTTCCTGCCAGAAAGCGGAGCAGACGGGAAAAAGCCTTCTGCTCCACCCAGTCGTCGCTGTCCAGGACCTTCAGGTATTTTCCCGACGCAAGTCCCGTTCCCGCATTGATCACGGAGCCGTGTCCGCCGTTCTTCTTCCGGATCACCCGGAAAATCCCCGGATATGTCTTTTCGTACTCCTTCGCGATGTCGCCGGAGCGGTCTGTGGAACCGTCCAGAATCACCAGCACCTCCAGGCTTTCCTCAAAATCCGGGAGAGCCAGGGAATCCAGACACTGTCTCAGATAGTCCTCCATATTATAGACGGGAACAATTACAGTCAATAGTTTTTCCATTTACAGACTCCTGTGCAGCCGTTTTTCTGACAAAACCTATTCATCCGCCGATGAGCTGCTTCATCTGCTCCCTGGTAAGAGGAAGATTGAAGCCCAGAGGATTGATCACAAAGGCTGACGCCTGCTGGATCAGCATCCCCGGCAGCTTGTCAAAGGCAACTTTGACAATTCTGTACTTCTTCTGGCCCATAAATTTCTGCAGCTCCAGCACGTCGGTGAAGGCGGGCTGGAGAATCTGCTCCTTTTTATCCTTTAAATAAGGAACATTCACTTTTTTGGGATCGTTGGGGTCCACATCCAGGGCCACGAGAAACTGAGCCTTCCGAAGATTTACCAGGAATTCCTCCGCCAGCTCCCTGATACTGGCCTGACGGTTCGCCATAAATTCCTGATCCTCCTGCTCCGTCTTGTCCACCGGACGGCGCAGAGCCTGAAGATAATAGATTCCGGAAAGCTGCAGGGTGGAATTAAACAGGGGCTGTTTTTCCGGCTCCAGCTTGCTGTAATCCGCCTGTCTGGCGATATCCTTCAGTTCCACCTCCAGACTTTCCTCTCCGTTGTTCCACACCACGGAATTTACGCCGATGGAGTATAAGATCCCGTAAAAGCGGAGAAAATCCTTCTTCTCAAAGCGCATGCCCATGATCAGAGTCTTCTCCTTCAGCTTCTCCTGGCCGAATTTCTTCACTCCCTCCTCCGTGGCAAATACCCACGCCTGGTCGTTGAAGCTCTCCTCGTCGCAGCTCACAAAGGGAAGCCTGGTAACCGCGGAATAAGCCGCAAAATAGCAGTCCCTGGTCTGCAGCGCTCTGATCGCTTCTGCCTTACTAATTCCCATCTCTTTATCCTCTCTGTTTCTATTCTTTCTTTTTCAGAACACCCGCCCGGCCTCAGGCCTCGTCGATGGCCTTTCCGATGTCATGGCGCATGTATTTGGTGGCGAAGGATACCCACTCTGTGGCCTTGTAGGCATTGCTCCTGGCCTCCTTCAGGTCCTTCCCCTTCGCTGTGATCCCCAGCACTCGTCCGCCGCTGGTGACGATCTGTCCGTCCTTAAAGGCGGTACCTGCGTGGAAGCAGTAGTACCCCTCTTTTCCGTCAAAATTCTCCAGTCCGTAAATGGGGACGCCCTTTTCATACTTCACGGGATAGCCGTCGCTGGCCAGGATGACGCACACAGCGGCATTGTCCTGGAACTTCAGCTCCACCTGATCCAGTCTTCCCTCGATGCAGGCCTCCACTACGTCGATCATGTCGTTCTCCATCCGGGGAAGCACCACCTGGGCCTCCGGATCTCCGAAGCGGGCATTGTACTCCAGAACCTTCGGTCCGTCCTGAGTGAGCATCAGTCCGAAGAAAATAATGCCCGTGAAGGGTCTTCCCTCCGCCGCCATGGCGTCCACGGTGGGCTGATAAATATGCTCCTGGCAGTATCTGTCGATCTCCTCCGTGTAGAAGGGACTGGGTGAAAAGGTTCCCATTCCTCCCGTATTCAGGCCCTGATCGCCGTCCATGGCGCGCTTGTGGTCCTGGGCGGAGGTCATGGTTTTTATGGTCTTTCCGTCCACGAAGGAAAGCACGGATACCTCCCGGCCCGTCATAAATTCTTCAATGACCATGGCGTTTCCGGCGTCTCCGAATTTTTTGTCCTCCATGATCTCCTTCACGCCGGCTTCCGCCTCGGCCAGATCCTTACAGATGAGAACGCCCTTTCCCAGGGCCAGGCCGTCCGCCTTGAGAACGATGGGGAATTTCGCCTGAGTTCTGAGGTACTCCAGGGCCTTTCCCGGATCGTGGAAATTCTCGTAGGCGGCCGTGGGGATCCCGTATTTTTTCATAAGATCCTTGGAGAAAGCCTTGGAGCCCTCCAGGATCGCCGCATTTTTCCGCGGTCCGAACACCTTCAGGCCCTGAGCCTCGAATACGTCCGCCACGCCTCCCACCAGGGGATCGTCCATGCCGATAATGGTCAGATCAATCTGTTCTGTCCGGGCAAAGTCCGCCAGCTTTTCAAACTCCATGGCGCCTATGGGCACGCACTGGGCATACTGAGAAATTCCCGCGTTTCCCGGAGCGCAGTAGATCTTCTCCACTCTGGGGCTTCTGGCGACGCTCCAGGCGATGGCGTGCTCTCTTCCGCCGCTTCCAACTATTAAAACCTTCATAACTCCTCCTTAGTCTCCGCTGATAACCGTTCTGCCGTTCTCCACCTTCACCCGGCCATTGGCAATGAGGTCGATGGCTCTGGGAAGGAGGATCCATTCAGCCTCCTCCATCACCCGTCTCTGGAGGATCTCCGGGGTATCCCCCTGCTTCACCTCCACAGCCTTCTGGAGCAGGATGGGGCCGGTATCCGTCCCCGTATCCACAAAATGGACCGTAGCTCCGGTCACCTTTACTCCTCTCTCCAGAACGCGCTCGTGCACCTTCAGCCCGTAAAATCCCACTCCGCAGAAGGAAGGGATAAGGGACGGATGAATATTGATGATCCTGTCGGGAAATGCCTCCACGATCTCCGGAGGAACGGCCACCAGATATCCGGCCAGAACCACCAGGTCCGCGCCGCTGTCCTTCAGGGCCTTTAAGAGGGCTCCGTGAAATTCCGCCCTGGTCTCATAATCCTTCGGGGAAATGCACAGGGAAGGGATTCCGCGCTGCCGGGCTCTGGTGAGGGCATAGGCTCCGGCATTGTTGCTGATCACCGCCGCCACCTCCGTATTGGTGACGGCCCCGCTGCGGATCCCGTCCAGAATGGCCTGAAGATTGGTTCCGCCGCCGGACACCAGAACCGCCGCCTTTAACATAATGTCACTCCCTTTTCACCGGCTTCCACCTGTCCCACGATGCAGGGAGTTTCACCGGCCTGACGGATAGCCTCCATGGTCTTCTCCGCGTCCTCCGGGGATACGGCCAGCACCATGCCGAGGCCCATATTATAGGTATTGTACATGATCTTCTCTTCGATATTTCCTGTTTTCGCAAGGAGACGGAAAACAGGCGGCACCGGATAGCTGTCCTTTCTGATCACGGCCCGTTTTCCTTCGCCGAGCATACGGGGCACATTTTCATAGAAGCCGCCGCCTGTAATGTGGCTGCAGCCATGAATGCGCACTCCGGCCTCCTTCACGGACTTCAGGGCCTTCACATAGATCTTCGTGGGAGCCAGAAGGGCTTTTCCGAGGGTGGTTCCCAGCTCCTCATAATAAGTATCCAGGGATTCCCTGGTCATCTCAAATACCTTCCGGATGAGGGAGAATCCGTTGCTGTGCACTCCGGAGGAGGCCATGCCGATGAGCACGTCCCCTTCCCGGACCTCCTCCCCGGTGATCAGATCTTTTTTGTCCACGATTCCCACGGCGAAGCCCGCCAGGTCGTACTCGTCCTCAGGATAAAAACCCGGCATCTCCGCGGTTTCTCCTCCGATGAGGGCGGCGCCGGACTGGAGGCAGCCCTCCGCCACGCCCTTTACGATCTCCGCGATCTTCTCCGGGCGGTTTTTGCCGCACGCGATGTAGTCCAGGAAAAACAGGGGCTCGCCCCCCGCGCACGCGATGTCGTTCACGCACATGGCCACACAGTCGATGCCCACGGTGTCATGCTGATCCATCAGAAAAGCCAGCTTTAATTTCGTTCCCACGCCGTCGGTTCCGGAAACCAGTGTGGGCTCCTCCATCCCCTGGAAGGCCTTCATGGAAAAGGCTCCGGAAAATCCGCCGAGACCTCCCAGGACCTCCGGTCTCATGGTCTTCGCCACGTGCTGCTTTATCAGTTCCACTGATCTGTATCCGGCTTCAATATCCACGCCCGCGTTCTTATAGTCCATAATCGTCCTCCGTATCGTATGATTTGCCAGTCAGATGGTCTTTTTAATAGTTTTTATATCCCGCTTCCTGAAGTCTGGCGTCCTTCGCTTCCACCTGTTCCTTCAGTTCTCTGCTGTATGCCTTCAGCTTTTTCAGAAGCTCCTCATCGGAAACCGCCAGGATTTTCGCCGCCAGGAGTCCCGCGTTCGCTCCGCCGTTGATGGCCACGGTGGCCACGGGGATGCCGGAGGGCATCTGTACGATGGAGTACAGGGAATCCCTGCCTCCCAGAGAAGCGGTGTGCATGGGGATCCCGATCACCGGCATGGGAAAGATGGCCGCGCACATGCCCGGAAGATGAGCCGCCATGCCCGCTCCCGCGATGATCACCTTCAAGCCTTTTTCCTCCGCCGTCCGGGCATACTCAAAAAATACGTCCGGCTCCCTGTGGGCGGAGATGATTCTCATTTCATACTCGATTCCAAGCTTCTCCAGAATATCTGCTGCCTTGCTCATTACGGGCATGTCCGAATCGCTGCCCATGACAATACCTACCTTTGCCATTCCTGTCCTCCTTCATTTGTGCTGGTGTCTCACTGGAAATAACAGTACCTAAATTCTACGATGATTCCCATTTTCTGTCAACGTCTATTTCGCCCCGGACGCCGGTCTCACGCCGGTCCGTGACCGGCGCCGACGGAGCCGTGCTCCTCTCTTACCGGCGGGAACCGCACGCTCCTGGACCTGGGACCGGCTCTGACAGGACCGTATTCCCCTCATGCAGACGCCGGTCTCACGCTTCGTCCAGCGGAATGTTCAGTTCCTCCGTGCCGGGCAGGACGAAACGTCCTCCCTCGATGACGGATATGGTCTTTCCCTCATAATCCGTCACGCGGATGCTGCCCAGTTCCTCATAAGGGATGGTAATGTCGGTGTGGCAGCCGTAGTACGCTTTGTTCAGATCCGTCTTCCGGAAGAGGGATATCTCGTTATCCCTGGCCACGCACTCTTTTCCGTCAGGATTTTTCACCGGGGTGTCCTCGGCCCAGGAATAGCAGGTATCTCCCACCGCAAAGTGGGGGCCCATCTTCTCCGCTATGAGAATGGGCATTTTTCCGCCGATCTGATATTTCTGCGCCGCCACATAGGCCGTGGTGTTTGTCCCGATGGCGAACTCACCCATAGGAAGCTTTTCGTGGTGCTGAAGGATATTATCCTCTATATATCTCCGGCCCTCCTCGGGGCTGTCGAAATTGCCGCAGGAGTAATCCACCACCAGACCGTCCTTAAACTCCAGCTTCAGATCTCTGAAGAGCAGCCCCTGCAGATAAACCTTCTTTACATGAAGCAGTCCGCTGGTTCCGGTGAGCACCGGAGAAGTGAAGATTTCTCCCACCGGAATATTCACGTCCGCCAGACAGTTTTCAAAGATGGCCTGCCGGGAAGGATCCTCCAGCTTATAAAGATGAATCCTGAGATCCGTCTCATTGTCCCCCGCTCCTTTGATCTCCGCCCATTCCGCCGTGTTCATGGCGTCGATCATGGTCTGCTGTATGCGCTGGTACAGCCGGTAGTCCAGCGTATTGATCTTTACGATTTCCCGGAAGATCTCCGGGAACTTCTCTCCGATCTCCGGCACCGGATAGGCGATAATGGTGAAGCTTCCTTCATCATGCCGCACGTACCGGTTCACAATCTGGCTCATCTCGTTGTTCATCTCCACCATGAGCTTCTGCTGCTCTTCGCTGAGGGTCAGAGCCTCCGGCTTGCTCTCCGGCTCAAAGGGCTTCTCTCCGAAGGTTTCGATGCAGGCCGGTCCTCCCAGAAGTCCGGCCTCCTCCCGGAATTCCTCGTAGGCCTCCTGGGTGGAGCGCAGCTTCCTCTGCACAAAATCGCTGTCCAGAAACAGGGCGATATCCTGCCGGTGATCGTAATCGTACTGGGGATTGGCCACGCCTCCCGTATATCCGATGCGCAGCTGTCCTCTCTTATTCACCGCATGGGTGGCGTGGCGGTAGATCACCGGCCGCAGTCCCATCTTCTTAAACTGCAGCACCGCAGCCTTCACCATCCGCTCGAATCCCAGATTGTACCGGATATTCACCGTCTTTTTCCTGGAGAGATCCTTCCCTCCGTTCACAAAGCCCAGGCGGTATCCCTCCGTATAGGTCCTGGCCATCTCCTCCACCTGCTCCGCCGGGAGGCTGTTCAGGAACCTGGCGGTCTCCAGCTCATTGGAGGAGACATACTCCCCGTAAAGATAGAGGTACCGGACGTCGGACAGATTATTGTGCATGATGATATTCAGGGCAAAATCCATATCCGGGTTCAGCCCCTCCTCTATTCTCTCCAGGATCATATCCTGACAGTAGTCGTTTACATAGGATCTTAAAATATCCCGGACCGACTTTACCTCCGGGATTTCCCCCTCCCCGAAGGCCGCGTACACCTCCAGGAACAGCTCCATGACAATAGTGAGGTCCCACAGCTTTTTTTCGAAGGCGAACACCGCCGCGCCTCTCACCTCCCCGTAGAGGAAGGTAAACGCCTGACCGTATTCCCCCAGCTTCCTCACCGCGCAGGCCGGATTTCCGTAGGACTCGGCGTAATTGGCCGGCAGAATGTCCTCATAGAGCTCTCTGTTCCAGCGCATCAGTTTTTCCACCGGAGCCTGTTCCAGTTTTTCTTCATAAATCTCCGCGGTTTTCCCGAGAAAGCCCGCCGTCCTCCGGAAAAAGTCTCTAAAAGGCTCCTTCACCTCGTTTTCCTGAACAATTTCCCTGATCCTGTCTCTCGCAAGACCAAACCGTTCCTTCACCCATTCATCCACAGTATCATCTCCATTTCTTCATTCATCTATCACATGTCCCAGCCGTATATTCTCTTCCACCAGAGTCTGCATGTAGGCCCAAATTTCTCCGGAGCCCTCCCCGGTGTGCTGATTCCGCTTATAAATCTGACTTTTTTTCACCTGATGCTCCATCCAGCTCTTCCCGCCGGAAGCATGGTTTAAAAGAAGCGGCTGACAGTTATCCAGCATGTGGGCGTATTTGGCGTCCGCCGTCTCATAGGCCTCGAATTCCTCCCAGAGTCCCCGGAGCCATTTCCCCTGATTCTCGGGCAGTATGGCAAAAATCCTGTCCGCCGCTCTGGTCTCCCTCTCCGCCTTGGTAAGAGCGCCCGCCTCATCGTAGGCATAGGTATCCCCCGCGTCGATCTCCACCAGATCATGCACAAGCACCATGGGAAGCACCCGGGCCAGATCGATCTCCTCCGCGGCGTACTCCTTCAGCAGCACCGCCATCAGCGCCATATGCCAGGAATGCTCCGCGTCGTTTTCCCTTCGTTCCCCATCCGCCAGATAATTCTGGCGAAAAATGTTCTTCACCTTGTCCGCTTCCACAATAAATTCCATCTGCTGCTTCAGACGTTCCATATCCATCTTTTTTCACACCCCCATGAGAAAAAATCCCAGCCAGCACGCCATGGTCACTCCGTTGGCAATGGATCCCACAATACTGGTCCTGTGGGAGCAGTCCTCCTGCGAAAAGCTGGAAAGCCCCATGGCAAATCCGTAAATGGAGAGAAGCATGGCAAACATGCAGATCCCTCCCACAACAAAGCCGAATCTGCCTTCCAGGGCAAATCCCACGGCCACCGCCGCGAAAAACAGGAGGAGAGAAGCCGCAAACAGCCCCACGGACAGTTTTCCCCTGGAGGCCTCTTTTTTCTTCGCAAAGGCATACCTATATCTTCTTGCCATAATATTCTCTCCTCAGACGACTGCAGAGGACAAACGCCAGATACCCCAGAAACGCTCCCAGAGTATTCAGGATCAGATCGTCCACATCGAAGCATCCCACCTTCGTCACCAGCTGAATGGCTTCCGCGCACAGACTCAGCGTCAGTCCGCTTAAAAGGATGAGGAAGCCGCTGCGCATCCCTCTGCACACTGCCGGAAGCAGAAATCCGAAGGGGAAAAATCCCGCCACATTTCCCCAGAGATTGGTATAAAAGGCGAAACTTCCCAGCTGCTCCCGGTATGTCCAGAATCTCCTGATCTCCGCGAAGGGGATCAGATTATAATGATAAACGGCTCCCGAATCCGCAATTCTCCCGTATCTCTCCGAAAAAAGCAGGAAATACATGAGAACCAGCATGTAGAACACCAAAAGGCACCCGACGGTCTGCCGGATCCGGAAACCCGACGAAAAAGGGACCGCCAGGCTTTCCCGGCCTTTTTTCGCCGGATGTTCCTTCTTCTGCCCCGATTCCTTCCGTCTTATTTCCTTCTGCGCTATTTCTTTCAATATTTTTCCCCTGTCCTGACCGCCCGAAGAGGCTGCCGCAAATCACGCCGCCCGCCCTTTCCGGAAAAAAGCTCCCCGGAACTGCGTTCCGCCGTATTTTGCCGCAGCCCCTCCGGCCTGGCGTCATATCAAAATTTCCGATTTCCGTTTCAGCAGCCTGACGCCGCAGATGATCATCATGACCCCCGAAGCAATGCCGCTGACGAGAACGACGATTCCCAGAGCCACATTTCCCGCTCCTGTTCTGGCCATTGTCTTATAAACCTTTTCATTCATTTCCCAACACTCCTTTACTCTGCTCCGTACTGTTCATAGTATGCGTCGATGGCTGCCTTTAATGTATCGTCGATGATCACTTTTCCCTTATATTCCCTGTTGTACAGATGCTCCACCACCTCGGCCATGGTGACGATGGCGGCAGTGCGAAGGCCGTATTTTTCCTGAATTTCCTTCAGGGCGCTCTTCGTTCCCTTTCCCCGTTCCATGCGGTCCACGGAAACCACCAGGCCGACGGGACTGACTTCGCCCTGGGCTTTGATAATGGGAAGGGTCTCCTCTATGGACGTTCCGGCGGTGGTCACATCTTCGATGATGACTACCCGATCGCCGTCAAGGATGGGACTTCCCAGCAGGATTCCCTTATCTCCGTGGTCCTTCACTTCCTTGCGGTTGGAACAGTAGCGGATATCCTTTCCGTAGTGTTCGCTGATGGCCATGGTGGCAGCCACCGTGAGGGGGATTCCCTTGTAGGCCGGCCCGAACAGCACGTCAAAGTCCAGTCCGAATGCGCCGTGGATGGCCCTTGCATAGTATTCTCCCAGTCTGCGGAGCTGAGCCCCCGTCCGGTAAAAACCCGTATTGACAAAGAAGGGCGTCTTCCGTCCGGATTTCGTCACAAAGTCCCCGAACTTCAATACGCTGCAGTCTATCATAAATTCAATAAATTCCTGTTTGTACGCTTCCATAATCGTTTCCTCCTGTCTGCAGGGTCCGGCAGCAGTCCGCCGAATACCTGCGGTTTTAGGACCTCTTTTCTCTTTTCCGTCTGTCCGCCCCGGGAGCGTGCCGCATGCCGTCACCTTACGGCTCCGATCAGTTCCCGGATATCCTCCACATGCTGCTCCTCCAGATATCTTTCCAGACCTTCCACGATCTCCGCCGTGGCGCAGGGATTGGTAAAATTAGCAGTTCCCACGGACACCGCCGTGGCTCCTGCCAGGATAAACTCCATGGCGTCCTCCGCCGTGGCGATCCCGCCCATACCGATAATGGGAAGCTTCACCGCGCCCGCCGCCTGATAAACCATGCGCACCGCCACCGGCTTCACGGCAGGTCCGGACAGCCCTCCGGTCCTGTTGGCCAGGACAAAGGTCCTCCGGCGGACGTCGATCTTCATTCCCGTAATGGTGTTGATGAGGGAAAGAACGTCCGCTCCTCCCGCCTCCGCGGCTCTGGCCATCTCCGCGATATCCGTCACATTGGGACTGAGCTTCATGATCACAGGCTGAGCGGCGTATTTCTTCACCTTCTTCGTGATGGACTCCAGCGCCGCCGGATTCTGGCCGAAGGCGATTCCCCCCTCCTTTACGTTGGGGCAGGAAACATTGATCTCCAGAAGGTCCACCGGCTCGTCGGACAGACGCTCCACCACGCTGCAGTAATCCTCCTCCGTTTTTCCGCACACGTTCACAATGATCTTCGTGTCAAACTGCTTCAGAAAGGGGATGTCCCTCTCGCAGAACACATCGATCCCCGGATTCTGCAGGCCGATGGCGTTCAGCATTCCGCTGGCGGTCTCGGCCACTCTGGGGGTGGGATTTCCGGGCCAGGGGACGCTTGCCACTCCCTTGGTCACCACGGCTCCCAGCCTGTTCAGATCCACGAATTCGCTGTACTCCATTCCGGAGCCGAAGGTGCCGGAGGCGGTCATCACCGGATTTTTCAGCTCCACGCCTGCCAGATTTACGCTCAGACTGTTCATATCGTTACCTCCGTACTTAAGAATACCGGACCGTCCCTGCACACCCGTTTATTGCACACGCGGGAATGGTCGTCCACCTTCTCCGAGCCGCACACGCAGGCCAGGCAGGCCCCCACTCCGCAGGCCATACGCTCCTCCATGGAAACATAGCAGGGAATATTCTTCTCCAGGCCGAAGGCCTTCACAGCCCGGAGCATGGGCAGAGGGCCGCAGGCAAAGATCAAGTCGCCGGAGAGGCCGTGTTCCCGGACAGCGTCCAGCACGTTTCCTCTGGTTCCCGCGCTTCCGTCCTCCGTGGTCACGTAAACGCTTCCGTGCTTTTCAAATTCTTCTTTCAGAAACAGCTCGTCCCGGTATCCCAGAACAATGATTTTTTCGCCTCCGAGCTGCCTGGCGGTCTCCAGCATGGGCGGAATTCCGATTCCTCCCCCCATGAGAAGCACCCTCTTTCCCTCAGCCGGCGAAAGAGGGAACCCGTTTCCCAGAGGTCCCAGAGCGCGGACGCTGTCGCCCCGCTTTAAACGGGAAAACTCCTCCGTTCCCGTTCCGGGTCCCGTCACCCGGTAAACCAGGCGGAGGCGGCCCTTTTCCCTGTCAATTTCGCAGATGCTGATGGGTCTGGGCAGCAGCCTGCTTCCATTTCCGCTGTACAGGGAAACGAACTGTCCCGGCAGGGCAGCCTCCGCCATTTCCCCCGCCGCAAGCCACAGGCTGTAAATCCCTGTCCCCAGGGCCTCCTGGCTGATCACCTCCAGGCATCCCTTCACCTTTTTACTCATGGCATCCTCCTCATCCGTCTTATCGTTCCTTCAGAGCTCCGCTGATATCCTCAATCATATCCTCCACAGCTTTCCGGGAGGCGTCCGCGTAATTCTCCGGGCCGAACCCGGCGTATTTTTCCTGTTTCCAGGCAGCGATGATTCCTCTGGAGGAGTTCACTATGGCCCCCAGTCCGTCTTCATTAAAGAAATGGACCAGATCCGCTCCCTTTCCTCCCTGAGCGCCGTATCCGGGCACCAGGATAAAGGTTCTGGGCATGATCCTGCGGAGCGCTTTGCCCATTTCCGGGTAGGTGGCTCCCACCACAGCGCCTACATAGCTGTACTCCTCTCCCATCAGCTCCTCCCCCCAGCGGGCCGTCTGTTCGCCCACCCACTCATAGAGGGGACGGCCGTCCGTCAGCCGGTCCTGGAATTCTCCGCTGGAAGGATTGGAGGTTTTCACCAGAATAAACAGGCCCTTTTTTTCCTCTCTGCACACATCCATAAAGGGCTTCACTCCGTCCGAGCCCAGATAGGGGTTTACGGTAGCGAAGTCCACGCCGAAAGCGGAAAGCCTGCTGCCGCCCACCTGAACTTTGCCCAGATGGCCCGCGGCGTAGGCTGCGGAGGTGGAACCGATGTCTCCCCGCTTCACATCTCCGATCACCACAAGATCTCTGGAATGGCAGTAATCCACCGTCTTTTTATAAGCTTCCAGTCCGGGAATGCCGAACTGCTCATACATGGCGATCTGGGGCTTCACCGCCGGGATCAGATCCCACACGGCGTCCACGATCCCCTTATTGAACTGCCAGACCGCCTCCGCGGCCCCCTCCAGAGTTTCTCCGTACTGTTCAAAGGCCGCCTTCTGAATATGTTCAGGAATATATCCCAGCATGGGATCCAGGCCCACCACAACGGGAGCGCCGGTTTTTCGAATTTTTTCAACAAGCTTATTGATCATGACAAGTCCTCCTGCTTTTCTGTTTCCGGATCCCGGTATACGATCTCTCCGCCGCAGATAGTGTACAGGATCTTTCCCTTCACTCTGCGCCCGTGGAAAGGCGTATTCTTCCCTTTGGACAGGAACCGGTCTTTATCTATCACATATTCTTCCCGGGTATCCGCGATGATCACGTCCGCAGGATGCGCCGCCTGAAGCGTTCCGGCGGGGATTCCCAGAATCTGAGCCGGATTCCAGCACATCTTTTCCACCAGCTCCGTCATGGTGAGGATTCCCGTCTCCACCAGCTCCGTGTAGGACAGAGCGAAGCTGGTCTCCAGTCCCACAATGCCGAAGGCGGATTTTTTCATGGATGTGCCCTTGTCCTCCCGGCTGTGAGGAGCATGATCGGTGCTGATCACGCTGATGGCTCCGTTCTTCAGTCCTCTCTTCAGAGCCTCCACGTCCTTCCTGGTGCGGAGGGGAGGATTCATCTTATAATCGGGATCATCCTCCCGGATATCATCGGAGGAAAGAACAAAATGATGGGGGCAGACTTCCGCCGTGATCCGGTCCCCGGCTCCCAGCGCCTGCACCTGCTCCATCATGTTTACCACTCCCGCCGTGGAGCAGTGGCAGAGATGAAGCCTGGCGCCGGTCTCCAGGGCCAGAATGATATCCCTGGCGGCGATCACATCCTCCACACTGTTGCTGATGCCGGGAAGCCCCAGCCTCCTGGCATTCTCATCGTCGTTCATGCAGCCGCCGCCCCGCAGATTGATATCCTCGCAGTGGGCGAAAATCGGCAGATCATACTGTGCGGCCAGCCTCATGGCGTCCCGGCACAGGCCGCTGTCCATCACGGATTTTCCGTCCTCCGAGAGAGCGGGAATTCCCGCCGCGGCCATCCCGGGAATATCCGAGAGCTCCCTTCCGGCCTCTCCCCTGGTGATGGCTCCCGCCTGAAGCACATGAATCTTTGAAACTCTCCCGGCTTTCTCCCGGACATAATTCACCTGTTCCGGACAGTCCACTACAGGAGCGGTATTGGGCATGGCCACCACTGTGGTCACGCCTCCCCGGGCAGCGGCGCGGGAGCCGGTCCCGATATCCTCCTTATATTCCTGTCCGGGATCCCGGAAATGAACATGGAGATCCACCAGCCCCGGCAGGACGGAACAGCCCCTGGCGTCGATCACCGAATCCGTCATTTCTTTTTTTTTCAGATTTTGTCCAATTTCCTGAATAATTCCGTTTTTCAAATACAAATCTGCAATTTTATCGGTGCCTGTGGCGGCGTCCGTCACCCGTCCGCCCTGAATCAGAATTCCCATCAACTCCGCTCCTTTCCGGTCAGCCTGACAGGCCGGCCCAAAAAGCCTGATTTTTTCGGTCTACTTTGCGCAAAAATTTCCACCTTCCATAATACACGATAACTCCTGTGAAATAAAGTACTTTTTTCCAATTGACCATCGTTCATTTTTTTGGGAAACTATTCAGAATTGCCTTGACATTTTTTTTAAGGAGGCATATAATCAAACCATACCCTACATTATTTAATATAAAATCACTAGTTTTTAGAGATTATATATTACATGATATAGTCTGTAAAATCTGGTGATTTTTATTATCAGATGGACTCTTCAACTTTTTATTTATTTATGGAGGTAACAGGCATGAACAAAGGAACGGTAAAATGGTTCAACGCGGAAAAAGGCTACGGCTTTATCACAGGTGAGGATGGAGCCGACGTATTCGTTCATTTTTCAGCAATCAATGGCGAAGGATTTAAATCTCTGGATGAGGGTCAGGCCGTGACTTATGATTTGACGGAAGGCGCACGCGGAATGCAGGCTGCCAACGTTACCAAATTATAAATTGATTTTCTTGATCTAAATCGCAATACTGTCTACTAATCACAAAAAACCCCGGTGTAATGCCGGGGTTTTTTATTTTTGATCTCTCAGGACCTAATTCTCTTCGGATACGTCTGCGCCGGCGTCCTCGGAATCACTGTTCTCCTGGCTCTCCTCCGCGGCGCTCTCCTCTGCCTCTCCGGATGCATCTGCGCTGTCCTCATCAGAACCGCTGTTCTCCTGGGCGTCCTCCTCCGTGTCCTCGGATACGTCTGCGCCGTCCTCGTCAGAATCAGCGCTCTCCTGGCTCTCCTCAGAGGCGTCCTCCTCTGTTTCTTCGGATACGTCTGCGCCGTCCTCGTCAGAAACCTCCGCGGCTTCCGTGTCCGCTTCGTCCTCTTCCGCATCCTCCAGCTGCAGGGACAGATCCGTCAGATAATCATCCAGCGCGGTAACATCCATCACCGTCTCCGTTACCACCGTATCCTGAACCGAGACAATCTTGTCATACACGGAATAACCCAGCCAGCATACCGCAACGACACACACCACCGCTGCCGCCAGCTTTTCCAGACGCAGGACCGCCTTCTCCTTCTTCATGATCTTCTCGCGGTTTGCTTTTTGCGCCTTATAAGCATCCACTTTTTTTTGACTCATTGTTACATCTCCTTTGTGCTGTGCAAATTGATCTTAACAATTATAGCACATCTTATCCCAAAAGAAAAGCATTAAACTACAACAATTACACCGCCGTCATTGGCATACATGCTGCTGACTCCCGCCGTATCCAGAACCGTGATGGATAAAGGTCTCAGCCGTTCCTGAAGAGTTTCCTTAAGGAGCATGGCTCTGGATTCGCAATTGCAGTGGGAAATGGCCAGACATTTCTTTTCAGGATCTCTGGTCCGCTCCGCGATACGGTCCACCATCTTCACCAGGGCCTTGTTCATTCCCCTGGCCTGATCCAGCTGGGCGATATTTCCCTCCGGAGTGGAGCACATCACCGGCTTGATCTTCAGAGCGCTGGCCACCAGAGCCTTGACCTTGCTGAGACGTCCGTTTTTGCGCAGAGTCTCCAGATTTTCCAGTACAAAGTAAGTGTCCTGCCCGGAAATATAGTCCTCCACCTTCTCCACCACTTCCTCGAAGGATGCTCCCGCCTCCTCCAGCTCCTGGATCTTCATGGCGATCAGCGTCTGACCGATGGACGCCGAGCAGGAATTAAACACATGGATCTTTTTATCCGGCTCCTCCTCCAGAAGAAGATTTTTCCCCAGGACCGCGCTGTTGTAGGAGCCGCTGAGTTCCGCGGAGAGGGTCACCCCGTAAACGTGGTCCGCATCGCACCGGAAAGCCTTCATGTACCTTTCCGGAGAGGGACATGCGGATCTGGGGCACTCCGGACACTCCGCCACCTTCCTGAGAAATTCCTTCTGATTAAAAGTCTCATCATCGATAATGGTCTCCCCGCCCACCATAAGGGTCAGGGGAACCGATTCGAATCTGGGATCATGCTTCCATTTATCTAAAAGTTCACCGCAACTATCTATTACAACTTTAAAGCTCAATTATATCGTCCTCTTTTCTATTATATGTGGTTTTAAATACCACATACATCTTAACACATCGCACTGTGTTTGAAAAGACTTTTTAGAAAAACTCTGTTCTTTTTTTTCCCTGTGCTTTATAATACATCCATAAACAGTTAAGGGAGATTTTATATGATCGCGCTGAAAATCACTGATGTCAAAGATTTCATGAACAGACTGCTGGTGGGAGATACCTTCGACTACTTCGAAGCGTCGGAGGTTTCCATCACCACCTTCAGCACATTTTCCATTGACGGACGACTTCGAAAGGATTTCTTTGATACGGACGCCAGAGAAATACTGGAGCAGTCCGGCAGAAGCTGCTCTCTCTGGAAGGATCTGAAACCCTTTTGCTACTCCGTGATCCGCGGGAAGCGAACCCCGCTGACTTTTAAGCTTATCCTTCAGCTCTCCCGCCGGCAGACCCAGTCTGCTCTGAAAAAGCTGAACCTTTCCGTTTCTCCGGATCTGATCAGCAGGCTTTTTCTCAATGTGCAGTACAAAAACAGGGAACTGCTCTGCACCACAGGAGTGGCCACTCAGATTTTTATTCCGGACAAATCCCTGGAACAGTACTGGGACAGTACCATCCTCAGCTATTTTCAAACCAGGAAGATTCTGTTCGAGGAACTGTAGCTTCCTGTCCGACACTCCGTTCATTTCTCGTCCTGCAGCAGGTAATAGGCCAGCATATCTACAAACTCGCTGTTCGTAGGCTTGTAGTTTAAAGAATAACCCGCGATGTGATCCAGCGATTTTTTATTTGCAACCCAGCATACATTCACCACGGTCCGGATATCATGTTCCACGTTCATAGGGGTAGACTTGAATTTTTTTGCAAGATAGGGATAAATCTCTTTGGTGATCCTCATGGGACGCCCCTGTTTTTCCATAGAAATTCTCACTGCTTCAGCCACAAAATAATATCCTTTGTACTTTGATGTTGCACCTAATTTTCTGATTAAGCGATATACTTCTTTCATTCCTATTCCTCCCTGCATCGCTTTTTCAAAATGTATGATCAAATGGTCCTTTGTTATATGATCAGCCCGGAAGGGACGTCTCCCTGCTGACAGGCTATATTATACGACAAATATTGCCCATTTTCGATTTTCCATACATTTTTCGAAACAAAAGGATTAAACTCGTGTTTTTTCTGGATTTTTCTAACCTCTTCGGTTTTTATCAAGTTTTTTCGTTCCTTTTCGACATATCACAGGACAGGCGTGCCGGCAGCAGTCCTGCTTTTAGGATAAAAATCCAGATTCTTTTTGTCAAGAAGCTGATGCCAATTTCCGCACATCCGCAGGGATGTTTCATAAAAAAGCACAATATATCACAAAATCCCGGGACGCCCTTTTCGGGGTATCCCGGGATCTTCTTATGTTTCTTATTTGCTTTTTGTGACTGTGGATCCGAATTCCGGATCCATGCCTTTTTTTAGGAAGGTTCTGGTTTTAAAAATCGAAAGTTTCCGGTTTCAGAACTCGGATCTTTCTGGATTCAAAAATCGGATCTCTCCTTATTTTGTGAGAAGCATCAGGATCTGATTGCTCCTCTGGACAAATTTCGTCATATCCTCAGGGGAAAGCTGCTTGTGACTCAGCATGGCCAGATCATAAAGCTGCTGGCAGATCAGGTCGATATGCTCGGAATCCTGATGCTCCTGGGCATACTTCACCAGCGGATGATTGGCATTGAGCACCAGAGTCTCCTCGCCTCCGAACATGCCGGGATCCATGCCGTACATATTGTACATCTTCATCATGTCCTGCATCCGGCGGCTTTCCTCGGAGAGAGTGATCATGGCGGATACGGAATCGTTTTTCAGCTTCTCCACCCGGACTTCCAGCTTCTCCTTATTCAGGTGTTTGCGGAACAGCTCCGTGAGTGACTTCACCGCGTCCCCGCTCACCTTCTCTTCCTCCCGGAGCTCCTCCGTCAGGTCGGCGTCGATGCGCTTAAACTGGATATGCTCGTCCTTCTGCTCCAGATGAGAGATAAAGGGAGCGTCGATGTTATGATGAAGGATGACGGCGTCCTTGCCTGCTTCCTTGAACATATTGATATACTGGCTCTGCTGGATCTCGTCCGTCACGTAGAAGATGGTGGTCTTCTCAGGCTCTTTTTCCTCGTCGGAATCCTTCTTTTCCTCTTCCTTCGTCTCTGCCGGAGCTTCCTCCTTCGTCTCATCTGCGGGAGCGTCCTCTTTCGTTTCGTCCGCTGCGGCCTCGGACTCCTTCTTATTCTCCTCGATGCAGTCCTTCAGGGTCAGATATTTGCCGTCCAGATTCTTAAACAGGAGGAAATCATGAACCTTCTCCTCGAACTTGGGCTCCTTGATGCAGCCGTATTTCACGAAGGGGCTGATGTCGTCCCAGTATTTCTCATAGGATTCACGGTCCGTCTTGCACATTCCGGTAAGCTTGTCCGCCACCTTCCTGGTGATATACTCGGAGATCTTCTTCACGAATCCGTCGTTCTGCAGAGCGCTTCTGGATACGTTCAGAGGAAGATCCGGACAGTCGATGACGCCCTTCAGCAGAAGCAGGAATTCCGGAATCACTTCCTTGATATTGTCGGCGATAAATACCTGGTTATTGTAAAGCTTGATGGTACCCTCGATGGAATCATACTCCGTGTTGATCTTGGGGAAGTAGAGGATACCCTTCAGGTTAAAGGGATAATCCATGTTCAGGTGGATCCAGAACAGCGGCTCCTTATAGTCCAGGAATACCTTGCGGTAAAATTCCTTATAGTCCTCCTCCTTGCAGTCGTTGGGATGCTTCGTCCAGAGGGGAGCGGTATCGCTGAGGGAAACGGGGCGCTTGTGGATCTTCACCCTTTCTCTGGCCGGGGAAACCTCCACGATCTCCTTCTCTCCCTTTTCGTTTTCCTTCTCCTCGGTCTTCGCATCCTCATGGATATGCTCCACCACCACGTCGTCCTCTTTCAGGTCCGCTTCGTCGATGGTCTCATACTGCTGCTCCTCGTTCTCCTTGGACAGGAAGATCTCCACAGGCATGAAGGAGCAGTATTTCTCGATCACTTCCCGCATGCGGTACTCATTGGCAAATTCCACGCTCTGTTCATTCAGGAAGAGGGTGATCTCCGTTCCCGGTTCCACCTTATTTCCCTCAGTGAGCTCATATTCCGTTCCGCCGTCGCAGGACCAGTGAACGGGAGCAGCTCCGTTCTGATAAGAAAGGGTGTCAATGTGCACCTCGTCCGCAACCATGAAGGCTGAGTAGAAGCCCAGTCCGAAATGGCCGATCATCTGGTCGTCCGTCGTCTTGTCCTTATATTTCTCCAGGAATTCCGTCGCGCCGGAGAAGGCGATCTGGGTGATATACTCCTCCACCTCGTCGGCCGTCATGCCGATACCGTTATCGATGAATTTCAGGGTTTTCTCCTCCGGATTCACCACGATCCGGATGCTGGGCTTATACTTGTCCGGGAAGGTGTACTCGCCCATGATCTCCAGCTTCTTCAGTTTCGTAATGGCGTCGCAGCCGTTGGACACCATCTCACGTACAAAAATATCATGGTCAGAGTACAGCCACTTTTTAATGATCGGGAAAATATTCTCACTGTTGATCGATAAACTTCCATGTTTTACAGCCATGCTGACACACTCCTTTTATGAAGAATTTTTTCTTTTTTGTTCTTTCCATATAGTAATACCGTTTTTCTCAAATGTCAAGAAAAATTTAGCACTCATTTTTAGTGAGTGCTAACAGTT